>CBDDRQ010000143.1:0-47889 GCA_965233125.1 uncultured bacterium
AACACCGTGGCGAGGCGGAAGCTGATCGCGTTCGGGTGCTGCATCAGGTGCTTCTCCACCTCGACCTTCTCGATCGCATAGCGCGAGATCGGCCGCAGCGGCGAGTCCTCGGTGCAGAAGTTGCCCTTCTCGCCGGTGCCGTAGGCGCTGTTGGTGGTCGGCATCAGCACCCGCTGCGAAGGCGACAGCAGCTTCAGCATCATCAGGATCGCGTCGCGGTTGGTGGTGGTCGCGCCCACGGGGTCCTGGTTGCACAGCGGCGCGCCGACCAGAGCGGCCAGGGGGATGACTGCATCTACTTTTTTTAGCAACCCAACCATTACTTCTTCAACACGTATGTCCCCCTTCACCACTTTGAACTTCGGGTGGTAGCAGACTTGGTTGAGGCTGCCCTGCCGGAACATGAAGTTGTCCAGCACGGTGACCTCGTGGCCCGCCGCGAGGAGGTCGGGGACCAGGATCGAGCCGAGGTAGCCGGCGCCGCCGGTGACGAGGATCTTCATTGGATGATGGCCCCTGCGCTCTGGTAATCCTGCGGCACGCCGATGTCGACGAAAGGCCGGTCGAACTCGCGCCCATAGACGCGCCAGCCGTTGCGCAGCGCATGCGGCAGCAGGTCGCTCTCGAGGCTGAAGCGCTGGCCCGCCTGCCATGGAACGCCTTGCAATTTCTCGCGGTTGAACAGGTAGATGCCGCCATTCGCGAGCTCTCCGACGAGGGTGGAAACGCGTCCGTCCGTCTCCAGTCCCATCCCCTGGTAGCGCTTCGCGTCGCTCGAGCGGAACAGCGCCAGCGTCCAGTCCGCGCGGCATTCGCGGTGAAAGCCCTGCAAGTCCGTCAGAGGCACGGCGAAGTAGGTGTCCCCATTCATGACCAGAACGTCTTTCGTCGTCGCTTTCGCGGCCGCGAGCAGCAGCCCTCCCCCGGTGCCCAGCGCCTGCTGCTCCACCGCGTAGTCGATTTCGGCGCCGCGCCAGTGCGTGCCGAAGTGCCCGGTGACGCGCTCGGCGAGATAGCCTACCGAAAGCACGAAACGGCGCACGCCCTGCCCGATCCAGTACTCGAGCAGCAGCTCGAGGAAAGGCCGGCCCTTCACCGGCGCCATGGGCTTGGGCACGTCGCTCACCAGCGGGCGAAGGCGGGTGCCGAGGCCGCCGGCGAGGACGATGGCGTCCACCGGCCTAGCGCGCCGCCGCGTCGAGGACGGCGCGCAGGCGCTCGATCTGCGGCCGCAGCTCGCGCGGGTGATTGCCGACGAAGAAGCCGCGATCGTGCGCGAGGTCGGCATTGCGCATCTCGCCCACGCAGTCGTAGTCGAAGTACTTGATGACGTCGTGGCGCAGGAAGCAGCCGCCGGTGATGATGCGGTAGCCGATGTCGGCCTCCTTCAGCGCGTTCATGATCTTCGCTCTTTGCAGATCGCATTCCGGATTCAGAACGATCGTAAAAGCAAACCACGAGCTGCGGCCGTTCTCGCGCTGGATGATGAAGCGCTCGTCCCCCTGCATCAGGCCGACGAAGAGCTCCGCGTTCCTGCGGCGCACCTCGACCATGCGGTCAAGCTTCTTCAGCTGCTCCACGCCGATCGCGCCGGAGAGCTCGAGCGGCCGCGCGTTGTAGCCCGGCAGGATGAAGCGATAGGCCTCGTAGAAGTCGTCGTCTTTTTTCTCGAAAACAGTGGTATCCGAAGGCAGATCCCGAGTCCACCCATGCGCCCGGATGCTCTTCGCGACATGGTAGAGCTCGGTGTCGTCGGTCACCAGCACCCCGCCCTCCATGGTCGAGATGTGGTGCGAGAAGAAGGTACTGAAGGTGCCCAGGTCGCCGAAGGTGCCGCATTGCTTGCCGTTCAGGCTCGCGCCCATCGACTCGCAGTTGTCCTCGAAGAGGACCAGGCGGTGCTTGTCGCAGAACGCGCGCAGGACGTCGAGCGCGCACGGATTGCCGAGGATGCTCACCGCCACCACCATGCGGGTGCGCGGGGTAAGCGCCTGCTCGAGCTTCGAGACGTCGATGTTGAGCGTGTCGAGCTCGACGTCGACGAAGCGAAGCCGCAGGCCGTACTGCTGCAGCGGATAGTAGGTGGTCGACCAGGAAATCGCCGGCACGATGACCTCGTCGCCGCGCTCGAGCGGGCGCTTGCCGGCATAGAAGAGCGCGGCGACGCCGACGAGGTTCGCGGTGGACCCGGAGCTCACCATCAGCGCGTGCTTCGTGCCGAACTTGCGCGCGAAGTCTTCCTCGAAGCGGCGCACGTTCTCGCCCATGGTGAACATGCCGCTCGAGATGACGCGCTGCATCGCCTCGATCTCCTCGCTGCCCCAGGAGCTGCTCGCGAGCTCGTAGAACATCAGCGGCACATCTCGCGGATGACGGCGCCGATGCGCTCGACGTTCGGGTAGTAGAACTGCTCGAGCGCGTAGCCCGCCGGCGAGGGCACGTCGGGCAGGCCGAGGCGGCGTACCGGCCCCTTAAGCAGGTGGAACCATTTCTCCGCGGCGAGGCAGCCGATCTCGGCGCAGACCCCGCCCATCATCCACGACGTATCGACCACGAGCAGCCGACCGGTCTTCGCGAGCGACTCCTCGAGGATCGCCTGGTCGAGCGGCTTCACCGTGCGCAGGTCGATGACCTCGCAGTCGATGCCCTCGGGCGCGAGCTTGTTCGCCGCCTGCTGCGCGAGCTCGATGGCGTGCGAGGCGCCGGCGATCGTGAGCTGCGTGCCGCGGCGCCGGTAGATGCCCTTGCCCAGCGGAATCGCGTAGTGCGCCTCGGGCACGACCCCGTCTTTCTTCATGAGCCAGCGGTGCTCGAACACCAGCACGGGATTGTCGTCGGCGATCGCCGAAAGGAGCAGGCCCTTCGCGTCGTGCGGCGTGCTCGGCATCACGATCTTCAGGCCCGGCACGCCCAGCAGCAGCCCCTGGATGGCCTGCGAGTGCTGCGACCCCGAGCCCCAGCCGCGGCCGATCGCCGCCCAGATGACCAGCGGCACGGTGGTCTTGCCGTTGTCCATGTAGTGCATCTTCGAGGCGTGGTTCACGAGCTGGTTGAAGGCGAGCAGGATGAAGTCGGGGCGGTTGTGCATGAGGACCGGCCGCATGCCGTTCATCGCCGCGCCGGTGCTGACGCCCGTCATGCTTTCCTCGGCGACCGGCGTGTCGAAGACGCGCTCGGCGCCGTACTTCTCCTTCAGCCCGCGCGTGCAGCCGAACATCGCGCTCGGGTCGTCGACGCCCTGCCCCAGCACGAAGACGCGCTCGTCGCGGCCGAGCGCGATGTCGAGCGCCTCGTTGACTGCCTTCGGATAGGCGAGCACCCGGCCTTCCGACGGGCTGGGCGCGTCGTAGACGAGCGAGTTGACGAGGCCCTCATCCCACGGCATAGACGTGCCTGTAGAGGTCTTCTTCCGTGGGGTCGGCGCTGTTCAGCGCATGCTCGAATGCCTCGAGAATCTCGCGCCGGATCTCATCCTCCATCGCTTTCCGATTCAAGTCTTTCAGGAGCGCACTGAGCCCCTCCACTGGATCCAACTTCTCCCAGGCTTCGCGCTCGGCGATCGGGCGATAGCCGGTCTTGCTGTCGTCGCCGGCGCCGCCGTGGGCGCGATAGCGGTACACGCGCGCCTCGATGAATGTCGGGCCGTCGCCCTGCTTCGCGCGAGCCGCGGCCTGCTTCGCCGCGTCGAAGACTTCCAGCACGTTCATGCCGTCGACGCGCACGGAAGGCATCGCATGCGCGGCCGCCCAGCGGTCGAGCTCGCGCGGCGCCTGCCGCGGGCCCATGGGCGACTGCACCGAGTAGAAGTTGTTCTCGCAGAAGAAAATGATCGGCAGCTTCTTGAGGGCGGCGAAGTTGAGGCATTCGGACACCACGCCTTCCTCGGTCGCCGCCTCGCCGAAGAACACCGTGACGACGCGGTCCGCGCGCTGCATCTTCGCGGCGAGCGCCGCGCCGGTGGCGAGCGGCACGGAGCCGGCGACGATGGCCGAAGTGCCCGCCATGCCGACCCCGAAGTCGATGAGGTGCATCGAGCCGCCGCGCGAGCCGGCGCAGCCGTTGGCGCGGCAATGCATCTCGGAGAGCATGGCGCGCAGGTCGCCGCCCTTGGCGAGGTACACGCCATGCGTGCGATGGCTCGAGTAGGCAAGGTCCGTAGGGCGCAGCGCGGCGCAGCAGCCGACCGCGGTCGCTTCCTGGCCGATCACGAGATGGATCGGCGTCTTCATCTGGTCCTGGTGGTAGCGCCGCTCGATCTCCTCCTCGATGCGGCGGATGCGCAGCATGCGGCGGAAGAGCTCGACGCAGAACGGCTCGTCATGCGCCCCCAGGCTCTGGATTCCCCTGCCTTCGTACTTATGCATGGGCGCGGTACCAATCGTAGGTCTTGCGCACACCCTCGGCGAGGGGCATTCGCGCCTGCCACCCAAGCCGGTTCATGCGGCTGCTGTCGAGAAGCTTCTTCGGCGCGCCGTCGGGCATCGAGGTGTCCCACTCGACCTTGCCGCGGTAGCCGACGGTATCGGCGATGGTCGAGGCGAGCTCGCGCACGCTGATGTCGGCCCCGGGACCGATGTTGAGCGGCAGATCGACGCTGGAAAGGTCGGCGTTCAGCAGCAGCCAGCACGCCTCGGCGAGGTCGTCGGCGTAGAGGAACTCGCGCCGCGGCTTGCCGCTTCCCCACAGGGTCACGCTCGCCGCGCCTTTCGCCTTGGCGGCATGGAAGCGCGCGACCAGGGCCGCGAGCACATGGCCGCTCGCCGGGTCGAAGTTGTCGTGGGGGCCGTAGACGCTGTTCGGGATGACGGGCACGAAGCGCTTGCCGCCGTGCTGCTGGTTGAAGGCGAGGCAGAGCTGCGTTCCCGCGATCTTGGCGACCGCGTAGCCCATGCTCGTCTCCTCGGGCCGGCCGCTGAAGAGCGCCGCCTCGGCCATGGGCTGGCCCGCCTCGCGCGGGTACATGCACGAGGAGGCGAAGAAGATCAGCCGCCGCACGCCGGCCCGGTGCGCGGCGCCGATGACGTTGGACTGGATCGCGAGGTTCTCCGAGAGGAAGTCCGCGGGGCAGTCGCGGTTCGCGACGATGCCGCCGACACGGCCGGCTGCCAAGAGGACAAAGTCCGGATGCTGTTCTTCAAAAAATCTTCTTACAGAAATAAGATCTGAAAGGTCGAGCTCTGCCCGCGTGCGCGTGATGACGTTCCTGCAGCCGCGGGCCCCGAGCATGCGCACCAGCGCCGAGCCGATGAGACCGCCGTGACCAGCGACGAAGATCCTAGAGTCCATTGGGCTGGTAGAGCACGACGCGGCTGCCGTCGGACTCGAACTCGAAGGGCACGTGCACGAGCTTGGCGAGCCGCGAGCGCACCTTCGACTGCAGCTCGGGCGGCACGAAGAGCAGCATGAAGCCGCCGCCGCCCGCGCCCATCAGCTTGCCGCCGATGGCGCCCGCCGATCTTGCGGTTTCATAAAACTCATCCACCTGGGAAGTCGAAACCTTGTCAGACAGCCTGCGCTTGTGCTGCCAGGCCTCGTCCAGCAGGCGGCCGAACTCGGCGATCGGCGTCGAGGGCGTCGCGAGGATGCGGATCGCCTCCTCCACCATTTGCGCCATGCGCGTGAGCTCGGTCTCACGCGCGGCGAGGTTGTCGATCGTGGACTTTGCGACCTCGGAGCTGTAGCGCGACAGGCCGGTAAAACACAGCATCAGGTGGCGCTGCAGCTCCGCGCGGCGCTCGCGCGGCAGGATGACCGGCGCCACCTCGAAGGCGCCGTCGCGCCGGAAGCGGACATGGTTGAAGCCGCCGAAGGCCGCGGATACCTGGTCCTGCGAGCCGACGCTTTCGCGGATCACCTCCTGCTCGACGTGTATCGCCTGGTTGGCGAGCTCGTCCTTGGAGACGTAGCGGCCGAGCAGCGCGTTGAGGGCGTGGATCAGCCCGACCGTGAACGAGGAGCTCGACCCGAGGCCCGAGCGCGCCGGCAGGTCGCCGTCGTGATGCACCTCGAGACCGCGCTCCCAGCGCATCCAGTCCAGCACCGCGCGCACCGCCGGATGCTCGATCTCGCGGATGTCGTGCACGTTCTCGATCTTCGAGTACACGATGCGGTGGCGGTGCTCGAAGAACGGCGGGAGAAAGCGGCAGCTGATGTAGCAGTACTTGTCGATGGTGGTCGAGAGCACGGCGCCGCCGTGCTGCCGGAACCAGCCCGGGTAGTCGGTGCCGCCGCCGAAGAAGGAGATGCGGAAGGGGGTGCGGGTGATGATCACTACGCGGCCACGGCCTCCTCAAGCAGCTTGCGCCTGAGGCCGACCTGCGTCATCTGCTGCACGTGCGAGAGCACGTCCTCGCCGAAGCGCCGGCGCACGAGATCCAGGTATCCCGGATGGGTGAAATAGCGCGTGAACGCCTGGTCGCGGAACCTGAGCACCTCGGCGCTGGTGAGGGCCTCGGTGCGCAGCGGATGCGTCTCGTAGCTGTGCTGCGAGTAGCCGATCCACGAGGCGGGCAGGTCCCAGCGCTGCTCGAGCGCCATCCCATAGAGCTTCGAGCCCGGATACGCCATGGCGCAATAGAAGTTGGCGAACTCGCAGTTGGCTTCGATCGCGAGGTCCAGCGTTTCCTGCATGGTCGCGTGGGTATCGTCGGGCAGGCCGAAGATGTAGTTGCCGATGACGTTGATGCCGGCGTCCTGGATCTTGCGCACCACCTTGAGGATCTCGGCCGAGCCGAAGCGGCCCTTCTCGACGCCGTCGCGCACGTGCTTGCTGCCCGACTCGATGCCGAGCGCGAGCCAGCGGAAGCCGGCACGGCGCAGCTTCTCCAGGAACTCGTCCTTCACCGTGTCGACGCGCGCGTAGGCCCAGATATTGAGGTCGTAGCCGCGCTCGATGATGCGCTCGCAGATGCCCAGCACGTGCGAGCGATTGAGCACGAACATCTCGTCGACGAACTTGATGTTGCGCACGCCGTACTTCTCCACCAGCACGCCGATGTCCGCGATCACCGTTTCCGGCGACCACATGCGGTACGAGGGCTTGCCGAACGGCGCGTTGATGCAGCAGAAGCTGCACTTGTAGGGGCAGCCGAGGCTGGTGTGCATCGAGGCGTAGGGCTGGCGCTCGCCGATGTGCTCGAAGCAGTGCCAGTTGTGCGCGCGGTATTTCTGCATCGGCAGCAGGTCCCAGGCGACCCCGGGCATCTCCGCATCGACATCGTCCATGAGCGGCGCCGCGGGATTCGACATCACGACGCCGCCGACGCGGTACCAGAGGCTCGGGATGCGCCGGAAGTTGGAAGTTTTTTCTTTTAAAGCAGTTACTGTTGCAAGAATCGTATCCGGCCCCTCGCGGTCGCAGACGAAGTCGACCGCTTCCTCGCGCAGCGTGCGCTCCGGCAGCGCCGCGGCGTGGGTGCCTGTCATCAGGATCCGGATGCCGGGGTCGAGCTGCTTGAGCGCCTTGCAGGTCTCGCTCGCCGCCGGCATGTTCTGCGTCGAGGCCGACGGCTGGAAGCCGTAGACCACCATCACCACGAGCACGGGCTTGAGCTCGTGCACGACCTTCGCGGCGGCCGCAGGGTCGAGATTGAGCGCCGGGGCATCGACGATCTCGACCGAGACCCCCTTGCGGCGCAGGTAGGTGGCGAAGAGGCCCGCGAGGGAAGGCGGCTCGATGGCCGAAAGCTCGCGCCCGAGGTCCTGATAAACCGCCTTCAGGCTCCCCGGGTTGACCAATACGACGTCGACCCCCTTGTTGATCATTTTGTCAATTCTAACAGCGTGTTAGCGCCGCTTAGTTAGGAAATACGACCGCTCGTCAGGCGGCTGCGCGCTCGGCGGCGTATTGCGTCCGGTACAGGCGCGCGTAGGCGCCGTCTTTGGCCAGCAGCTCGGCGTGGCGGCCGGCTTCGACGATGCGGCCGCGCTCGAGCACGACGATGCGGTCGGCGCGCTCGATGGTGGACAGGCGATGGGCGATGACGATGGTGGTGCGCCCGCGCATCAGCGTCTCGAGCGCCGCCTGCACCTGGCGCTCGGACTCGGAATCGAGCGCGGAAGTCGCCTCGTCGAGGATCAGCAGCGGCGCGTTCTTGAGGAGCGCGCGGGCGATCGCCAGGCGCTGGCGCTGGCCGCCGGAAAGGCGCAGGCCGTTCTCGCCGATGAGCGTGTTCAGGCCCTCGGGCGTCTCGCGGATGAAGGCGAGGGCGTGCGCGGCTTCGGCCGCGGCAACGACTTCGCGCTCGGAGGCGCCGCCCATGCGGCCGTAGGCGATGTTGGCGTAGATCGAGTCGTTGAAGAGCACGACCTCCTGGCTGACGAGCGCGAGATTCGCGCGCAGGCTGTCGAGCGTGAGGGTCTGGATGTCGTGGCCGTCGAGCAGGACGCGGCCGGAGGTCGGCGAGTAGAACCGCGGCAGCAGGTTGACGAGCGTCGTCTTGCCGCCGCCGGAGCCGCCCACCAGCGCCACGGTCTCCCCCGGCCGGATGTGCAGCTCGATGTCGGCGACCGCGGGCTCCGTGCGGCTGGGATAGACGAACGTGACCCTGTCGAAAAGCACTTCGCCGCGCGCGCGCGGCAGCGCCACGGTGCCGCGGTCCTCCTCGATGGGCGTGTCGATGACGCCGAACACGCTCTCGGAGGCGGCGAGGCCGCGCTGCAGCGGCGTATTGATCTCGGTGAGGTGCTTGAGCGGCGCGAGGAGCATCAGCATCGCGGTGATGAATGAGGCGAACTCGCCCACGGTCGCGCGCTGCGCGATCGAGTCGTCCATGGCGATGTACACGATCACCGCCAGCGCCATCGCGGCGAGCATGTGCGTGATCGGCGTGGTGAGCGCCTCGGCGATGTTCTGGCGCATGTTGAAGCCGCGCAGGGCCTGGGCGCGGCTGCGAAAGCGCCCGGACTCGTACTCCTGGCCGCCGAACACCTTGACCACCTTCTGGCACTCGATGGTCTCCTGCAGCACCTGCACCAGGTCGCCGAGCGAGCGCTGGGCCTCGCGCGACATGCGCCGCAGCCTGCCCGCGATGCGCCGCACCACCCAGGCGATCGCCGGGCCGACCGCCAGGGCGATCAGGGTCAGCTTCCAGTTGAGATAGAAAAGCCAGGCGAGCAGGCCGACCACGGCGATCGTGTCCTTCACGATCACGGTGAGCACCGTGGTGGCCGCCCCGGTCACGCCCGCCACGTCGTAGGCGACCTTGGAGAGGATCGCGCCCGAGGGGTTGTCGTCGAAGAAGCGGTTGGGAAACCGCACCAGGCGCGAGAACATCGCCGCGCGCAGGTCGAGCACCACCTTGTTGGCCACCCAGTTGAGGAAGTACGACGAGGTGAAGGTGAGGATGCCGCGGATGAGAAAGATGCCGATGATCGCCGCCGCGAACACCGCCGGGGGAAGGGCGTTTTCTCCGGCCGAGAAGCCGCCGTCGAGGAGCGGCTTGATGAGCGCGGGGAAGATCGGCTCGGTGGCCGCGGCGAGCATCATGCCGAGCACGGCGAGCGCGAAAAGCTTCGCATAAGGGCGCACGTACGCAAGCAGGCGCAGGTACAGCTCCCGGCCGTTCTGCGGGTGCAATTGCGGCATGCGCCCATTGTAGGTTCAAATTCCGGCCCATGAAGGCGGTCAACCAGTGGGTCGACGGGGTTTACGTCCTGACGGTGAAGACGTTCGAGGCGCGCATCGCGCATGCGCGCGCCGAGCTCTCCCGGCGGGGCATCGCCTTCGATTTCGTGCTCGAGCACGACGCGCCCGAGATCGACCGCGAGCTGCTGAGCAGCCGCTTCGCGCCCTCCGACCTGACGCTCGCGCAGCAGTCGCTCGTGCTCAAGCACATCGCCGCGTGGCGCCGCGCCACCGGCAAGGGGCAGCGGCGCATCCTGGTCTTCGAGGATGACGTGCTTCTGGCCGCGGATTTCGGCGAGCGCTTCGACGCCGCCATGACGGCCGCCGACGCCCTCGCCCCCGGCTGGCTCGTGTTCCTCGGCGGCGCGGACACGAAGGTCCCGGACAGCTATTTTCTGTCGCCGGGCCCGCTCGTTCCCCTGCCGATCGCGACCGCCGAAGGCTACGTCACCGACGCCGCCGCGATGCAACGGCGCCTCGCCTGGCTGGAGTCGAACCGCATCGACCTGCCGGCCGATCACCTGATCCGGCGCATCGACGGCGTGCTCGGCATCGCGCAGTACTGGCTGCGTTCGCCCATCGTCGAGCAGGGCAGCGTCACCGGGATGTTCGGCAGCGTGCTCGACAGCAACCGCCGCAAGCACAGCCGCGCCTACAACGTGATCCGCAACCGCTGGAACAAGTTCCAGCGCCACCGCCTGCGCGGATGGCTGGTGCGCGCGCGCGCCCTGATCGCCGGCCGTTGAAGATCGCCCTTCCGCCGCTCGAGCTCGCGCGATGGCTCCTCGCCGCCGTGATGGTCGCGATACTGGTTTCCCCTCCGCTCACCAGCCTGCTCGAACTCCTGCTGTACGCGCTGATGCTCGGCTCGAGCGATCTGCGGGCGAGACTGCTGCGTGCTGTGCGACATCCTCTTGGCGCGACGGCGCTCGCGTTCTGGGGGGTGGTCGGGGCGGGGCTGACGTATGGCATCGCACCCTGGGAGGAAGCGCTTGCGATCTGGTTCTCCTGGCGGAGAGTTCTGCTTCTCGTGCTCGGTCTCGCCCTGTTCGACGACCGCGCATGGAAGCTCAGGATTGGGTGGCTTCTCTTCGCCACTATGACTGTTGTCGCGGTCGCGTCGTATGCGGCCGTAGTACTCGACTACGGTTTTCGGCACTATCCCGCCGGTGTCATCCTCCGTGCGCCGCCGCTGCAGGGCATGCTGTTCTCCGTGGCTGCTTTCGTGGCGATCCTGATCCTGCGCTACTCAGCTGCATCGCTGCGCGCTCGCGTTCTTCTCGCAACCGGCGGCGCGCTGCTCGTGCTCAACGCCGTCTTCATCACACCAGGGCGAAGCGGCTATGCGGTCCTTGTCGTTTTGGGAGTCGCGCTCGCGCTCGACTCGATAAGACACCGTGGGCTGACGCCGCTCGCGCGCGTGGGGTGGATCGCGGGCGCCACCGCCCTCTCGATCGCGCTGCTGGCCAGCTCACCTCTCGTTCGGGAGCGAATCAAGCTTGGTCTGGACGAGATAGGGACCTACCAGGAAGGCAGCGCGGTGTCGTCCATGGGAGAGCGCGTGGTCTACATGCGCAATGCCCTAACGCTGATCGCCGACCGTCCGCTCATCGGGCATGGCACGGGGTCGTTTCCCACTGCCTACGCGCAGCTCGTTGAAGGCCGTATCGGCCGCGAAGGGCTGAAGATCCACGATCCGCACAACCAGTACCTGAACATCGCCGCGCAGCATGGCTTGATCGGGCTCGCTGTTTTCCTCTCGATCCTCGTGATCGCCTTTCGCACGCGCCCGCCTTCCGTGTACGGCTACCTCGGCCTGAGCGTGCTCGCGGCATGGTGCGTCACGAGCCTCTTCAGCTCGCATTTCTCGACCTTTGCCGAAGGGCGCTTCATCTGGCTCTGGCTGGGCGTCTTTCTCGCGCGTGAGTAAACGTCCCGATTCGGTGCTGGTGGTGGCCACTCGTCGAATCGGCGACGTTCTGCTCACGACGCCACTCATCCGCTCGCTGCGGCGCGCCTATCCGGCGGCCTCGATCGACGTGCTGGTGTACGCGGGCACGGCGGGCGTGCTCGAGGGCAATCCCGACTGCAATACGGTCATCGAGATCGCCGAGCGTCCGGGCTGGCGCGGCCATGCGCGGCTGGCGCGGCGCATCTTCCGGCGCTACGACCTTGCGCTCGCGACGCAGCAGAGCGACCGCAGTCACTTGTATGCCTGGCTCGCGTCGGGTCGCCGCATCGGACTTGTCCCCGACATGAAGTGGTCGTCGGCCTGGAAGCGCGCGTCGTCCCGCGCCTACGAGCTGCTCGACGACGTGAACACGCACACGGTGGTGCAGAACCTGCGCCTCGCCGACCGCCTGGGTATCGCGCGCCACTATGACGTCGTCGCGCCGCGATCGGAAAAGGCCTTTGCATCCGAGAAACCCTATGCCGTCGTCCACCCGGTGGCGATGTTCGCCTACAAGAGCTGGACGCCGGAAGGCTGGAGGGAGCTCATCGCCTGGCTGCAGGGCCGGGGCCTGACCGTCTTCCTGACCGGCGGGCCGAGCGCCAAGGAGCGCGCGTATTGCGCTGCCCTCGCCGGAGGGGAGATCGTCGACCTGTCGGGCCGGCTCTCGTTCGGCGCGCTCGCGGAGACGATCCGAGGCGCACGGCTCTACGTCGGCCCCGACACGTCGGTCACGCACCTCGCCGCCGCCTGCGGTACGCCGACGCTCGCGGTCTTCGGCCCGAGCAACCCGGTGAAGTGGGGGCCCTGGCCCGCCGGCGCCACCGACGATCCGAGCCCTTGGCGCATGCTGGGCCGTCCCTGGCAGCGCAAGGGCAACGTCATCGTGCTGCAGGGCGTGCAGCCCGCCGACCTCGGCAATTGCCTGCCCTGCCGGCTCGAAGGCTGCGAGCGGCACATCGCGAGCGCCAGCCGCTGCCTCGTCGAGATGCCGCTCGACCCGGTGCGCGCGGCCGCCGCCGCGCTGCTGTCTTCGCCCTAGAACCTCAGCTCGGCGGTCAGCGACAACGTACGCCCGGGCAGCGGATAGACCGCGTAGCGGTCCGGCGTAAACGCGCTCCTCACCGCGTAGGTGTAGTACTCCTCGTCGAGCAGATTGTTCACGGTCGCGGCGAGCCGGCCCCAGGCGAAGCGCTGCGCGAGCTTCACGTCGACCACGTAGTACGCCGGAATGCGCCGGCCGAGCGTATTGGGCTCGTCGTTGTCTAGCACCTGATCGCTCAGCGCCGTCAGCGCGCCCGACAGCGTAGTGCGCGGCGCGAGCTCCCAGGCCGCGCCGAGGTTCAGCTTGTGGCGCGGCACGAGCGGCACCGTCCTGCCTGCGATCGGCAGGTCCGTTCCAATCGCGAAAGGCGAGCCGGCGAGCGTTCCCTCGGTGAACTTCGCATCGGTGTACGCGTATGCCGCGCTCAGGCGCAGCGCGCGGCCGGCCGGCAAGCGGCCGTCGAGCTCGATCCCGTGGCGCCGTGAAGGCGGCAGATTGGTGTTGCCGACGCCGGTCGTGAACGGGTCGAGGTGGATCTCGTCGGTCACATCGGTGCGAAAGAGCGCAGCGCGCGCCGCCGCGGCGCCGCGGCGCCACTCGACGCCGCCCTCGTGCGTGCGCGCATGCTGCGGCCGCAGCAGCTGGAACTGGGCGCTGAAGAACGCGTCGTTCTCGTAGATTTCCTCGGCGTTCACGAAGCGGAAGCTCCTGCCCGCCCGGCCGAAGAGGACCCAGCGCGCATCGAGCGCATGGCGCAGCCCGAGCTCCCAGGCGTGCTGGCTCTGCGTCTCCCGAAGGGCCGGCGCCGCGGTGCAGAAGGCGCAGGCGGGGGAGCCCGGATCGGCCACATCGTCGCCGGAATACTCGGCGCGCTCCTCGCGCCAGCCGAGGGTCAGCAGCGTCGCAGGGGCGAGCTCGAGCGTGTCCTGCAGGTACCAGCCGGCGGTGTCCTGGTCGACGGCGACGCGGTTGGCGGGCCGGCCGAGGTTCTCCGGGCGATCGGCGCGTCCCGAGCGGTAGCGCCAGGAGTGCCAGTCCGCGCCCGCGACAAGCTTGTGGTTCCCCATGGACAACCTGATGCGGGGCGTAAGCGAAACCAGCTCCAGCCCATCGTCGCGGGTGGCGGGGAAGCCGCCCTGGTCGAAATAGGAAAGCTGCTCCTTGTCGCGAAAATCCACCCCCAGCAGAAGCTCGGCGTCGCCAACCCGCTGCAGGAACGAGATCCCGGCGCGTGCGCCGTCGCGGCTCGCGTAGTCGAGCGGTGTCCCGGTGCCGCGCGGGTCGGCGGCGTATTCGTCCAGCCCGATGGAAGGCTGCACGAAGCGCCCGCCCGGCAGCCGGATGTCCTGGCGGTCGGTGCCGAAGCGCAGGTCGAGGGCGCCGTCGCCGACGACCCAGCGCAGGTTGAGGGTGTTGTTCTGCTGCTCGTTGCGGTTGTTCGCCCGATAGCCGTCCGAGCGGTAGCCGTACACCGAGCCGTTCACGCCGAGGCGCTCGCCGGCCGCGCTGGCGTAGAGCTGTCCCTCCAGCGTGTCGTAGCTACCGGCGCGGCCGAACACCTCGATATCTTTTCCCTGCCGCAGCGGCGAGCGCGTGACGATGTTGACCACGCCGGCCGAGGCGGCGTCGCCGTAAAGCACAGCACCGGTCCCCCGCATGATCTCGATGCGCTCGACGGAGGAAATCGGCACCGCCGACCACTGCACGCCCGACAGGTCGAAGTCGTTCAGGCGGCGCCCGTCGAGCAGGATCAGCGTGTTCTGCGGCCCGGTGACCCCGAAGCCGCGCAGATCGACCGAAGTGACCGCCGCGTTGTTGCCGTAGAAGTCCTTCATGGTGAGGCCGGCTTCGGCGCTCAGGAGCTCCGGCAGCGTGCGCGCCGCGCTCTTCGCGATGTCCTCCTCGGAAAGGACGGTGACGCTCGCCGGGAGCCGCCGCGCATCCTCCGGAAAGCGCGGCGCGGTGATGATCACGGCATCGTTTTGAGCCAGGCACAGGCATGAAAAGCCGGCGAGGAGGCCGGCCACGGTCGCACGCATGGAAAACCCTTTCTGGCGTCTTCCCCGACGCCGCAATGGTTGAGAAGGCTTCCAGGCCGGTCTCCGGACTCGCGAGGCATGTTGTCTCGCCTTCCCGCGCCGAGGCGCAGTGGCACTGCATGAGACAGCTCTCTCGCTTACCGTTGCGGGGGCAGTAGAGGCTTCGCACCTCTTTCCCGTACACCTGGCAGCGTGCCGATATCATAAAACGATGCCGCTTGTCGCAGGCTTGATTCTGATCAGTTCTCTTCAGGTTGCCGTTGAGGACGACTACGGCCACCGGGTCGCGCTGCCGGCGCCTGCCCAGCGCATCGTCAGCCTCTCGCCGCACCTGACCGAGCTCCTGTACGCCGCGGGCGCGGGAGACAAGGTGGTGGGTGCCGTGGACTACAGCGACTACCCGCCCGCAGCGAGCAAGCTGCCCCGCGTCGGCGGCGACGCAGGGATCGACCTGGAAGCGGTGCTCGCGCTGCGTCCAGACCTCGTCGTGGCGTGGCCAAACGCGGGCAGCGTGCGCTCGGTCAACCGGCTGGCGGAGCTCGGGATTCCCACGTTCCGGTCGGAGCCGCGCGAGCTCGACGACATCCCCCGGACCATCGAAAGGTTGGGAAGGCTCTCAGGAACCGGCGCTCAAGCGCAAAAAGCGGCTGAGGCGTTTCGCAAGCGTGTCGCCGAGCTGGAGAGGCGCTACTCGAAGCGGCCCACGGTCAGAGTGTTCTACCAGGTCTGGGATCGCCCCCTCCAGACGGTGAATGGGCATCACGTCATCAGCAAGGTGATCCGGCTCTGCGGGGGCACCAACGTGTTCGAGGCCCTGCCAGCCATCGCGCCCGAGATCGACCGGGAAGCGCTGCTGCGCGCCCGGCCCGAGGTCACCATCACCAGCATCCGGAACGCGCCGGCCCCGGCCCATTTCATCCCCGGCGAGCTCATCCAACGGCATACCCCCCGCCTCCTGGACGGGGCCGAGCGGCTTTGCACGATCCTGGAAGCAACCCGGACCGCAAGATAATGAACTACATGCAAAACACGCCCTTACTTCTTGACGCTGCTTGAAATTTGAAACATAGTTGCCGCCGTGGAGGCGGAGTTCAACTCGCTCGAAGCCAAGGTGGCGCAGTTCGTCGCGCTCTGCGAGCGCCTGCGCGCCGAGAATTCGACGCTGCGCCAGCAGCTCGCCGCCGCGCAAACCGACGCCAAGCGCCTGCATGAAAAGATCGACGGCGCGAAGGAGCGCCTCGAGGGCCTCCTCAACCGACTGCCCGGATGAGCTCGCGCCCCATGGCCGAGTCCCAGAAAACCGTAGAAGTGAACCTGCTGGGGCGCACTTATCGCGTCGCCTGCGACGACGGCGAGCGCGAGGCGCTGATGCAGGCGGTCGCCTACCTCGACGCCAAGATGAACGAGATCCGCAAGGCCGGGAAGGTGATGGGCGCGGAGCGCATCGCGGTCATGGCGGCGCTCAACGTGGCGCACGAGCTGCTCAGCATCAAGCTCGGCAGCGGCTTCGACATGGGCCGGGCGAAGCGCCGGATCTCGGATATCGAGTCCCAGCTCGACGCGGCGATTGCAAAGCAGGAAAACTTATTCTAAAACCCTGTCTGTTCCCTGCTGTGCACGACAGGGCTCATATTTTCCGAACCGATAGCTTCCTCCGGTTGCGGCCCTAGCGTCACTGTTGCGATCGTCCCTTGCCTTCGGGCATGCCGGACGAACCTGGTGTGGCCGGAAAGCGACCACCCTGTTTAGCCAGGGTTCGGGAGCCGAGCCCACCGTCACGGCGGGGAACCCCTCCCTCTCATGAAATACTGGCTAATGAAAACCGAGCCGGACGAGTGCTCGATCGATGACGTGCTGGCCGCACCCGGACGAATCACGCCCTGGAGCGGCGTGCGCAACTACCAGGCCCGCAACTTCATGCGCGACCAGATGCGCCCCGGCGACGGCGTGCTCTTCTACCACTCGAGCTGCGCCGAGCCGGGCATCGCGGGCCTCGCCGAGGTGGCTTCCGCCGCCTATCCCGACGCCAGCCAGTTCGACCGCAAGAGCCCCTATTTCGACCCCAAGGCGAAGAAGGAGAGCCCGCGCTGGTTCAACGTCGACGTGCGCGCGTTGCGCAAGACGCGGCTGGTGCCACTCGCCGAGCTGCGCAAGCACGCGCGGCTCGGCAGAATGCGCCTGCTGCAGCCCGGGAACCGGCTGTCGATCACGCCGGTGAGCGAGGCCGAGTGGAAGTACATCGCCGGGAAGCTCCTTTGAAGAACGACACGCTGCTGCGGGCGCTGCGTCGCGAGCCGACGCCCTACACGCCGATCTGGCTGATGCGCCAGGCCGGGCGCTACCTCCCCGAGTACAACGCCACCCGCGCGCGCGCGGGCAGCTTTCTCGCGCTCGCCAAGAGCCCGGCGCTCGCCACCGAGGTGACGTTGCAGCCCCTGCAGCGCTTCCCCCTCGACGCGGCGATCCTGTTCTCCGACATCCTCACCATCCCCGACGCGATGGGGCTCGGGCTGCGCTTCGCCGAGGGCGAGGGCCCGCGCTTCGAGCGGCCGCTGCGGACCGAAGCCGATATAAGAAGCCTTTGCGTTCCCGATCCTGGAATCGAGCTGCGTTACGTGCTCGACGCGGTGCGCGAGATTCGCCGCGCCCTCGACGGCTCCGTTCCGCTCATCGGCTTCGCGGGCAGCCCCTTTACGCTGGCCTGCTACATGGTCGAGGGCGCCGGCAGCAGCGACTGGCGCACCGTCAAAGCCCTGCGCCACTCCCGGCCCGAATTGCTGCACGCGATCCTCGATGTGAACGCGAAGGCCGTCACCGCGTACCTCAAGGCGCAGGTGGAGGCGGGCGCGCAGGTGGTGATGCTCTTCGATACCTGGGGCGGGACGCTCGCCTACGACGACTATGAAGCGTTCTCCCTCGCCTACTCGCGCAGGATCCTGAAGAGCGGGCTCGGCGCGCCGAGCATCCTCTTCACACGCGGCGGCAACCCGTGGCTCGCAGAAATGATGGACAGCGGCTGCGATGCAGTAGGCTTGGACTGGTCGAGCGATCCGCGCGCGGCGCGCCGGCTCGCGGCAGGACGCGTGGCGCTGCAAGGCAACCTCGATCCCGCAACGCTTTTCTCGGCGCCGGACAGCGTGCGCGCCGCCGCAAGAAGAACCCTCGATGCCTTCGGCCCGGCACCCGGCCATGTTTTTAATTTGGGCCACGGCATCTTGCCGGGTACCCCGATCGAGTCGGTTTCAGCCTTGGTAGACGAAGTGCGCACTTACAGTGCCCGGCTGCGGGCTTGACTTATGCACAAAGCGGGGGCGTAGCCGGGGATCTCCCGGCACCGGCAACCTCCTCTGGGAAGGGTGCCATAAGACTCTGATTAAGCTAGATAAAAAAGCACCTCAAAAGCAGGCTCGCACAGCGAAACCGGCCTGCTACGGGTATGTGACGCGGGTATGAAGCGCTTACCCACAGAAATATCCACAACCTCTAAGTCCTTGCCGGAGCGCGGAATTTCCTGCGCGAGGGTAGCGCTCGACGTGCCGGTGCCGAAGCTCTTCGATTACGCGGTTCCGGGCGGCATGCACGCGCGCATCGGCGATCGCGTAACGGTGCCTTTCGGCGCGCGGGAGCGAACCGGCGTCGTGGTTGCGCTCGAAATGGCGAGCGCGCTGCCGGCGCAGCGCATCAAGGCGCTGGTCGCGGTGCGCGACGATGCGCCGCCGCTGCCGCCAGACTGGCTCGAGCTCATGCGCTTCCTTTCCGACTACTACCACCGGCCCTTCGGCGAGACGGTGATCGGCGCGCTGCCGCCGAGGTTGCGCTCGGTGAAGCCGCTGCCGCGCAAAGTACTCCAGCCGGCCGAAGCGCCGCCGCCGGCGCAGTTCGTGCCCAATCATGCGCTGACCGCGCCGCAGGTGGTGGTGCGCGACCGGCTGAGCGCATCGTTCGGGCGCTTCGGCGCCTTTCTCCTGCACGGCGTGACGGGAAGCGGCAAGACCGAGGTCTACCTGCACCTGATCGCGCGCGCGCTCGAGCAGGGCGCGCAGGCGCTGGTGCTGGTGCCGGAAATCAGCCTGACGCCGCAGCTGGAGGCGCAGTTCCGGCAGGCCTTTCCCGGCGCCCGCCTCGCGCTGATGCACAGCGGCCTCGAGGATGTCGCGCGCACCTCCGCCTGGCTGCAGGCAGCGCGAGGCGAAGCCGGCATCGTGCTCGGCACACGCCTCGCCCTTCTGGCACCGGTTCCGCGCCTCGCGCTCATCGTGGTGGACGAAGAGCACGACCCGTCTTTCAAGCAGCAGGAGGGGTTGCGCTACTCGGCGCGCGACGTGGCGGTGTACCGCGCAAAGCTCGCGCGCTGCCCGGTCGTGCTCGGTACGGCCACGCCTTCGCTCGAGACCTGGCACAACTTCCGCGGCGGGCGCTACGAAAGGCTGGAGCTGCCCGAGCGAGCTTCGCCCGGGGCGCAGTTGCCGCAGGTCCGGACCGTCGATCTGCGCACCGAGAGCCAGGAGAATGGTTTCAGCTTGAAGCTGATCGGGGCGATCCAGGACCGTCTGGCACGCGCGGAGCAAAGCCTGGTGTTCATCAACCGGCGCGGCTATGCCCCGGTGCTCGCCTGCGAGGCGTGCGGCTGGGCTGCGGGCTGCGAGCGCTGCACCGCGCGCATGGTGCTGCACTCGGCGGACCGGCGGCTGCATTGCCATCACTGCGGCGCGCACGCGCCGATACCAGCGGCCTGCCCGACCTGCGGCAATGTCGACCTGCGCCCGATGGGGCGCGGCACGCAGCGCATCGAGGAATCCCTCGCGCAGCGCTTTTCCGGCGCCCGGGTCGTGCGCATCGACCGCGACAGCGCGCGCAGGCGCGCCGAGCTCTCGCGCACGCTCGAGGGCGTGCGCCGCGGCGAGGCCGACATCCTGGTGGGCACGCAGCTCCTCGCCAAGGGCCACGATTTCCCGGGCCTGACCCTGGTCGGCGTGCTCAACGCCGACACGGCGCTGCTCTCGACCGACTATCGCGCCCCCGAGCGGCTCTACGCGGTGCTGGCGCAGGTCGCGGGCCGCGCGGGGCGGCGCGAGCGGCCAGGCGAAGTTCTCGTGCAGACGCGCTACCCGGAGCATCCGCTGTTCCGCGCGCTCGCGGCGCACGACTACGCCGGCTTCGCCGAGTCGCAGCTCGCCGAGCGCCGCGCGGCCGGCTTCCCGCCGTTCGTATTCGAGGCGGCGCTGCGCGCCGAGGCGAAGAAGCTCGACACGGCGATGCGCTTCCTTCGCGGCGCGGTGGCGCGCGCCGAGCGCCCGGCGCAGGTCACGTGCTACGACCCGGTGCCCAACGTCCTCACGCGCCGCGCCGGCTACGAGCGCGCGCAATTGCTGATGCAGTCCTCCTCCCGCCCCGCCCTGCAGAGCTTTCTTTCAGAAATGACCGACAATCTTTCCGTGAGTTCGCCTCGCGACGTGCGCTGGCATGTCGATGTCGATCCGATAGAGTTCGACTGATGCACGATCCAAGGTCGGTCCTCAGGGCCATCCTCGTCGAGGCGCTCGCGGGCATCGCCCCCGGCGCGCGGGAGGAGCTCGTGCATTTCGAGCGTCCGCGCAACCCGGAGCACGGCGACATCACCTGCACCGTGGCCCTCGCCCTGGGGCGCGAGCTGAAGCGCAACCCGCGCGAGATCGCGCAGCGGCTGCTGGAGGCCACGGCCGAGCGGGTGCAGGAAACGGGGCTCTTCGAGCGCCCGACCATCGCCGGCGCGGGCTTCTACAACGTGCGCCAGACGGTGCGGGCGAAGCAGGCCGTGATCGCCCGGGTCCTCGAGCAGGGCGCCGGCTACGGCCGCGGCCCGGCGTCGCAGCCGCACAAGACGCAGGTCGAGTTCGTCTCGGCCAATCCCACGGGGCCGCTGCACGTCGGCCATGGCCGCCAGGCGGCGCTCGGCGACGCGATCGCCGCGCTGCTCGAGTGGCAGGGCCACACGGTGACGCGCGAGTTCTACTACAACGACGCCGGCGCGCAGATCGAGAAGCTGGCGCTCTCCGTGCAGGCGCGCGCGCGCGGCGTGCGCCCCGGCGATGCCGGCTGGCCGGCCGAGGGCTACCAGGGCGAGTACATCGAAGATATCGCGCGCGAATATGCCTCTCGAGGCATTAATCCAGGGAATCTCGAAGAGACCCGCAAATTCGCCGTGTCGTACCTGCGCAAAGAGCAGGATGCGGATCTCCAGGCCTTCGGCGTGAAGTTCGACGTCTACTACCTGGAGTCGAGCCTGTACGCGGAAGGCAAGGTCGCCGCCGCGGTCCAGGCGCTGGTCGCGAGCGGCAAGACCTACGAGAAGGACGGGGCGCTGTGGCTGCGCACCACCGATTACGGGGACGACAAGGACCGCGTGGTGCGCAAGTCCGACGGCAGCTACACCTACTTCGTCCCCGACGTCGCCTACCACGTCACGAAGTGGCAGCGCGGCTTCCGCAAGGTCGTCAACGTGCAGGGCACCGATCATCACAGCACCATTACCCGCGTGCGCGCGGGACTGCAGGCGCTCGGCCTGGGCATCCCGAAGGACTATCCCGAGTACGTGCTGCACAGCCTGGTGAAGGTGATGCGCGGCGGGGAGGAGGTGAAGATCTCCAAGCGCGCCGGCTCCTACGTCACGGTGCGCGACCTCATCGACTGGGTGGGCCGCGATGCGGTGCGCTTCTTCCTGGTCTCGCGCAAGGCGGACTCGGAATTCGTGTTCGACGTCGACCTGGCGCGGCGCAAAAGCGACGAGAACCCGGTCTACTACGTGCAGTACGCGCACGCGCGCGTTTGCAGCCTTTTCGCCCAGTCAGGCTTGATTTTGAAAGAATGCAATCTTGAGAAACTGACAGGCGAGCGCGAGCTATCCCTGGCGCGCAAGCTGGAGGAGTTCCCGGACGTGCTGGCCGCGGCGGCCCGGGAGCTCGCGCCGCACGCGCTGGCGTTCTACCTGCGCGAGGTCGCGGCCGAGTTTCACAGCTACTATAATGCCGAGCGCATCCTCGTCGAAGACGGGGCGTTGCGCACCGCGCGGCTGGCGCTGTGCGCGGCGGTGCGCCAAACACTGGCCAACGGGCTGTCGCTCCTCGGCGTCAGCGCACCGGAGAAGATGTGATGGCAATACCCAGGTCCGCTCCCGCCACGCGGCTCGGCAGCAGAAGGCGCGCCCGGGGCGGGTTCCTGCTCGGCATGTTCACCGGCCTGGCCATCGGCCTCGCGGTCTCGCTCATGATCGCCTTCTACCTCAACCGCACGCAGATCCCCTTCCTCGCCGGCAAGCCCAAGCCCACGGAGAAGGAAGGCGCCGCGGCGGCGAAGCCGCCGGCGATCGCCGGCCTGCCGCAGGGCAGCACCGTGCCGCCGGCCTCCGCGGAGAAGCCGAAATTCGACTTCTACAAGATCCTGCCCGGCCAGGAGGAGCAGGTGACCGAGCGCGAATTGCGCGAACGCATGCGCACCGCGCGCAGTCAACAGGATGCGGGCAAGGACGTTTATTTCGTACAGGCAGGCTCGTTCCAGAACCCGGCCGACGCCGACAACCAGAAGGCGCGGCTGGCCATCCTGGGGTTCGAATCGAGCGTCGAGCCGGCGAACCTGCCCGACAAGGGCACCTGGTACCGGGTGCGGCTGGGGCCCTACACCAAGGTCGAGGACATCAACCGCATCCGCCAGGCGCTGGCGCAGAACGGCATCGACGCGAGCCTGGTCAAGATCAAGGAGACGCCGCCGCAATGAAGAGACTTCTCGCTTTCCTGCTCGTGGGATTCCTGCTCGCACCCGGTCTCGCCGCGGCGCAGCGCTACACGGAGCTCAAGCCGCCGCAGCCCACCGAGGCGGGCGGCAAGATCGAGGTCGTCGAGTTCTTCTGGTACGGCTGCATCCACTGCTACAACCTCGAGCCCGCGCTCGAGGGCTGGCTGAAGCAGCTGCCGCCCGACGCGCAGTTCCGCCGCGTGCCGGCGGTGTTCAATCCGCGCTGGGAGCACGACGCGAGGATCTTCTACGCCTTCGAAGCGCTCGGGCTGCTCGACAAGCTGCACCGGCCCTTCTTCGACGCCATCCATCAGCACCGCCTGCGCACCGACGACCCGAAGGCGCTCGCGCAGTGGCTGCAGAAACAGGGCATCGACGCGCAGAAGTTCTCCGACGTGATGAAGTCCTTCTCCGTGCACAGCAAGACGCAGCGCGCCAAGCTGATGACCGCCGGCTACCGGATCGACGGCACGCCGGCCATCGCGGTCGACGGACGCTACACCGTGAGCGCCGGCGAGGGCATGCTCGAGACCGTCTCCCAGCTCATCGGCCAGGCCAGGAAGCAGCGATAAAGGTCGTCGTCACCGGCGCCTCCTCGGGTATCGGCGAGGCGCTCGCGCGGCATTACGCCGCGGCCGGGAACATTCTGGGCCTGATCGCGCGCCGCCCCATCGGCCGGTCCTTTCCGGGAGAGGCGCGCAGCTACCAGATCGACGTGGCCGACGAGGCCGCGGTTGCGGCCGCGGCGCAGGATTTCATCGGCCGCTTCGGCGCTCCCGATCTGGTGATCGCGAACGCCGGCGTCTCGGTCGGAACGCACGGCGATGACGTGGCGGACGTGGCGAAGCTGCGCCGCGTGCTCGAGGTAAACGTGACCGGCCTCGCGGCCACGCTTGCCGCGTTCGCGCCGGCGATGCGCCAGGCGGGCCGCGGCACGCTTGCCGGCATCGCCAGCGTGGCGGGCTTCCGCGGCCTGCCCGGGGCGGGCGCCTACAGCGCCTCCAAGTCGGCCGCGATCAACTGGCTCGAGAGCCTGCGCGCGGAGCTGCGCGGCAGCGGCGTCTCGGTGGTCTGCGTCTGCCCCGGCTACATCGACACGCCGATGACGCGCGTGAACCGCTACCGCATGCCGTTCCTGCTCCCCGCCGACGAAGCCGCCCGGCGCATCGCGCGCGCCATCGCGGCGCGCCGGCGCCTGGCGGTCATCCCGTGGCAGATGGCGATGGTATCGATGCTGCTGCGCGCGATGCCCGGCTGGGCTTACGACCGGCTGGCGGCGCGCGCGCCGCGGAAGCCGCGCGACGTCACGATCTAGCGATCCGCATCATCGCGTAGCTGCCCGGCGCGTCCTCGAGGGCGTTCTTGGGAACGCGTGCCTTGACCTTGGGTTCACCGGCATTCTGGCCGTCGATCCATTTCTGCCAGTCTTCCCACCAGGAACCCGGGTGCTGCCGGGCGGTGGTGAACCATTCGTCGGCCGTTTCCGGGAGCGAGTCGTTGGTCCAGTATTGGTACTTCTTCGCCGCCGGCGGGTTGACGATGCCGGCGATGTGGCCCGAGCCGCCCAGGACGAATCGCACCGGGCCGCGCAGGTAGCGCGCACCCTTGTAGGTGGTCTTCCAGGGCGCGATGTGATCTTCCGCTGTCGAGATGAAGTACGACGGCAAGGTCACCTTCGCCAGGTCGATCGGCTCGCCGGCGAGCGTGATGCCGCCCGGTACCCCGAGCAGGTTCTTGATGTACATGTTGCGCAGGTAGAAGCTGTGCATCCGCGCCGGCATGCGGGTCGAGTCCGCGTTCCAGTAGAGAAGATCGAACGGGAACGGGTCCTTGCCCAGCAGGTAGTTGTTCACCACGAACGACCACACCAGGTCGTTGGAGCGCAGCAGGTTGAAGGTGCCCGCCATCTCCGAGCCCTCGAGGTAGCCGCGCTCGTTCATCTTGCGCTCGAGGTTGGCGACCTGCTCCTCGTCGATGAACACGCCCAGCTCCCCGGGCTGCGAGAAGTCGAGCAGGCTGACGAAGAACGTGGCGCTTGCCACCCGCTCGGGATCCTTTTTTGAAAGAAAAGCCAGAGCGGCGCCGAGGAGCGTTCCCCCGAGGCAGTAGCCGATGAAGTTCACCTTGCGCTCGCCGGTCGCCTTCTCCACCGCCTCGAGCGCGGCGAGCGGGCCCTCGAGCATGTAGTCGTCGAAGCCCTTGTTCGCGAGGTTCGCCCCGGGGTTGACCCAGGAGACGACGAACACGGTGTGGCCCTGCTCCACGGCCCAGCGGATGAAGGAGTTCTTCTCCCGCAGGTCGAGGATGTAGTACTTGTTGATCCACGGCGGCACGATCACCAGGGGGCGCTTGTAGACTTCCTGCGTGCGCGGCTGGTACTGGATGAGCTGCATCAGGTCGTTCTGGTAGACGACCTTGCCGGGCGTGGTGGCGACGTTGTGACCGAGCTTGAACGCGGACTCGTCGGTCATCGAGATGCGCAGCTCGCCGTTGCCCTTCTCGATGTCGGCGAGCAGGTTGTTCAGGCCGCGCACCAGGTTCTGCCCGCCGCTCGCCATCGTCTCGCGCAGCACCTGCGGGTTGGTGAGCAGGAAGTTCGACGGCGAGAGCGCGTCGACGTACTGGCGCGTGAAGAATGCGACTTTCTTCTCCGATTCCTCGGGCAGCCCCTCCACCTGCGACACCGCGTGCTGGATGTGGCGCGAAGCGATCAGGTAGGACTGCTTGACCATGTCGAAGAGGAAGTTGCTCGACCAGTCGTCGTCCTTGAAGCGCGAGTCCCCCTTCGCCGGCTCGGCGACCGCCTGTCCCGGCAGGCCCATCATGCGCATCCAGCCCGACTGCCACAGGCGCATGTAGTCGATCCAGAGGTTCACCGACACGCTCGCCATCAGCGCCGGGTCGGCCGCCGCGCGCGCGTAGAGGTCCATGAAGGCCTTGGCGATGCCCATCTCGTCGCGCACCGCGGCCGACAGGCTTTGCGACTGCTTGCGGGCGAACTCGCCCAGGATCTTGGACGATCTCTCCGCTACGTCGCGGCAGACCTTGGCGAGCTCTTCGGTTTCTTTGGGGTCAGCGGGTTGCATACCGCATGATGCCATCTGCATCGACTTGGCGCTGTGCCCGCCCCGCGTAGTAGAGGTAGTGCAGGTGGGCTATCGCCTCGCCCATGGCGAAGAAGGTCTGGTGCGCGTCGAGCGGGCGGCGGAACAGCACGCCGAGCAGCTCTGCCGCGCTTTTCGGTTTTTCCTGAAGAGATTGTGTCAGTTCCTGGAGCCTCGCCTGGTGATGCGTTTCCAGCTGGGCGACTCGCCGGTGCGCGCCGCGGAAGGGCTTGCCGTGCGAGGGCAGAACCAGCACGTCCTCGGGCAGCTCGCGGTAGCCCGCGACCGAATCGAGGAACAGGCGCAGCGGGTCGCCCTCGGGGTCGATCGACCAGACGCTGACGTTGGTGGAGATGGTCGACAGCAGCATGTCGCCGGCGATCAGGACATTGGCGCCTTGCGAAAAGAGCGACAGGTGCTCGGGCGCATGGCCGTGACCGATGATGGCGCGCCAGGGGTGCTTTCCCACGCGAACTTCGTCGCCCTCGATGATGCGTCGATAGGAAAAGGGAAACTCGGGCACCAGGGCGGCGTAGCGGTTGCGCCCGCCCGCCATCGCCGCGGCGCGCTTCTCGTCCAGGCCGTTGCGGCGGAAGACCGCGAGCACCGCCTCGGCGGTGTAGCCCGCCGTGCCGGTGCGCACCGCGTGCGCGGTCAGGTACTCCCCCTGCGTCATCCAGAGCTCCGCGCCGAAGCGCTCGCACAGCCACGCCGCGTTGCCCGCGTGGTCGGGGTGGTAGTGCGTGACGATCACCCGCTTCACATGCTTTTCACCAAGAACTCTCTCCCACAGTTCGCGTGTGGGCGGGTTGCCGATCCCGGTGTCGACGATGGTCCAGCCGTCCTCGTCCTCCATCAGCCAGAGGTTGATGTGGTCGAGCTGGAACGGCAGCGGCATCGACAGCCAATGAATGCCCGGCGCGACTTGCAGCGTCGTGCCGGGAGCGGGAATCTCGGAGAAGGGATACTCGAGCGATGACATCAGCTAGAATCGAAACGAAAGCTACCATGGAAAAGGCGCGCGACCGGACACTGAACGCGGAGTTTTCGATCAGTGAGCTGGCGCAGGAATTCGACGTCACGCCGCGCGCCATCCGCTTCTACGAGGACCAGGGATTGCTTGCGCCCCGGCGCGACGGCCAGCGGCGCATCTATACCGCGCGCGACCGCACGCGCCTCAAGCTAACGCTGCGCGGCAAGCGCCTCGGCCTCACCCTCTCCGAGATCCGCGAGCTGATCGACATGTACGAGCCGGGGCGCGACGAGCGCCCGCAGCTCGAGCGCTTCCTCTCGGTGCTGGAATCGCACAAGGCGGGCCTGCTGCAGCAGCGCGCCGACATCGAGGCGCAGCTCGCCGAGCTCGCGGCCTTCGAGAAGCGCGTGCGCAAGCAGCTGCGCCACCGGTAGACATGCGGTTGACGTTTACGTAAACGTCAAGTAGCCTCCCCAGGCTCAAGCCGATGAATGCGCCCGTCGATCCCCACTTTGCGGCCCGCCTCCGGGCGAGCTTCGGCCGCCAGAAGGCGATGGCGCTGATCGGCGCGCGCCTGACCGCGGTCGAGCCCGGCGCGACCGAGATCGCGCTGGCCTACCGCGATGACCTGACCCAGCAGAAGGGTTTCGTCCACGGCGGCATCATCGGCATGATCGCCGACACCGCCTGCGGCTACGCCGCCTTCTCCCTCATGCCCGCCGACTGCTCCCTCGTCACCGTCGAGTACAAGATCAACATCCTCGCCCCGGCGCGCGGTTCGCTCGTCGCGCGCGGCCAGGTGGTCAAGCCGGGGCGCACGCTTACCGTGGCGCGCGCCGAGGTGTACGCTGAGGGCGGCAAGCACGTCGCCAGCATGCAGCAGACCCTGATGATGCTCCCCGGCACCCCGGACACGCCCGAATGAGCACCCTCCGCTTCGACCACGGCGAGGACATCGCCATGCTGCGCGACTCGGTGCGTGCGTTCGCCGCCAAGGAGATCGCGCCGCGCGCGGCGGAGATCGACCGCAGCAACCAGTTCCCGCCCGACCTGTGGCCGAAGCTCGGCAGCCTCGGCGTGCTCGGCATCACCGTCGAGGAGGCGTATGGCGGCGCCGCGCTCGGCTACCTCGCGCACGTCGTCGCGATGGAGGAGATCTCGCGCGCATCGGCCTCGATCGGGCTTTCCTACGGCGCGCACTCCAACCTGTGCGTCAACCAGATCCGGCGCAACGGCTCCGAGGCGCAGAAGCGCAAGTACCTGCCCAGGCTCGTCTCCGGCGAGCACGTCGGCGCGCTTGCCATGTCCGAGCCCGGTGCGGGCTCCGACGTCGTCGGCATGAAGCTGCGCGCCGAGCGGCGCGGCGAGCGATACGTCCTGAACGGCAACAAGATGTGGATCACCAACGGTCCGGACGCCGACGTCCTTGTCGTCTATGGGAAAAGCGAAAGCGGCATCACGACGTTCATCATCGAGAAGGGGATGAAAGGGTTCTCGACGGCGCAGAAGCTCGACAAGCTCGGCATGCGCGGCTCCAACACCTGCGAGCTCGTTTTTCGTGACTGCGAAATTCCGTCTGAGAATGTTCTTGGAACAGAAGGCGCGGGCGTCAAGGTGCTCATGTCCGGGCTCGACTATGAGCGCGCGGTGCTCGCGGGCGGGCCGCTCGGCATCATGGCCGCCTGCCTCGACGTGGTCATGCCCTACGTCCACGAACGCAAGCAGTTCGGCCAACCGATCGGCGAATTCCAGCTCATGCAGGGCAAGCTCGCCGACATGTACACCACCTTCTCCGCCTGCCGCGCCTACGTCTATGCCGTCGCGCAGGCGCTGGACCGCAACGAGACCACGAGGAAGGACGCCGCCGGGGCGATCCTCTACGCCGCCGAGAAAGCGACCTGGATGGCGGGCGAGGCGATCCAGGCGCTCGGCGGCATGGGCTACATCAACGAGACGCCGACCGGGCGGCTGTGGCGCGACGCCAAGCTCTACGAGATCGGCGCCGGCACTTCCGAGATCCGCCGCTGGCTCATCGGCAGAGAACTGTTCTCCGAAACCCGATGATTGCTACCGGCTTCAGCAAACGGCTCGGCTTGCGCCTGCCGCTGATCCAGGCGCCGATGGCTGGCGGACCGAGCAGCCCGGAACTGGTCGCCGCCGCGAGCGCCGCGGGCGCGCTCGGCTCCTTCGGCTTCGCCTACACGCAGCCCGACGAGATGAAGCGCCAGGTAGCCTGGGTACGCACGAAGACCGACCGTCCACTCGGCATCAACCTCTTCGTTGCAGATCTTCCCGCTGCCATCGACGCCACCGCGCAGCGGGGCGCCCTCGAGGCGGTCGCCGGCTACTACGCCGAGCTGGGCGTGCCTGCCCCGCCGCCCGTATTCACGCCTTACGCACCCGACCTCGAAGCGCAACTCGCCGCCGTGGAGGAGCTGCGACCGAAGGTACTCACCGTCCATCTGGGCTCGCTGCCTGGCGAAAGAGTCAGAAAGCTGAAGGGCCTCGGTATCGTGGTCGGGGGAAGCGCTACCTGCGTCGCCGAAGCACAAGGGTTGGAGAGCGTCGGCTTCGACTTCGTCATCGCCCAGGGCGGCGAGGCGGGCGGCCACCGCGGCACCTACCTGCGCGATCCGCAGGACGCGCTCACCGGCACGCTCGCGCTCACGCGTCTCATCGTGCGCGCGGTCAAGCTGCCGGTCGTCGCCGCCGGCGGCATCATGGACGGCGCCGGCATCGCGGCGGTGCTCGCGCTGGGCGCGCAGGCGGCGCAACTCGGCACCGCGTTTCTCGCCTGTCCGGAAAGCGGCGCACCGCAGGTTCATAAAGACCATCTGCTGAAAACGCGCGAAGATGAAACGCGGATCACCGAGAAATTCTCGGGCAAGCCGGCGCGCGGTCTCGCCAATCGCTTCATGAAGGAAATGCAGGGCGCGCCGGTGCTCGCCTTCCCGGCGCAGAACGCCGTCACCGCGAAGCTGCGCGCCGCGTCGGCGAAGGCCGGCAAGCCCGACTTCGTGTCGATGTGGGCGGGCCAGGCGGCGCCGCTCGCCCGGTCGCTGCCCGCCGCCGAGCTGATCGCGAAGCTGGAAGCGGAAACCATCGAAGCCGTACGGAACCTCAAAGGAGTGATCCATGAATCCTGACCCGATCGTCATCGTCGCCGCGGCGCGCACCCCCATGGGAGGCTTCCAGGGCGAGCTGAAGAGCTTCGCCGCGCCGGAGCTCGGCGCCGCCGCGATCCGCGCCGCGGTAGAGCGCGCGAAGCTCAAGCCCGAGGACGTGCAGGAGGTGATCATGGGCTGCGTGCTGCCCGCCGGACAGGGCCAGGCGCCGGCACGGCAGGCTTCCCTGGGCGCCGGCCTGCCGCTTGCCGCCGGCTGCACCACGGTGAACAAGATGTGCGGCTCGGGCATGAAGGCGGCGATGTTCGCCCACGATTTGCTTTTAGTGAATTCTGCTGATGTCGTTGTTGCGGGCGGCATGGAATCCATGAGCAACGCGCCCTACCTGCTGCCGAAAGCGCGCACCGGCCTGCGCATGGGGCACGGCCAGGTGCTCGACCACATGTTCTACGACGGCCTGGAGGACGCCTACGACAAGGGCCGCCTGATGGGCAGCTTCGCCGAGGATTGCGCGGCGAAGTACTCGTTCACGCGCGAATCGCAGGATGCGTTCGCGATCGAGTCCCTGAAAAGAGCGCAGGCGGCGAACAAGGAGGGCTGGTTCGCCTGGGAGACCACGCCGATCGCGATCAAGGCCGGCAAGGACGAGAAGTTCATCGAGACCGACGAGCAGCCTTTCAAGGCGAACCTGGAGAAGATCCCCGCGCTCAGGCCCGCCTTCCGCAAGGACGGCACGGTGACCGCGGCGAACTCGAGCTCCATCTCCGACGGCGCGGCGGCGCTGGTGATGATGCGCCGCTCGAGCGCCGAGCGCCGCGGCCTCGCGCCGCTTGCCGTCGTCGTGGGCCAGTCGACGCACGCGCAGGAGCCCGGCTGGTTCACCACCGCGCCGGTCGGCGCCATGAGAAAGCTTTTCGAGAAGGTGGGCTGGACCCCGAAGGACGTCGATCTCTACGAGATCAACGAGGCCTTCGCCGTGGTGGCCATGGCGGCGATGCAGGAGCACGGCCTGCCGCACGAGAAGGTGAACGTGCACGGCGGCGCCTGCGCGCTCGGCCATCCGATCGGCGCCTCGGGCGCACGCATCCTGGTGACGCTGATCGGCGCGCTGCGCAAGCGCGGCCTGCGCCGCGGCGTGGCAAGCCTTTGCATCGGCGGCGGCGAGGCGACCGCGATGGCAGTGGAGCTCGTTTGAAGAAACGGCTTCAGGAGCTGCTCGAGCGGTCGCGTTTCCTGCGGCCCTACGGCTTCCGGGTCGTGATCGTCAATAAGGAGAAATGCACCCTGGAATTGCCCCACAAGCCGGCGCTCGAGCGTCCTGGCGGCATCATCAACGGCCCGGCGCTCATGGCCGCCGCCGACTGCGCCATGTGGCTCGCCATCAAGGCGCGCATCGGCATCGCGCAGGATGCCCTGACCTCCGAGCTCAACACCGCGTTCCTCGCCCCCGCCAAGGGCGAGCACGTGTACTGCACCGCGAAGATCCTCAAGCTCGGACGCCGGCGCATCTACGGGGTGGCCGAGTGCCACGGCAAGCGCGGCGGCCTCTTCAGCCACCACACGCTGACCTATGTCCGCTCAGACTGAGGAGATCCGCGACGCCGTGCGGCGCTTCGCGCAAGAGCAGCTCGCGCCGCATGCCGCGGGCTGGGATCGCGAGAAGACCTTTCCCCGCGAAGCGCTGCAAGGCCTCGCCGGAATGGGGCTGTACGGCGTCGCGATCTCCGAGGAATGGGGCGGCGCCGGGCTCGACTACACCGCCCTCGCCGTCGCCTGCGAGGAGATCGCCGCCGGCGATTGCGCCACCTGCACCATCGTCATGGTCAATAACCTGGTGGCCGGGATCGTCGCCGGCTACGGCAGCGAGGCGCAGAAAAAGTTGTTCCTGAAAAAACTGACGGTTGGAGAGTTCCTCGGCGCCTTCGCCCTCACCGAGCCGCACGTCGGCTCCGATGCCTCGGCGATCACGACGCGCGCCGAGCGCCGCGGCGAGCATTACGTGCTGAACGGCGTGAAGCAGTTCATCACCTCGGGCAAAACCGCCGACGTCGCGGTCGTCTTCGCCGTCACGGACAAGAGCGCGGGCAAGAAGGGCATCAGCGCCTTCCTCGTGCCCACCAGCACGCCCGGCTACGTGGTAGCGCGCATCGAGGACAAGACCGGCCAGCGCGCCTCCGACACCGCGCAGATCGTGCTCGAGAACTGCAAGGTCACCGCGGAGCACCTGCTCGGGCAGGAGGGCGGGGGCTACCGCATCGCGCTCGCGAACCTCGAGTCGGGACGCATCAACGTCGCCGCCCAGTCGACCGGGGTCGCACGCGCGGCGCTCGAGGCCGCCCTCGCCTATGCCCGGGAGCGCAAGAGCATGGGCAAGGTCCTCTCGGAGCACCAGGCGGTCAACTTCCGCCTCGCCGACATGGCGACGCAGATCGAGGCTGCGCGCCAGCTCTACCTGCACGCGGCGCGCCTGCGCGATGCCCGCCAGCCCTGCATCAAGGAGGCATCGATGGCGAAGCTCTTCGCCTCCGAGATGGCGGAGCGGGTGTGCTCGGACGCGATGCAGATCCACGGCGGCTACGGCTACGTCGCCGACTTCCCGGTCGAGCGCCTGTGGCGCGACGTGCGCGTCACCCAGATCTACGAGGGCGCAAGCGACATCCAGCGCCTGGTCATCGGCCGGGAGTTGGTCGGATGATCCAGCGTCGGCAGCACCGTGCCGCCCCCCTGATAAGGGGGGAAGCGAGCGGGTTTTTCGCGAGCGGGGGGGTGGTTTTGAAATGTTCCCGATCGGGAACATTTTTTGGCCGACAGCGCCTTTTTCCATGGCCGGTAGAACCAACCCCCCGCTCGCCTGCTGCTGCGCAGCAGGCTCACGACCCCCTTGTCAGGGGGTCGGCAGGAGCCGCCCGATGAGCGCCATCGAGAGCCAGCTCAACGCCCGCTCGGCCGAGTTCAAGGCCAACGCCGAGCGGATGCGGGGGCTCGTCTCCGACCTGAAGGAGAAAGTCGCGCTCGTGACGGTCGGCGGCGACCAGGCCGCGCGCGACAAGCACCTCGCGCGCGGCAAGCTCCTGCCGCGCGAGCGCGTGCGCAGGCTGCTCGACCCGGGCTCGCCGTTCCTCGAGATCGGGCAGCTCGCCGCCTGGGGCATGTACGGCGGCGACGTGCACTCGGCGTCGATGATCTGCGGTGTCGGCCGCGTCTCGGGGCGTGAGTGCGTGATCGTGGCCAACGACGCCACCATCAAGGGCGGCACCTACTATCCGATGACGGTGAAGAAGCACCTGCGGGCGCAGGAGGTGGCGGCGCAGAACCGGCTGCCGTGCATCTACCTCGTCGACTCGGGCGGGGGCTACCTGCCGGAGCAGGACAACGTCTTCCCCGACCGCGAGCATTTCGGCCGCATCTTCTTCAACATCGCCAACATGTCGGGCGCCGGCATCCCGCAGATCGCCTGCGTGATGGGGTCGTGCACCGCGGGCGGCGCCTACGTCCCGGCGATGTCCGACGAGACGGTAATCGTGCGCGGGCAGGGGACGATCTTCCTCGGCGGCCCGCCGCTCGTGAAGGCGGCCACCGGCGAGGTGGTGACCCCCGAGGAGCTCGGCGGCGCCGAAGTGCACACGCGCGTCTCGGGCGTGGCCGACCACTACGCCCAGAACGACGACCACGCCCTCGCGCTGGTCCGCCGCATTATCTCGAATCTGAATTCCGTGAAATCCGTTTCACTGGATGTGCGAGAGCCGCGCGAGCCGCTCTACCCGGCGGAGGAGCTCTACGGCGTGATCCCCGCCGACCCGCGCAAACCCTACGACGTGCGCGAGCTGATCGCGCGCCTCGTCGACGGCTCGGAGCTCGACGAGTTCAAGCAGAACTACGGCACGACGCTCGTCACCGGCTTCGCGCGCCTGCACGGCTACCCGGTGGGCATCCTCGCCAACAACGGCATCCTGTTCTCCGAGTCCTCGCTCAAGGCGGCGCACTTCATCGAGCTTGCCTGCCAGCGCGGCATCCCGCTGCTCTTCCTGCAGAACATCACCGGCTACATGGTCGGCAAGAAGTACGAGGCCGGCGGCATCGCCAAGGACGGGGCGAAGATGGTGACCGCGGTAGCCAGTGCCGCGGTGCCAAAGCTCACGGTCATCGTCGGGGGCTCCTTCGGCGCCGGCAACTACGGCATGTGCGGGCGCGCCTACGGCCCGCGCTTCCTGTGGATGTGGCCCAATGCGCGCATCTCGATCATGGGCGGCGAGCAGGCGGCGAGCGTGCTCGCCACCGTCAAAGGCGATTTTCCTTCCCGGGAGGCAGAAGAGGCGTTCAAGAAGCCGATCCGGGATCAATACGAGCGGCAGGGGCATCCCTACTACGCCAGCGCCCGCTTGTGGGACGACGGCGTGATCGACCCGGCCGATACCCGGCGGCTGCTGGGGCTGGCGCTTTCCGCCGCGCTCAACGCGCCCATCGAGAAGACGCGCTTCGGCGTCTTCCGCATGTAGCCATGTCCGAGCACCGCGCCACCGTCGAATGGCAGCGCTCGGGCGAGTTCCGCTACGAGAGCTATTCTCGATCTCATGTTCTGAAATTCGAAGGGAACATAGAAATTCCCGGCTCGGCCGCTCCGGGCAACATCCCGCCGACGGCGGCCGGCGCGCCGGGGGTCGACCCCGAGCAGGCTTTCGTCGCCGCGCTCTCCTCCTGCCACATGCTGTGGTTCCTGCACGTCGCCTGCCGCGCCGGCTGGATCGTCGAGCGCTACGTCGACGACGCGGTCGGGATCCTCGACAAGACCTGGATTTCGCGCGTCACGCTGCGCCCGTCGGTGACGTTCTCGGGCAAGTCCCCGAGCGAGCAGGAGCACCGCGCCCTGCACGAGAAAGCGCACGAGAAGTGCTTCATTGCCAACTCCGTGAAGACCGAGGTCGTGGTGGAGCCATGCTGACCGTCGAGAAGAAGAACGGCGTCGCCCGCGTTACCCTCAATCGGCCCGAGGTTCGCAACGCATTTGATGAAGTGCTAATACAAAAGCTACGGGAAGCGTTCGTCGATGTTGGTAGGGATTCCGGTATTCGAGTCGTGGTCCTGGCCGGAAACGGCCCCGCGTTTTGTGCCGGGGCGGACCTCGACTGGATGAAGCGCATGGCGGGCTACGGACAGGAGGAGAACCTCGCCGACGCGCGCTCGCTCGCGGAGATGCTGGCGGCGCTCGACCGGCTGCCGCAGCCCACCATCGCGCGCGTGCACGGGCCGGCGTTCGCCGGCGGCACCGGCCTGGTGGCCGCCTGCGACATCGCGGTGGGCACGCCGGAGGCGAAGTTCTGCTTTTCCGAAGCGAAGCTCGGCCTCTCGCCGGCGACCATCAGCCCCTACGTGATGCGCGCGATCGGCGAGCGCGCGGCGCAGCGCTACTTCCTGACCGCCGAGGTCTTCGGCGCCGAGGAGGCGCTGCGCATCGGCATGCTCTCCCTGCTGGTGCCGGCCGCCGACCTGGACTTGCGGATCGACGATCTGCTGAAGAATCTTCTCGCGGGCGGCCCGCACGCGCACGCCAGGATCAAGGAGCTGATCCGCGCCGTGGCGCGCCGTCCGGTCGACGACGCGCTGATCGCCGACACCGCCCGGCACATCGCCGAGATCCGCGTCTCCCCGGAAGGCAAGGAGGGCATCGCGTCCTTCCTGGAAAAGCGCAAGGCCGCCTGGTGTTCGCCAGGATCCTGATCGCCAACCGCGGCGAGATCGCCTGCCGGGTGATGCGCACCGCGCGCCGGCTCGGCGTGCGCTGCGTCGCGGTCTATGCCGATCCCGACCGGGCGGCTCGCCACGTCCGCCTCGCCGACGAGGCCCTGCGCGTCGAAAGCTACCTCGACATCGACGCGATCGTCTCCGCCGCGCGCGCGAGCGGGGCCGAAGCCATCCACCCCGGATACGGCTTCCTTTCGGAGAACGAGGACTTCGCGGCCGCCTGCGCCAGGGCGGGCGTAGTGTTCATCGGCCCGACGCCCGAGGCAATCGCGGCAATGGGCGACAAGGCGGCGGCAAAGCGCCTGATGGAGAAGGCCGGAGTGCCGCTCGTGCCCGGCTACCACGGCGAGGCGCAGGACATCGCGCTCCTCGAGAAGGAGGCGGCGCGCATCGGCTTTCCGGTGATCATCAAGCCCTCGGCAGGCGGCGGCGGCAAAGGCATGCGCATCGTCGCCGCGCGCAAGGACTTCGCCGCGAGCCTCGAGGGCGCGAAAAGGGAGGCCAAGGCGGCCTTCGGCGACGAGCGCGTGCTCGTCGAGCGCTACCTCGAGCGACCGCGGCACATCGAGGTGCAGGTTTTCGGCGACAGCAAGGGCAATGTCATCCACCTCTTCGAGCGCGACTGCTCGGTGCAGCGACGCCACCAGAAAGTGCTCGAGGAGGCGCCGGCGCCCCGGTTCGGCAAACGGGACGAGATCGGCGCCGCGGCCGTGGCCGCGGCGAAAGCGATCGGCTACCGCGGCGCCGGCACGGTCGAGTTCATCGCCGAGCAGGACGGCCGCTTCTACTTCATGGAGATGAACACGCGGCTGCAGGTGGAGCACCCCGTGACCGAGATGATCACCGGGCTCGACCTCGTCGAGTGGCAGCTGAGGGTGGCGGCAGAAGAGCCTCTTCCCCTCCTGCAGGAAGAGATTCCCTTGAAAGGACACGGGATCGAGGCCCGCATCTACGCCGAGGACCCTGACCGCGACTTCCTGCCGGCCACCGGCAGGCTCGTGCATCTTGCCTTTCCCGAGGAAGGCGCGCAGGTCCGCGTCGACGCCGGCGTCGAGGCCGGCGACGAAATCACGCCGTGGTATGACCCGATGATCGCCAAGCTGATCGTCCATGGCAGCGATCGCAGCGACGCACTGGGGCGCCTGAGAGGCGCGCTCGCCCAGGTCGAGATCGCCGGCGTGGTCACCAATGTCGAATTCCTGCGCCGCCTGGCGGCGAGCCGCGCCTTCAGCGCCGCGGAGCTCGACACCGGCCTCATCGAGCGCAGCCGGGCTGAGCTCTTTCTCAAGAATGAAGAGCTTCCCCGGGAACTGCTCGCTGCCGCCGCCTTCGCCGAGCTGTGCGCGGAGGAGCAGGCCGCGCGCGAGCGCGCGCGCCGCTCGCGAGACCCCTATTCGCCCTGGGATGGCGTCGACGGCTGGCGGCTGAACGAGGACTCGCACCACGACTTCGTCTTCATCGACGGCGAGCGCGAGCACGCGGTGCGCGTGCGCTTCCTCGCCGAGGGCCTGAAGGTCGCGATCGACGGGCGGGAGTACTCGCTCGAGGGACAGGCGACCGGCGCAAAGCTGCGGCTGCGGCTCGACGGCCACGACTTCGGCGCCACGGCCGTGCGCGAAGGCGCCGGGTGGCACGTCTTCAGCGGCGGCAGCGCGCGCAAGCTGGCGCTGAAGCTGCACGCGCACGAGGAAGACAGCGAAGCGGTGACCGGGCTGCTCACCGCGCCGATGCCGGGCAGGATCATCAAGGTCATGGCACAGCCGGGCCGCAAAGTCGCGAAGGGCGAGGCGCTGCTCATCCTCGAGGCCATGAAGATGGAGCACACCATCACCGCGCCCGCCGACGGCGTAGTGAAGGAACTGCACTACGCCGCAGGCGAGCAGGTCCTCGAAGGCGCGGAGCTCATACGGCTGGAATGAAGAAAAGCGTCAAGATCGTCGAGGTGGGCCCGCGCGACGGGCTGCAGAACGAGCCGGGCGAGGTGCCGACCGCCGTGAAGGTGGAGCTGATCGAGCGCCTCGCCGACGCGGGCCTGCCCGCGGTGGAGGCCACGGCATTCGTTTCGCCGAAATGGATTCCGCAGATGGCCGACCATGCCGAAGTGCTGGAGCGCGTGCGGCGCAAGCCCGGCGTGTCCTACCCGGTGCTGACGCCGAACCTCAAGGGATTCGAAGCCGCGCGCGCCGCCGGCGCCACCGAAGTGGCGGTCTTCGGCGCCGCCTCCGAGGCGTTCTCGAATAAGAACATCAATTGCTCGATCGCCGAGTCGCTGGCGCGTTTTCAGCCGGTTGTCGAAACTGCCCTACAACACCACATCAAAGTGCGCGGCTATGTGTCGTGCGTGCTCGGCTGCCCGTACGAAGGCGACATCGCGCCGGCGCGCGTGGCCGAGGTCGCCGGCGCTCTCTACGACATGGGCTGCTACGAGATCTCGCTCGGGGACACGATCGGCGTCGGCACCCCGGGCAAGGCCAAGGCGATGATCGAAGCCTGCGCGCGCCGCGTCCCGCTCGAGCGGCTCGCGGGCCATTACCACGACACCTACGGCCAGGCGCTCGCCAACATCTACGCCTCGCTCGAGGCGGGCGTGGCGACCTTCGACGCCTCGGTCGCGGGGCTCGGCGGCTGCCCGTACGCCGCCGGCGCCTCGGGCAACGTCGCCACCGAGGACGTGGTGTACATGCTGCAGGGCCTGGGCACCGAGACGGGCGTCGACTTGCGCCGCCTGGTGGAGATCGGCCGCTGGATCTGCGGCATCCTCGGCCGCGCGCCGGCCTCGAAAGTGAACCGGGCGCTCAAGTGAAGTCCCCCTGCGTCAAGGTCTGCCAGATGGACCCGCACCGCGGCGTGTGCCTCGGTTGTGCGCGCACGCTGGAGGAGATCGCCCGCTGGGGTGGCATGACCCCTGCCGAAAGAGAGGCCGTTCTCGCCGCGCTGCCCGGGCGAAGAAAAGACCTAGATATCCCGGAAGTCTCCGTGCCGCCCCTTGCCTGAGGCGAAGCGCTTCGCGCCCTCCGCGCCCTCGGCCACGAAGGCCGGGAAGCCGTTGTACCACTCCTTGCGCATGGCCTCGCGGAGCGGCAGACCTTGCTGCATATAGGCAGAGCGCCGGTCGGCGCGCATGCAGGCCTGCGGGAAGCGCGCGATCTCGTGCGCCATCGCCTCGGCGAACTCGCGCGACTTCCCCTCCGGCACCACGTGCTCGCAGGCGCCGATGCGCAGCGCCTCGTCGGCGGGAACCTTGCGCCCGGTGAGAATGATCTCCATCGCGCGGCCCATGCCGACGATGCGCGGCAGGCGCACCGTGCCGCCGTCGACGAGCGGCACGCCCCAGCGCCGGCAATAGACGCCGAAGTACGCGGATTGCTCCATCACCCGGACGTCGCACCACAGCGCAAGCTCGAAGCCGCCGGCGACCGCGGGCCCGGCGACCGCGGCGATCACCGGCTTGTCGAGCTCCAGGCGCGTCGGCCCGAGGGGTCCGCGCGGAATGGCCGTGCGGTCGTCGAGGGGGTAGTCGATCTGGTTCAGTTCCGCAGGGTCCTCGATCAGGGAAGCGCAGTATTTCAGGTCCCAGCCGGCGCAGAACGCGCCGCCCTCGCCCCAGAGCACCGCAACCGCGGCGCCGGGGTCTTCATCGAAATCCCGAAATGCGGACACAAGGGCATCTGCGCTTTCGGGATTCATCGCGTTGCGCGCCTCCGGGCGCGAGTGAATTACCGTCCATACCCTGCCCTTCTTCTCGATGCGGACCGCCATGGCTCTCTCCGTTGACTGGTATTTCGATTTCGTCTCGCCCTACTCCTACCTCTGCCTGCACCGGCTGCGAGACATTCCCGCCACGATTATCTACAAGCCGGTGCTCTTCGCCGGCCTGCTCAACCACTGGGGGCAGAAAGGGCCGGCCGAGATCCCGGCCAAGCGCCGCTGGACCTACCGCTGGTGCGAGTGGTGGGCGAAGGAGCTCGGCGTGCCGTTCCGTTTCCCGGCCTCGCACCCCTTCAATCCGCTCTCGCACCTGCGCCTCGCGCTCGCCTGCGGCTCGTCTGCCGAGGCGGTGCGGCGCATCTTCGACTCGATCTGGATCAGCGGAGAGGAGGCCACCGACCCCTGCCGCTTCTCGAAGCTCTGCGCCGAGATGAAGGTCGACGCGGGCGAGCTTTCGAGCGTCAAAGACCTGCTGCGAAAGAACACCGAGGAAGCCGCGGCGCGCGGCGTGTTCGGCGTGCCGAGCTTCGTCGCCGACGGCGAGGTGTTCTGGGGCGCCGACTCGGTGGGGTTCCTGAAAGCCTTCCTCGCCGACCCGGCGAGCGTCAGGAACGAGGAAATGCGGCGGCTCGAGGCGCTGCCCGTCGCCGCCGCAAGGAAGGCCTAGAAGACCACCTTCTCGCCGGGCTGCGGCACGATCACCTTGGTCGGGCTCGAGCCCAGCGCCTTGATGAGCTCCTCGGGCTTGCCGGACAGCACCGGGATCGTGCCGTAGTGCATCGGGATGACGAATCTCGGTTTGAGGAAGTTGTTGGTCGCGTAGGCCGCGTCCTCCGGGCTCATCACGAAATGCCGGCCGATCGGCATGAGGATGAGATCGGGCTTGTAGTAGTCGCCGATCAGCTTCATGTCGCCGAAGATGCCGGTGTCGCCCATGTGGTAGATCTTGAAGCCGTTCTCGAGCTCGATGATGTAGCCGACCGGCTCGCCCGCGGCATGGCTCTCGGCCTTGCCCGTCGCGGGGTTGTTCCAGATGATCTCGGAGGAGTGCTCGGCGCGCGTCGCGGTGATCTTCACTCCGGCCGGCCCGAAGGGCGCGATGGTGCCGCCCTTGCCGAAGCGCGGCGCGAGGTTCGCGGGCAGGATGCCGAGCGTCGCCACGACCTGCCCGAGGCCGGCGGGCCCGTACATCGGCGCGTTGTGCATCTTGGCGAGCTCGGGCGCGTCGGCGAAGTGGTCGCCGTGGCCATGGGTGACGAGGATCAGGTCCACCTTGCCCAGGGCGCCCAGGTTCTTGTACTCCGCCGGCGTTTTCGGGTTCTTCTGCAGCCAGGGGTCGATGACGATCACCTTGCCGGTGAGCGTGGTGATGCGAAACGCCGCCTGCCCGAGCCAGAGCACTTCGATCTTGCCGCTCGGCTGGTAGGTCGATTGCGGCGTGGCGCAGGCCGCCAGGACGAAGGCGGCGAGCAGGGTCAGTATCCGCTTCATGGTCTGCTCCTCTAGGTGTACTTGCGTTTATCCTCGATCACTTTTCCGTCGTTCGGCAAGCTTCCGGGCTCCGCGAGCAGGACTTCGCCGCGCAGCTTGGTCACCTCGCGGATCGAGGCGACGATCGCCTCGGCGAGCCCGGCGGGACGCTCCTTCGCCTCGCAGTGCAGGGTCATGCGGTCGTTGCCGGCCTCGCCTTCGACCACCAGGCGTGCGCGCAGTACCTCGGGGTGGCGGCGGCGGACGTCGTTGACCTGGCCCGGCGTGACGAACATCGCCCGCACCTTGGTGCTCTGATCCGCCCTGCCCATCCAGCCCTTGATGCGCACGTTGGTGCGCCCGCAGGGGCTGCGCCCGGGAAGCACGGCCGAGAGGTCGCCGGTCGCGAAGCGGATGAGCGGATAGTCGCGGTTGAAGCTGGTAATGACGACCTCGCCGACCTCGCCCGGCGACAGCGGCTCGCCGCTGCCCGGGCGCACGATCTCGAGGATCAATCCTTCCTCCACGATCATGCCCTCGTTCACCGTGCCGTCGGGCATCAGCGATTCGTAGGCCATGAGGCCGAGGTCCGCGCTGGCATAGCATTGGGAGACCATGATGCCCCTGTCCTTCATGGCTTTACGCAATACCGGGGGCAGATATTCCGCGCCCACCTGGGCCTTCTGCAGGCAGGAGATGTCGACCTCGAGCTCGTCGGCCTTCTCCACGATCAGCTTGAGGAACGAGGGCGTGCCGACGAAGGCATTGAGGCGCAGGTCGCGGATCGCCGCCACCTGCAGCTCGGTGTGGCCGGTGCCGGTCGGCACGACCGCGCAGCCGAGCGCCGCCGCCCCGGATTCCAGCATCGAGCCCGCGGGCGTGAAGTGGTAGGCGAAGGTGTTGGCGACACGGTCGCCGGGGCGGAACCCGCCCGCGAAAAGCCCGCGCGCGGTGCGCCACCAGTCGCGCCCGCGGCCCTCGGGCTCGTAGATCGGACCGGGCGACACGAAGAGCTTTCCCATCTTCTCGACCGGCGTGGCATTCAGCCCGCCCAGGGGCGGGATGCTTTTCTGCAGGGAACCGAGATCGGACTTGCGCGTCACCGGCAGCCTCGCCAGCGCCTTGCGGGAGCTGATTTTTGCAGCATCTACTTCCGAGAGAATCCTGGCCCAGCCGGGTGCACGCTTCTTCGCGTGCGCGACGAGCTTGGGCAGCGCGGCCATCAGCGCCGCTTCGCGAGCTTTGGGCGAGCGCGCCTCGAGGCGGTCGTAGTACTGCGGCTTCAAAGCCAGCGCTTGCGGCGGCGGTAGGACTTCACGTCGCGGAAGCTCTTGCGGCCGCCCGAGGAGAAGCCGAGGTAGAACTCCTTCACGTCCTCGTTCTCGGCGAGCGAGGCGGCCGCGCCGTCCATGACCACGCGGCCGCTCTCGAGGATGTAGCCGTAGTCGGCGTAGCGAAGCGCGATGTTGGTGTTCTGCTCGGCGAGCAGGATGCTCACCCCTTCCTTCTTGTTCAGCGCCCTGACGATCTCGAAGATCTCCTCGACCAGCTGCGGCGCGAGTCCCATCGACGGCTCGTCGAGGAGGATGAGGCGCGGTCGCGCCATCAGCGCGCGGCCGATCGCCGTCATCTGCTGCTCGCCACCCGAGGTGTAGCCCGCCTGCGCATGGCGCCGCTCCTTGAGCCGCGGGAAGTACCCGTAGACCTTTTCCAGGTCCTCGGGAATTCCGCTGCCGAGCGCGCCCCGCGTGTAGGCGCCGGTGAGGAGGTTCTCCTCCACGGTGAGGTGCTGAAAGCAGTGGCGGCCCTCCATCACCTGGCAGATGCCGCGCTTCACCAGCTCGGCCGGGTTGAGCTGGTCGATGCGGTCGCCGGCGTAGAGGATCTGGCCCTTGGTCACGTCGCCGCGCTCGGCGCGCAGCAGGTTGGAGATGGCCTTGAGGGTCGTCGTCTTGCCCGCGCCGTTGGCGCCGAGCAGCGCGACGATCTGGCCTTCCTGCACCTCGAGCGAGACCCCCCGCAGCACGAGGATCACGTGGTCGTAGATGACCTCGATGTTGTTGACGGCGAGATAGGTCTGGGTTGCCATGGGATGAAAATGAAACGGCCGCCCGGAGGCGGCCGTCTTGCGTCAGCCGAGCGCTATTTCTCCTTCGAGCAATCGCGGGGGGTGATCCCCTTCTCCTTCGCGTACTGCGCGGCGGAGGCCTCGATCATGGGGCGCACCAGCGACTGGTCGGAAGCGATCCAGTCGGTGATGACGTTCCACTTGCGGCCGTCCCACTGCAGGAACTTCACCGCACCGCCGCCTTCATGGTCCAGGCAGGACACCTTGAGCGGCTGCATCAGGCCGGCCGCGCCGAGCTCTTTCAGGCGCTTCTCGTCGATCGTCAGGTGCTCGATGCCCCAGCGCATCTGCTCGCCGGTCATGGGCTTGCCCTTGCCGAAGCGGTTCTGCGCCGTGCGGATCGCCTCGGTGGTGATGATGCCGGCGACGATGCCGCGGGTGTGATAGATCGAGCCGATGCGGGAGCTGTCCTCCAGGTCGCCCTTGCCTTTCTTGTACACGTGCTTGAGGACCTCCTGCATGACCGGGAAGCTGGTGCCGGGCAGGTTGAAGCCAGCGGCGATGTAGCCCTTGGCGGCCGTCCCCGCCGGGATCACGTCCTCCTCGGCGCCGGACCACCACACGCCCACCATCTTGTTGCGCGGGAAGCCGACCTTCGCCGCCGCCTTGATGGCCGTCGGGTTCATCACGCCCCAACCGCGCAGGATCACCCAGTCGGGACGGATCTGGCGCACCTGCAGCCACTGCGACTGCTGCTCGTTGCCCGGGTGCGGGACCGCGATGTGCGTGACCTGGAAGCCGTATTTCTCGGCCTGCTTGTCGAGCACCGGGATGGTCTCCTTGCCGTAGGCCGAGTCGTGATAGATGTTCACGATCTTCTTGCCCTTCAGCTTGTCCATCCCGCCTTCCTTCATGCCGATGAACTTGATCTTGGCGGTGTTCTGCGACCAGTACGTGGTGATCAGCGGGAAGATGTACGGAAACACGCGCCCGTCGGCCGCGTCGGTGCGCCCGTAGCCCATCGAGATCACCGGGATCTTGTCGGCGGTGGCCTTTTCGAGGATCGAGTAGGTGATGCCGGTCGAGAGGGGGTGGATCACGGTCGCGCCGGTCGGCCCTTTCTTCTTCGAGCGCTCGTAGCACTCGACGCCGCGGTCGTTGCGGTACTCGGTCTCGCACTTCTCCCAGGTGAGCTTGACGCCGTTGATGCCGCCGTCGCGCTCGTTCAACAGCGATAAGTAGTCGATCATGCCGCCGCCGAAGCCCGAACCGCCGGGGGCGTAGGGACCGACCCAGTAGAAGTTCGCCGGGATGAACTGCTCGTTTTGTGCTGCTGCCGTGCCGGAAAAAGCGGTAGCGAACGCAACGGCGCCCGCCGCAATGATCCGTTTCATGGAAAGCCTCCTCCTAAAGTACTGTTCCAAATAGCGGAACAGGCAGTATAGCCATTTAATGGCGAGTGTCTAGTGCGGGAACGGCCACAGGCGCAGCTTCTCCTTGGCGATCTGCCAGAGCCTGGCGAAGCCGTGCGGCTCGACGATCAGGAAGAAGATGATCAGCCCGCCGAAGATCATCAGCTCGAGGTTGGAGACCGTGGCGTGGGAGATCTCCACCCCGAAGGTATGCGAGATCCAGCCCGAAGCGAGGCTGAGGAAGATCGGGAACAGGGTGATGAACGCCGCCCCCAGGAAGGAGCCCATGATCGAGCCCACCCCGCCGATGATGATCATGAACAGGATGCGGAACGAGAGGTCCAGGGTGTAGGCCTCGGGCTCGACGGTGCCCAGGTAGCTGAAGGCATGCAGGGCGCCCGCGACCCCGCAGTAGAACGAGCTGATGGCGAAGGCGAGGAGCTTGGTCTTCATCATCGGGATGCCGATCACCGAGGCGGCGACGTCCATGTCGCGCACCGCCATGAACGCCCGCCCGGTCTCGCTGCGCATCAGGTTCTTCGCCGCGAGCGCCATCAGGATGACGATGGTCAGCGTCAGCAGGTACTTCTGCGCCGGGGTGGTGAACGCGTAGCCGAAGATGACGATCTCCTGCGCGGTGATCACCCCGGAGGCGCTGTAGTTGGTGAACCAGCCGAAGCGCTGCAGCGCCCACAGCACGAAGAACTGGCAGGCGAGGGTCGCCACCGCGAGGTAGAAGCCCTTGATGCGCAGGCTGGGCAGGCCGAACACCACCCCCACCGCGGCCGCGCATAGCCCGCCCAGGATGAAGCTCGGGATGACCCCGAGCCAGGGCATGCGCAGGATGAAGTTGTAGGACATGAAGGCGCCCACCGCCATAAAGGCGGCGGTGCCCAGCGAGAGCTGGCCGGCATAGCCGGTGAGGATGTTGAGGCCGAGCGCGGCGAGCGCGAAGATCAGGAACGGGGTGAGGATCGCGGAGAGCCAGTACTGGTCGCCGAGGAGCGGCACGGCGACGAACGCCACCGCCATCAGCAGCCAGAACGCGATGCGGTCCTGGCGGATCGGGAAGATGCCCTGGTCCTGGGCATAGGTCGACTTGAACTGCCCGGCTTCGCGATAGAGCATGGCCGAATCTCTCCCTAGACCCTGTCGATGATCTTCTCGCCGAACAGGCCCTGCGGCCTGAACAGCAGGAAGACCAGCGCGAGGACGTACGCGAACCAGCTCTCGATGCCGCCGCCCACGTAGGGGCCGAAATACACCTCGGCGAGCTTCTCGGAGGCGCCGATGATGAGGCCGCCGACGATCGCCCCAGCGATCGACTCGAAGCCGCCCAGGATGAGCACCGGCAGCGCCTTGAGCGCGACGAAGGTCAGCGCGAACTGCACGCCGTTGCGCACCCCCCACAGGAGGCCGGCCACCAGCGCGACGAAGCCGGCGACCGCCCACACGATCGCCCAGATGTGCTGCAGCGGGATGCCCACGGCGAGCGCGGCCTGGTGGTCATCGGCCACGGCGCGCAGCGCGCGGCCGATGCGCGTCTTGTGGAAAAACAGCGCCAGCACCGCGACCAGGCCGCCCGCCACCGCGGCGGCGAAGAGGTCGAACTGGCTGATGTTGACGTTCCACTTCTGGGACAGCCATTCCATGGGCACGTCGGGAATGCCGAGCTCCAGGCCGTGCGGCTGCGAGCCCCAGACGAGCTGCGACAAGCCCTCCAGCACGAAGGTGAGCCCGATGGTGGCCATGAACAGCGTGATCTGCGGCTGGTTGACGAGCGGGCGCAGCACCACGCGCTCGGTGACGATGCCGAGCAGCACCATCACGGCGAGCGTCACGACCAGCGCCAGCCAGAAGTTCCAGCCGCGCTCGGTGAGCGAGACGAAGGTGAGGGCGGCGAAGAACACCATCGCGCCCTGGGCGAAGTTGAACACCCCCGAGGCCTTGTAGATCAGCACGAAGCCCAGCGCGACCAGCGCGTACATCACCCCCGCGAGCAGGCCGCCCGCCAGCACCTCGAAGAAGAAGATGACTTCAATCATTCAATGAGCGACTCCGAGATACGCGTCGATCACGGCCTGGTTGCCGCGCACCTCGTCGGGCGAGCCGTCGGCGATCTTGCGCCCATAGTCGAGCACCACCACGCGGTCGGAGATGTCCATCACCACCCCCATGTCGTGCTCGATCAGCACGATGGTGGTGCCGTAATGCTCGTTGACGTCGAGGACGAAGCGGCACATGTCGCGCTTCTCCTCGAGGTTCATGCCGGCCATCGGCTCGTCCAGCAGCAGCACGGTGGGCTCCGCGGCGAGGGCGCGGCCGAGCTCTACGCGCTTCTGCAGGCCATAGGGCAGCCGTCCCACGGGCGTCTTGCGGATGTGCTGGATCTCGAGGAAGTCGATGATGCCCTCCACGGCACGGCGGTGCTCGATCTCCTCGCGCCGCGCGGGCCCGATCCACAGCGCCTGCTGCAGGAAGTTGCAGCGCATCTTCAGGTTGCGGCCGGTCATGATGTTGTCGAGCACGCTCATGCCCTTGAAGAGCGCGATGTTCTGGAACGTGCGCGCGATGCCGAGCTCCGCCGCGCGGTGCGAATCCATGTCCTCGAAGACACTCTCTTTGAATCTTATCTTCCCTTTCTGCGGATGGTAGACGCCGTTCAGGACGTTCAGCATCGAGCTCTTGCCCGCGCCGTTGGGGCCGATGATGGCGCGGATCTCGTGCTCCTTCACGTCGAAGGAGACGTCCTGCAGCGCGCGCACGCCCCCGAAGGCCAGCGACACGCCCTCGACCGAAAGGATCATGCGGCGCGCTTCGCCGCCGCGGGCGGAAAGGTCTTCGCGTCGCGGATCTTCAGATCCGCGGAATAGGTGCCGGTGCGCCCGTCCTCGTAGCGCACCTGGGCGCTGACGTGAACCGTCGTCCGGGAGCTGTACAAGGCATCGAGGAGCGACTGGTACTTCTCGCCGATGAAGCCGCGGCGCACCTTGCGCGTGCGCGTGAGCTCGCCGTCGTCCGCCTCGAGCTCCTTGTGCAGGATGAGGAAGCGGTGGATCTGCGAGTTGGCGATCTCGGGCTCGCCGGCGAGGTCGGCGTTGACGCGCTCCACGCACTCGCGCACCAGGTCGTACACCTCGTCGCGCGAGGCGAGGTCGGTGTAGCCCGAGTAGGGCATGTTGCGCTTCTCGGCCCAGTTGCCGACCGCGTCGGGGTCGATGTTGATGAACGCGCAGACCTTGTCGCGCTGGTGGCCGAAGCAGACGGCCTCGCGGATGTAGGAGAAGAACTTCAGCTTGTTCTCGAGGTACTTGGGCGCGAACAGCGTGCCGTCGGCGAGCGCGCCGACGTCCTTCACGCGGTCGATGATCTTGACGTGGCCGTCCGGGTCGAAGTAGCCCGCGTCGCCGGTATGGAACCAGCCTTCGGCGTCCTTCGCCTGGCGGGTGGCTTCCGGGTTGCGGTAGTACTCGCGGAACAGCCCCGGGGAGCGGATCAGGAGCTCGCGCTCGGGCGAGAACTTCAGCTCCACGCCCGACACCGCGGGGCCGGCGGTGTCGGCCTTGACCTGGCCGTCGGGCTGGATGCAGACGAACACCGCGGTCTCGGTCGAGCCGTAGAGCTGCTTCAGGTTGATGCCGATCGAGCGGTAGAACTTGAACAGATCCGGCCCGATCGCCTCTCCCGCGGTATAGCCGACCTTCACCCGGCTCATCCCGAGCACGTTGCGCAGCGGGCCATAGACGAGCAGATCGCCGATCCAGTACGAGATTCTGTCCAAAGACCCGACGCGTTTGCCGTCCAGGATGGCGCCGCCGACGCGGTTGGCCACGCCCATGAAGCCGCGGTAGAGCCAGCGCTTC
>CBDDRQ010000144.1:0-7093 GCA_965233125.1 uncultured bacterium
CCAAAGCGAGTCCACCCGCCGCTTCACCTCGGCGTCCATGACGATCGGCCGGCCCCAGCGCCGCGCGGTCTCGGCCGGCCACTTGCCGGTGGCGTCGATCCCCATCTTCGAGCCGAGCCCGGACACCGGGCTCGCGAAGTCAAGGTAGTCGATCGGCGTGTTCTCCGCCAGGAGAACGTCCCGGGCAGGATCGACGCGCGTGGAGAGCGCCCAGACCACTTCCTTCCAGTCGCGGGCGTCGATGTCGTCGTCGACGACGATGACGAACTTCGTGTACATGAACTGGCGCAGGAAGCTCCACACGCCGAACATCACGCGCTTCGCGTGCCCGGGGTACTGCTTCTTCATGCTCACCACCGCCAGGCGGTAGGAGCAGGCCTCCGGCGGCAGGTAGAAGTCGACGATCTCCGGAAACTGTTTTACCAATAAAGGGACAAAAACCTCGTTGAGCGCGACGCCCAGCATCGCCGGCTCGTCGGGCGGCTTGCCGGTGTACGTTGAATGGTAGAGGGGCGAGCGCCGCATGGTGATGCGCTCCACCGTCAGCACCGGGAAGCGCTCCGCCTCGTTGTAGTAGCCGGTGTGGTCGCCGTGCGGGCCTTCGAGCGCTTCGTCGCCCGGCTTGATGAAGCCCTCGAGGACGATCTCCGCGGTGGCCGGCACTTGCAGGTCGTTCGAGATGCATTTGACGACCTCGGTGCGCGAACCGCGCAGAAGCCCCGCGAACTGATACTCGCCCAGCGTGTCCGGGACCGGCGTGACGGCGGCGAGCGTCGTCGCCGGATCGGCGCCGATGACGACGGCCACGGGAAAAGGATCATTCGATTTCTTCTTGTGATCGGCAAAGTCCAGGGCGCCGCCGCGGTGCGCGAGCCAGCGCATGATGACGCGGTCCGGCGCGATCACCTGCTGGCGGTAGATGCCGAGGTTCTGGCGCGGCTTCGCCGGTCCGCGCGTCACGGTGAGGCCCCAGGTGATGAGCGGGCCGGCGTCGCCCGGCCAGCAGGTCTGCACCGGCAGGCGCGCGAGGTCGACGTCCTTGCCTTCCCACACGATCTCCTGGCAGGGGGCGCCCGAGCGCTCCTTCGGCGCCATGTGGAGCACCTGCCTGTAGAGCGGGAACTTGTCCCACAGGTCGCGCAGGCCCTTGGGCGGCTCGGGCTCCTTGAGGTAGGCGAGGAGCTTCCCCACTTCGCGCAGCGCGCCGGCGTCGGCGACGCCCATCGCCGCGGCGATGCGCTTCACGCTGCCGAAGAGATTCGCGAGCACCGGCATGTCGTACCCGGCGGGCCGCTCGAAGAGCAGCGCCGGTCCGCCCGCGCGCAGCACGCGCTCGCAGATCTCCGTCATCTCCAGGCGCGGCGAGACGCTCGCCGCGATGCGCTTCAGCTCGCCCTGCGCCTCGAGCTGGGAGAGGAAATCCCGGAGGTCCGCATAGCTCACCGCGGCAGCGCCGTGATGCGCTCGCTCAGCGCCTCCGAGAAGTCGAGCAGCCGCGGGTCGCGCCCGCGCGTGGTGAAGATGCGCTCGGCGCCGGGAAGCGCGAGCGCGAGCGTGGTCTCGCCCAGCCAGCCGAGCGCGCCGAGCGCCGCGCCGCCGAGCGCGCAGGCGAGGCCGGCCGCGGGCAGGAGGCTCGCCACCGCCTCGAGGAACCGGAAGAAGGCGAGCAGCCCGCGCGCGACGCCCTGCGTGCCCGCGGTGGCGAGCTCGGCCGCCGCGCCGCTGGCGAAGTTCGCGATCGGCGAGGACACGGCGAGCAGCAGCAGCGCCACGACGACGAGCGCGACCCCCCAGCCGAGCTTGCGCGCGTCGCGCGCGAAGCCCACGCGCACCGAAGCGATCGCCGCGAGCGGCAGCGTCTCGAGGTACGCGTCGCCGCGGTGCACGAGGGACGCGGGGAAAAGCGTGAGGTGCGTGCCGCGCAGCCGCCCGGTGGCGAAGTCGAAGCGCGTCAGCGCGACGCCGGGATCGCTCATCGCCACGGCAGCCGCATCGGGGTGGCGGCGACGATGCCCGCGAAGATCGCCAGGCCGACCCAGTTGTTGTGGCGGAACGCCCGGAAGCAGCCCTCGCGGGTGCGGCCGCGGATCAGGAACCAGTGGTAGAGCATCATCACCCCGGCGAGGCCAAGTCCGGCATGGTAAGGCCATGCGAGGTCGAGATACACGCCGGTGTAGGAAAGGATCGCCAGCATGAGCGCGTAGCTCGCCATGACCGCGGCCACGTCCCATTGTCCGAGCGTCAGCGCCGAGGTGCCGATGCCCAGCCTGGCGTCGTCGTCGCGGTCGACCATCGCGTACTCCGTGTCGTAGGCGAAGGCGTAGAACACGTTCGCCGCCAGGAGCAGCCAGCACTCGAGGGGCAGGCGCTCCTGGACCGCGGCGTAGGCCATGGGGATGCCGAAGCCGAAGGCGATGCCCAGCACCGCCTGCGGCAGCTTTAACACGCGCTTCGCGAACGGGTAGGCGGCGGCGATCGCCAGCGCGACGAAGGAAAGCGCGATGGCGAACGTGTTCAGGAACAGCACCAGGCCGAAGGCGCACAGCGCGAGCGCCGCGGCGAGCCACAGCGCCTCGGCCGGCGCGATCTCGCGCGCGGCGAGCGGGCGCAGCCGCGTGCGCTCGACGTGCGGGTCGAAGTCGCGGTCGGCGTAGTCGTTGAGGGCGCACCCGGCCGAGCGCATGAGCCAGGTGCCCGCGACGAAGACGAGCAGGAGGTCGGCGCGCGGCCTGCCGCCCGAGGCGAGCCACAGCGCCCACAGCGTCGGCCACAGCAGCAGCAGCGCGCCGATCGGCTTGTCGAGCCGGATCAGCCGCTCGTAGGCGTCCAGGCGCCGGGCGATGACCGCGAGGTCCATGCGAAAGGATAACCTAGGCATGGGCGAGCTCCCGGCGCGAGCCGAGCCAGCGCGCCACGTGCTTGCGCGCCGCGGCCGGGTCTTCCCCGATCAGCCGGCTCGCCGCCTCCATCGCCTGGGCCACCAGGTCCTGGTCCAGGACGAGATCGGCGAAGCGCAGGAACGGGTCGCCGCTCTGGCGCTCGCCCATGACCTCGCCCGGGCCGCGCAATTCGAGATCGAGCTCGGCCACCTTGAATCCGTCCGCGTTCTCGTAGATCGCCTTCAGCCTTTGCCGCGCGTTGTCCGACAGGGGCTCGCCGAAGAGCAGGATGCAGTCGCTTTCGCGGGCGCCGCGCCCGACCCGGCCGCGCAGCTGGTGCAGCTGCGCGAGGCCGAAGCGCTCGGCGCTCTCGATCACCATCAGGGAGGCGTTCGCCACGTCGAGGCCGACCTCGATGACCGTCGTGCACACCAGGACCTGGATCCTGCCGTCGGCGAAGCCGGCCATGATCGCCGCCTTGTCGTCGGCGTCGAGGCGGCCGTGCAGCAGCTCGACGCGCAAGCCCTTCAGCTCCCGCGCCACGGTCTCATGGGTCTCGACCGCGGTGCGCAGCCCCTCCTTCGATTCCTCGATCACCGGGCAGACCCAGTAGGCCTGCTGCCCTTCCGCGACCGCGTCGCGGATGCGCGCCAGGACCTCGTTGCGCCGCCCGGCGGAGAACGTTCGCGTGCGCACCGGCCGCCGGCCGGGCGGCAGCTCGTCGAGGGTCGAGACGTCGAGGTCGGCGAACGCGGTCATGGCCAGCGTGCGCGGGATCGGCGTCGCGCTCATCATGAGCTGGTGCGGAAGCACTTCGTCGGCCTTGCGCCGCAGCGTGAGGCGCTGGCGCACGCCGAAGCGGTGCTGCTCGTCGACCACCGCGAGGCCCAGCCGCGGCAGCTCGACCTTGTCCTGGATCAGGGCGTGGGTGCCGACGATGATCTGCGCCTCGGCGACGCGCTTTCGCTCGGCCTTCGAGGATCCGCCGTGCAGCCACGCCATCTTCACCCCGAGCGGGCCGAACCATTCGCCGAACTTGCGCCGGTGCTGCTCGGAGAGGATTTCGGTCGGGGCCATCACCGCCGCCTGCCAGCCGGCATCGGCGGCGACCAGGCAGGCGATGGCGGCGATGATGGTCTTGCCGCTGCCGACGTCGCCCTGCAGCAGGCGCTGCATCGGGTGCGGCTCGCGCAGGTCGCTCGTGATCTCGTTCAGCACGCGCGCCTGCGCACGGGTAAGCCTGAAGGGCAGCTTCTTCAGGAACGCGTTGACGAGCGGGCCGTCGCCCGGCAGCGCCGGCGCGCGCCGGTTGCGCCGCGCGCGGTACGCGAACTTCATCGACAGCTGCTGCGCGAGCAGCTCGTCGAACTTCATGCGCCGCCAGGCGGCGGCATTGTCGACGCCCGGCCGCGGACGATGCAGGAGGTCGACGCTCTCCTTGAAATCCTGAAGTCCATAAGAAGACCTGATGCTTTCGGGTAAGGTATCGTCGAGGTCCTCGGCATCCAGCGCCTGGAGAATCATCGTCCGCAGCTCGGCCTGCGGCAGGCCCGCGGTGGTGGGGTAGATCGGCGTCAGCGCATCGGGCAGGGGCTCGTCGGCGGCGACGATGCGGTAGCGGGGATGCGCCATCGTGCCGCCGCGCACTTCGCCGAACGCGCGCACGCAGAGGCCTTGCTCGGCGGCGCGCTGGAATTGCCTGAGCTGGCTGCCGTAGAAGTTGAAGAAGCGCAGCGCCAGGCCCTCGGCGAGCACCGCGAGCTGGCGCTTGGGCCTGAATACGATCTTCGAAGAAATTATTCTTGCCTGAACGAGCACGGGCTTCCCTGGCGGCGCCTGCTCGACCGGGGTGAGGACGGTCTCGTCCTCGTAGCGCAGCGGCAGGTGCAGCACGAGGTCGAAGCGGGAGCGCAGGCCCAGTTTTTCGAGCTTGCCCGCCGTCCCCTTGGACTTCACCCCGCGTGGAGGATCGCGTCGATCTCGACCAGCGCGCCGCGCGGCAGCCCGGCGACGCCGAGCGCCGCGCGCGCGGGAAAGGGCTCGCGCACGTACTGCGCCATGATCTCGTTGACGCGCGCGAAGTGCGCGAGGTCGGTGAGGTACACCGTCATGCGCACCGCATGGTCGAGCCCGAGGCCCGCCGCGTCCGCGACCGCCGCGAGGTTGCGGAACACGCGGTGCGTCTGCGCCTCGATGCCTTCGGCCATCTGCATGGTCGCGGGATCCAGGCCGATCTGCCCGGAGATGTACACCGTGTCCCCGGCGCGCACCGCCTGGGAGTAGGTGCCGATCGCCGCCGGGGCGTCCTTCGTCTGGATGATGCCTTTCATGGAGGAGTATCTTAGCCGAATGATTTCGACGCTCGAGAAGCTGCTCGGCACGCCGCGCGACGGGGCGCTGCTGCGCTATTCGCTGGGCCTCGAGTACGCCAAGGCCGGGCGCCACGCCGACGCCGTGGCGCAGCTGCGCGAGGCCGTCGCGCGTGATCCGCTCTACTCCGCGGCGTGGAAGGCGTTGGGCAAGTCGCTTTCAGACACGGATCTTGTTGAAGAGGCCCTGCGGGCCTACCGCAGCGGCATCGAGGCGGCGCAGAAGAAAGGCGACCGCCAGGCGGAGAAGGAGATGACGGTGTTCGCCCGGCGCTTGGAGAAACGGCTCAGGCCGGAAACAGGCTAGCGAGCGCGTCGCCCAGGCCGGCGACGAAGCTTTCCTTGCCGACCAGCGCGTCGGCGCCCGCGTGCTTCGCCGCGGCGAGCGTCTCGGGCGTATGGAACAGCGCGAGCGCCACCACCGCCGGGGCGCCCGGCCCGGCCTTCAGGCGGCGCACCAGCTCCATTCCGCGCTTGGGCGCGAGGCCCAGGTCGAGCAGCAGCACGTCGGGCATCACCGCCTCGACCAGCGCGAGCGCCTGGCGCGCGGTGCTGGCCGTGCCCGCGAGGACGAAACCGGGCAGGCCCGCGACGTGGTCGGCCGCGGCGGCGAGGAATTCCGGGCTGTCGTCGGCGATGGCGACGCGCCGGGGCGTGCTGTTCGTCACGCCGGCGAGACTACGCGTGGCGCCGCCGCGCGCACATCGGGGCGTTCCCTAGCGCGGGCGGCGAAATCCCTTATTCCCCTTCAACCATCAGGGGGCACGAGCCCGGTGCGCAGCGCGTAGCGCACGAGGCCCGCGACGTCGCGGATGCCCAGGCGCTCCATGATCTGCGCGCGATGCGTCTCCACCGTCTTCACCGAGAGGTTGAGCAGGAAGGCGATCTCCTTGGTGCTCTTGCCGCCGGCGACCAGGCGCAGCACCTCGCGCTGGCGCGCGGTGAGCAGCTCCGGCGCCTGCTCGCCGCCGGCGCGCTGCACGTAGCCCTCGACCACCTGGCGCGACACCGCGGGCGAGAGCCAGCTCTCGCCGCGCATGACGCTCCTCAGCGCGAGCTCGAGCTCGCCGGTCGCCGCGTCCTTGAGGAGATAGCCCGCCGCGCCGGCGCGCAGCGCCTGCAGCACGTATTCCTCGCCCGAGTGCATCGAGAGGATCACCACGCGCACCTCGGGATTGCGGCTGCGCATGCGCGCGGCCGCCTCCAGGCCGGTGATGCCCTTCATCGCGATGTCCATCAGCACCACGTCGGGCTGGCTCTGCGCCACGAGCTCGATCGCCTCCTCGCCGCTGGAGGCTTCGCCGACCACCTCGACCTCGTCCATCGCGTTGAGGAGCGAGCGTATGCCGGCGCGCACCAGGGCGTGGTCGTCGGCGAGCAGCACTTTGATCATCAGGCGGCCTGCTCCCCCTTGACGCGCAGCACCGGGAAGGTGGCGACGACCACCGTGCCCCGGCCCGGCTCCGAGCGCAGCTCGAGCGAGCCGCCGACGAGCGCGATGCGCTCCTCCATGCCGACCAGGCCCAGGCTCGCGTCGGCGCCGGTGCGCCGGCGCACGCCCTCGAGGTCGAAGCCCCGCCCGTCGTCGCGCACCGAGAGCGCGAGCCGGCCGCCGGCGGAGAACAGGCGCACCCAGATGTTGGCCGCCTGGGCGTGGCGCAGCACGTTGTTGATCGCCTCCTGGGCGACGCGGAAACAGCTCGTCTCGGTCTCCGGGCCCATGTCGGCCGGCGCGTCGGTGGCGTCGAAGTGCGCGGCGATGCCCGCGACGCGCGCCTGCCGGTCGAGGTGCGAGCGCAGCGCCGCGGCGAGGCCGAGGTCGTCGAGCTGCGAGGGGCGCAGGCT
>CBDDRQ010000145.1:0-2772 GCA_965233125.1 uncultured bacterium
CCCGCCGGCGCTCTTCCAGGAGCTGATGCTCGGCGCCGAGGCCTTCCGGCGCTTCGTCTTCGGCATGTACGGCGAGCGCCTCGCCGAGGTGATGGAGCTGGTCGAGGAAGTGGCCTTCCGCCGGCTCGACGTGCGCCTCGCGCAGCTCCTGATACAGCGCGGTCCTGTCATCGAGGCGACGCACCAGAAGCTCGCCGACGAGCTGGGCAGCGTGCGCGAGATCGTCAGCCGGCTGCTGCGCAGCTTCGAGAGCCGCGGCTGGGTGCGGCTCGGGCGCGAGCGCATCACGCTGCTAGAGCGCGAAGCGCTCGCCGGCCTCGCGGCCTCGCGCGCCTAGGCGGCCTTCACTTCCGGAACTTGTAGTGCGAGCGGTTCAGGTACCCGGCGACGTCGTCGACGTCCTGGGGCGTGAAGCGCATGCGCGTGCGCTCGGCCCAGCGCGCAACCTCCTTGCGCAAGTCGGTCTCGGATTTCACTTTCGAGCGCTCGCGCGGCCGCTCGTGGACGCGCTCGTAGTGGCAGGTCTGGCAGAACGTCTCGTAGAGCACGCGGCCGCGATCGGCGTCCTGCGCGGACGCGGGGGCGGCCGCCGCGGCGAGCAGGCAGGCAAGGAGGATCTTCATGGCCGGTTGACCTCGCGCGAAGAGCGCTGCAGGAAGCAGGTGAAGGCGCTGGAAGCGGCGGCGAGCGCCCAGAAGAGCAGGAAGCCCACGGAATAGGTGCCCAGGCGGCTCATGGTGACCGGTTCCCCAAGCAAGTAAAGTTCCTGCGGGTCGATGACGGTGAAGAACACCACCTCCGCGACGCCCGCGACGATGAACGACGGCCACAGGATCCACATCAGCCTTCTCACGAAGCCTCCTTCGCGATGCGCCAGGTCGCGCGCGGGTCCTCGATGACGATGCGCCAGCGCCCCGCCGGCAGCGGCGGCAGCTCCGCCCGGTAAACGCCCTGCCCCGCCGGCGCCAGCCGCACGCGCAGGTCATGCCCCGCGCGTGTGGCGTGGGCGAGATGCGCGAAGAGCGCCTCGGGCTGCTCGCCTTTGAGGTTCACTGAAAGAAGATCCCTTTCCAGCAAGATCTCCGCGGTGATGCCCAGGCGCCGCGCCGTTTCCTCGCGTGCGAGAACCTTGTTGATGGCGAGCCCCTGGCGGTAGTAGTCCTCGGCCACCAGGCCGTCGGCGCTCGCCACCGCGATCCAGATCGTCGCGGCCCCGGCGACGATCACCGCCGCGGGGCCTGCCATCAGCAGCCAGGGCCAGGGCTCACGATACCAGGGGGTGTTCATTCGTCCTCCGTCCGTGAAAGGCGAGCCAGAGCCCGGCGGCGCCGGCGAAGATCAGCCCGAAGTCCTCGTAGACGCCGAGCAGCAGCGCGGCCTGCACGCCGACCAGGGTCCACAGAACCGGGACCGCCAGCACATAGCCGGGATAAGGCGGCCTGAGCAGCGCGAGCATGCCGAGCGTGAAGAGGGTCGTCGGGCACGGCAGGCCGAAGGTCGGCATCGCCGGATAGCCGTGTCCGAGCAACAGCGCAAGCAGCGGATAGACGACGAGCGCGTAGGCGATCAGGGCAAGAGCGATGCGGCTTTGCGCACGAGTGCGAGGGTCGAAGCGGAGCCGGCCGCGCACCACGCCCTCCCAGGCGAATGCCGCCGCGCCGAGCAGGAACACGCCGCCGAAGAGGCTCGCCGCCGGGTTGACGGGCCGGAAGTAGGCAAGGTGGTACACGCCGCCCATCCACAGCCACAGCAAGGCAAGGATGGCGGCGATGGTTCGATCGGCATGGCCCCGGCGCACGAAAGCGAGGCCGAGCGCCACGACCGCCAGCGCATTCAAGACGACCTGCGCGGGCCACACCGCTTCGTTGTAACGGACGAAGACGTCGAAGAACTCGATGCGCGTGAAGGGCAGGCTCATCGGACGATGAACACCGATTTTTCGCGCACGCGCTCCTGCTCCGCCCCGACGGCGCGCACGCTGAACTCGATGGGGTGGGTGCCGGGCTCGACTTCGTCGCGCTCGACGCGAACGCGCAGCGGCACGATGCGGCTGCCGGTGGCATCGACCTCGACGCGGCGCTCGCCCTCGATGTGGATGTCCTCGAGGCCCTCGACGCGGATCTCGTAGACGCGGCTCGCCTCGGTGGTGTTCATGATCTGCAGCCGGTAGACGTTCTCGACGTCGTCGCCGACCTCGCGCGAGATCGCGGCGCGGTCGCGGATCACGTTCACCTTGAGCGGCACGCGCAGGTAGAGGCTGACGATGGCGGTGGCGAGGATGGCGAGGAGAATCGTCGAGTAGACGAGCACGCGCGGGCGCAGGACCCGCGTCGGCGTGCCCTCCATGGCGTGGGTGGTCGAGTAGCGGATGAGCTTCTGCGGCCGCCCGAGCTTCTCCATCACCTGGTTGCAGCCGTCGATGCAGGCGGCGCAGCCGATGCACTCGTATTGCAGGCCGTTCCGGATGTCGATGCCGGTCGGGCAGACCTGCACGCAGATGCCGCAGTCGACGCAGTCGCCCAGGGCGGAGCCGTCCGCGGCTTTCTTCCCCTTGGGCCCCCGGGGTTCTCCCCGGCCTGCGTCATAGGTAATGACCAGCGTGTCCTTGTCGAACATCGCGCTCTGGAAGCGCGCGTAGGGGCACATGTACTTGCACACCTGCTCGCGCATCCAGCCGGCGTTGCCGTAGGTGGCGAAGCCGTAGAAGAGGATTCAGAAGGTCTCCCACGGCCCCGTCGAGAGGGTCATCACCACGCCCCAGAGCTCGCGGAT
>CBDDRQ010000146.1:0-11631 GCA_965233125.1 uncultured bacterium
TTGACCAGCTCGCGCGTCTCGTAGACGTAGAACTCCATGCGGTCGAGCTCGCGCAGCAGGTCGTTCGGGAACTCGATGTCGGCCTTGTCGATCTCGTCGATCAGCAGCACCGTCGGCGTCTCGGCGGTGAGCGCCTGCCACAGCATGCCCTTGACGATGTAGTTGTGGATGTCGTGCACGCGCGCGTCGCCGAGCTGCGAGTCGCGCAGGCGGCTCACCGCGTCGTACTCGTACAGGCCCTGCTGCGCCTTGGTGGTCGACTTGATGTGCCACTCGAGGATCGGCACGCCCAGCGAGCGCGCCACTTCCAGCGCCAGCATGGTCTTGCCGGTGCCCGGCTCGCCCTTCACCAGCAGCGGGCGCTCGAGGGTGATCGCGGCGTTGACCGCGAGCGTCAGGTCCTCGGTGGAGACGTAGGAGGGCGAGCCCTTGAATCGCATGATGAATTGCATTCTAGCAGCCGCATTCGCTAGAATCCCGCAGCCTCGCAACTCCCAGACAAGAAGATGTCCAGACGCTTACTGCTCATCGTTTTTCTCTGCGCTCTCGCGCAGCCCGTTCTCGCCCAGGAGAAGGCCGAGCCGAACGTCGCCATGTGCATCGGCTGCCACGGCATCCCCGGCTACAAGACGGCGTTCCCGAGCGTCTACCACGTGCCCAAGATCGCCGGCCAGCAGCCCGCGTACATCGTCGCCGCGCTGAAGGCCTACAAGAGCGGCGAGCGCTCGCATCCATCGATGCGCGGCATCGCGGCGAGCCTGACCGAAGAGGACATGAAGAAGTACGCCGACTACTACGGGAGCGAGAAGAAATGAGAACGCTCCTGGCAATCCTCGCGCTCGCTCTCGCGGGCGGCGCGCAGGCCGCCGGCAACGCCGACGCGGGCAAGGCGCTGGTGGCCTCGAAGGCCTGCGTCACCTGCCACGGCGCCGACGGCGCCAAGCCCTCGACGCCCGACCAGCCGATCCTCGCCGGGCAGCACTACGACTACCTCGTGAGGGCGCTCAACGACTACAGGACCGGCGCGCGCACCAACCCGATCATGAAGGGCTTCGCGTCCCAGCTTTCGCCGAGGGAGATCGAGGACCTCGCCGCCTGGTTCGCCGCGCAGAAGTCCCCGCTGCACGACCAGCGGTAGGAAAAGGGGTCAGGACCCTTTTCCGCTAGCGCGAGCGAAGGAAAAGGGTCCTGACCCCTTTTCTCAAATCGTGTTTGCTTTGCGCTCCGAGCGGCCGACCAGCTCTTCCCACAGGCCGTCGGGCTTCTTGAGCAGCAGGTCGGTCTTCGCGTCGAGCACGTACCAGAGGCCGCGCTTGAGCTCGGCGCGCAGCTCGCCCGCCTGCCACACCACCATGCCGGCGAAGAAGCGCGCCTGCTGCGGCTCCTTCTCGATGATCTGGTCGACGATGGGCGAGTCGAAGGCGAGGAAGAGGTCCGGCGTGATCTGCACCGAGCGCCCGCCCGGGCTCTCCTTGCGGTTCACCAGGGCGAAGATCACCTCGCGGCCGAAAGGCCCGCCGAGGTAGACCGGGTCGGGCACCTTGCGCGAGGCGGCGTGCTCGGGGAAGAGCTTGCCGAGCGTGAGCTGGGTCGGCTTGTTGAGGATGAAGCCGACGTGGCGGTCGTTGCCCACCGGCTTGGCGAAGAGGATGGTCGAGCCGTAGACCTTGTCCTGGAGGTTGCGCTTGGCGACCAGGACGATCGTGCCGTCATCGGGCTCCGCCGGCCGTCCCTCGAGGGGCAGCAGCGCGAACGCCAGGGCCGCCAGCAGAATCGGGATCAGGGAGAGGCGTCTTGGCATGGTGGCGCTCCGGCGGTCAGGTTTCCAGCCATCTTGCCGCAGGCGTTGTGCCTGCCCGGCGCTCGCCGGTTAGTCCGAACGGCGTGCGGAAGCTCCTGTCATCGCCGCGCTCGTTTCACGAGCGCTGGCCGTCCCTCGTCTTCGGCCGGAACTCGCACAGGTCGCGGATCAGGCATTGCGGGCAGCCCGGCTTGCGCGCGAGGCACACGTAGCGCCCGTGCAGGATCAGCCAGTGGTGCGCGTCCTTGAGGTACTCCGGCGGGGTGAATTTGAGGAGCTTTTCCTCGACGGCAAGAACATCCTTCCCGGGTGCGATTCCCGTCCGGTTGGCGACGCGGAAGATGTGCGTGTCGACCGCCACCGTCGGCTGGCCGAACGCGGTGTTGAGCACGACGTTCGCCGTCTTGCGTCCCACGCCGGGCAGGCTCTCCAGGGCCTCGCGGTTCGAGGGGACTTCTCCGGAAAAGTCGCGGATAAGGATTTCCGAAAGGGCGACCACGTTCTTCGCCTTGGTGCGGAACAGGCCGATGCTCTTGATGCGCTCCTCCAGGCCGGCGACGCCGAGCGCGGCGATCTTCTCCGGCGTGGCGGGAAAGAGCCCGCGCGTGGCGAGGTACACCGACTTGTCGGTCGCCTGCGCCGAGAGCACCACGGCCACCAGCAGCTCGAAGGGGCTGGCGTACTCGAGCTCGGTGGTGGGATGCGGGTTCGCCGCCTGGAAGCGGCGGAAGATCTCGCGGCGCTTCGCGGGGTTCACTTGCCGAGGATCCTGGCCAGCACGGCCTTGCGGTCTTTCGCCGCCGGCGCCACGGCTTTTCGCTCGAGGCGGGTCTTGCGCCGCCGCGCGCGTTCGCCTGCGGCACGCTTGAGCGCAAGGGTCCAGACGCCGGCGCGCGGCGCCATCTCGATGCAGTCGACGGGGCAGGGCGCCACGCACAGCTTGCAGCCGATGCACCAGGGCTCCACCACCGTATGCATGCGGCTGCGCGCGCCGACGATCGCGTCGACCGGGCAGGCCTCGATGCACAGCGTGCAGCCGATGCAGCGGCTCTCGTCGATCAGCGCCACGGGGACCGGCTTCATGGCGGCGAGTATGCGCGCCCCGTGTCGCGGGCGAGATGCTCGTGCGTCACCTTGCCGGCCTCGACCTGGATGCCGCTTCGCAGGTCTTCATCGACGCTGTTGTTCAGGAGTTTTTGTATGAAGGGCAGGACCGCCCGCTCCAGTGCCAGGCTGGCGGTGCGCGCGCAGGCGGCAGGCATGTTGGGCACGCAATAGTGCACCACGCCTTCCTCGACGTAGATCGGGGCGCTGTGCGAGGTCGCCCGCGAGGTTTCCGCGATGCCGCCCTGGTCGATGCCGACGTCGACCAGCGCCGAGCCCGGGCGCATGCGCCGCAGCATGGCGCGCGTGACGAGCTTCGGCGACATCTGGCCGGGGGTGAGCACGCCGCCGATCACGAGGTCCGCCTCCGCGATCCCTGGCGGACCGGTGCGCAGAGTCGCTTGCGGGTAAAGAGTCTTCAATCGGGGGAAGCGCCGTTCCGTTTTCGCGTACACCGTCACATCGGCACCGATGCCGTGCGCCACGTGCAGGGCGTTCGCGCCGACGTTGCCCGCGCCGAGGATCACGACCCTGCCCGCGGGGATGCCTTCCACGCCGGGCAGCAGCACCCCGCTGCCGCCGTTCTGCTTCTGCAGGCACCACGCGCCCACCTGCACCGCGAGCCGCCCGGCGATCGCCGACATCGGCGAGAGGATCGGCAGGCCGCTCGCCTGGCCGACGGTCTCGAAGGCGATGAACGTGGCCCCGGAGGCGAGCGCCGCGTCGAGAAGCCGCGCGTCGGGCCCGAAGTGCTGGAACGCGAAGATCGTCTGTCCCGGGCGCGGCTTGTGGTATTCGCTTTCCTGCAGCTCCTTGACTTTCACGACCAGCTCGCAGTCCCACGCATCGCCGAGCTTCGCGCCGGCCTTTACGTACTCGTCGTCGGTGAAGCCCACGCCCAGCCCGGCGCCGGGCTCGACGGTGACGTTCTTCAACGAAGAGATGCCTCGAGGGGAAAGGGCGACCCGCGACTCCCCGTCCTTTACTTCGCGCGGTATGCCGATACGCATTCGGACACCAGGCGCGGGCCGCGGTAGACGAGGCCGGTGTAGAGCTGCACGAGCGAGGCGCCGGCGGCGAACTTCCCGGCCGCGTCCTCGCCGTTCAGGATGCCGCCCGCGCCGATGAGCGCGGTACCCGGGAGCCGCGCGGCGAACTTGCGGAGGACTTCGGTCGATTTCGCGAGAATGGGCGATCCGGAAAGGCCCCCGGCCTCGCCGGCGTGGCGCAGTCCCTCGACGCCCTCGCGCGAGACCGAGGTGTTGGTGGCGATGAGCCCCTCGATGCCATGGCGCAGGATTGCTTCCGAAATCGATTGGATTTCATCTTCCTGGAGATCCGGGGCAACCTTCAGCGCGAGCGGCACCTTGCGCCCATGCCGCTCCGCGAGCCGCCCGCGCAGCGCGACCAGGCGCGCGAGCAGCGCGTCGAGCGGATGCTTGTCCTGCAGGCGCCTGAGGTTCTCGGTATTCGGCGAGGAGACGTTGATGGTGATGTAAGAGGCGCTCGCATAAGCCTTCTCGAGACACAGCGCATAGTCGTCGGCGGCGCGCTCCGCCGGCGTGTCGGCATTCTTGCCGATGTTGATGCCGAGCACGCCGCGCCAGCGCGCGCGGGCGACGTTGGCGAGGAAGGCGTCGATGCCGACGTTGTTGAAGCCGAAGCGATTGATCAGCGCCTCCTTGTCCTTTAGTCTGAAAAGACGAGGCCGGGCGTTGCCGGGCTGCGGGCGCGGCGTCACGGTCCCCACCTCGATGAAGCCGAAGCCCAGGCGCGCCAGCGCGTCGATGTGCGCCGCGTCCTTGTCCAGCCCCGCCGCCAGGCCGACGGGGTTGGCGAAGCGAAGGCCCATCGCGCTCACGGGTGTTTCGGGGATATCCTTCCCCAAAGGAAGAACATCCAGCGCCTGCAGCGTTACCCGGTGGGCGGTTTCGGGATCGAGCGAGAAAAGGAGCGGGCGGGCGAGCCGGTACAGGCTCACGCCCGAGGGTCTTCCGTCTGCCGCCTGCCCAGGCGGCGCCAGACGCCGCCGGCGAAGCCCTCGACCGGCTCGAACTTGGACTTGTACGCCATCTTCGGGCTCTCGCGGATCCAGTAGCCGAGGTAGAGGTAAGGCAGCTGGAGCGCGCGGCACTGCTCGATCTGCCACAGCACGTTGTAGGTGCCGAAGCTCGCGCCGCGCCGGTCGGGCTCGTAGAAGGTATAGACCGACGACAGGCCGTCGGGCAGGTAGTCGACGATCGACACCATCACCAGCTGCCCGGCTTCGCGGAACTCGACCAGGCGCGTGTCGACGCGGCTCTGCAGCAGGAAGTGCGAGTACTGGTCGCGGCTGTCGTTGTCCATGCCGCCGCCGGAGTGCCGGCGCGACTGGTAGCGCAGGTACAGCGCGTAGTGCTCGAGGCGGAACTTGAGCGGCTGCACGTGCGAGGTGAGCGAAGCGTGCGCCTTCCAGGCGCGCCGCTGCGAGCGGCTGGCGGCGAACTCGCGCACCGGGATGCGCACCGGCACGCAGGCGCGGCAGGCGTCGCAGTGCGGGCGGTAGGTGAAGATGCCGCTGCGGCGGAAGCCGGCCTTGACCAGATCGCCGTAGAGCTCGGTGTTGATCAGATGGCTGGGCGTGGCGACCTGCGAGCGCGCCATCCGGTCCGGCAGGTAGCTGCACGGATAGGGCGCCGTCACGTAGAACTGCAGTACGGCGTGCGGCAGGTCGTTAAGTCGCGACATCCCACTTTCCAGGAGACACGGGGTAGTTTACCAGCGCCGCCAACCGGCGCAGGAAGGCGCGGCGCGGGATCTCCCGCGCCCCGAGCGAGGCGAGCAGCGGCGTGCGCATCTGGCAGTCGATCACCGGAAAGCCTCTTTCCTGAAGATTCCTGACCAGGCTGACAAGGGCGACTTTCGAGGCGTCCGTAGCGCGCGAGAACATGGATTCTCCGTAGAACATCCGTCCGATCGCCACCCCGTAGAGGCCGCCGACCAGATCATCCCCGCGCCAGGTCTCGAACGAGTGCGCGTGGCCGGCGCGGTGGAGCCGCAGGTAGGCGCGGCGCATCTGCGGGCCGAGCCACGTGCCGGGCTCGCCTCTCCTGGGCCCCGAGCAATACGACAGGACCTGCGAAAACGCGGTATCCACGCGCACCTCGTAGCCCTTGTTCCGGATGCTCTTGCCGAGCGAGCGCGAGACCTTCAGCTCCTCGCAGTGGAGCACCATGCGCGGGTCGGGGCACCACCAGAGGATCGGCTCGGTGCCGGAGAACCAGGGAAAGATGCCGCTGCGGTAGGCGTCCAGGAGGCGGGGCAGCGACAGGTCGGCGCCCGCGGCGAGCAGCCCGTTGGGCTCCTTCAGCGCCCGCTCGACCGGCGGAAATGGATCAGTGCCTTCGAGCCACGCTAGCACTTCACCTGTTGTTTGCAGTAGTTCTCCAAAGCCTGGACCACGCAGGTGCCTTGCACCGCTTCCCTGGCGCGGGCGCCGTGCTCCATCTGCAGGCGGAAGGCGAACTTCTCGAAGAACGCGTTGAACATCTCGCCGCCGAGCGTGCCGACGGCATGCAGTTCATCCGTTTTTTCATCATGCTCGAGCAAAATCGCCGCGAGCGGCTGCGGGGCGGGGCCGGCCACCACGCGCGCGCCTTCGGCCGGGTCGTACTGGCTGTGCTCGGAGCAGCAATGGATCACGTTCGCGTGCTTGTTGCCGATGCCCTTCTCGGCGCGGAAGCTGATGAAGCTGATGTCCCGCGTCGGGTAGGTGAGCTTGTGGGCGCAGATGGCGGAATACGCGACCACCGAGCGGCCCGCACCCACGGCGCCTTTCCACTCGTAGGTCTGGTCGTCCGCCGTCTTCAGCGTCGCGCCGGCCTTGGCGGGCCGGCCCAGGTTGAGCAGGAAGCAGGGCGTAGAAGCGTAGGGGTAGTGGAACACCAGCGTGCGGTTGGCCGGGACCCGCGCCGCGAGCAGCGGCCGGCCGCCGGCGTCGAGCAGCCGGGCGCGGGCATAGAGCTGGGGCCGGGCGTCGGCCGCGAGGCTGGCGCCGCCGATGCCCGCCGCGGCCGCTCCGCAGAGCTGCAGGAAGCGCCGCCGCTCCATTACAGGTTGTAGCCCTTCTCGTTGTGCAGCACCGTGTCCAGGCCCTCGTGCTCCTCGTCTCCAGCAACCCGCATTCCTACCACCGCGTCGGTGACCTTGAGCAGCACCCAGGTGAGCGCGCCGGACCAGGCCCCCACGGCAAGCACGCCGTAGACCTGCACCAGCAGCTGGCCGCCCATGCCCTGGCCCTCGGCGTAGCCGGTGCCGCCCAGCGCCGCGGCGGCGAAGATGCCGGTGAGGACCGTGCCGAGGATGCCGCCGACGCCGTGCACCGGGAAGACGTCGAGCGAGTCGTCGACCGCCAGCGCGCGCTTCATGTAGCTGGTGGCGACGAAGCAGACCACGCCGGCCGCGCCGCCGATCGCGAGCGCGCCCATCGGGCCGACGAAGCCCGAGGCGGGCGTGATGGTGCCCAGGCCCGCCACCATGCCGGTGACGATGCCCAGCACCGAGGGCTTGCCGTACTTGATCGTCTCGCAGACCAGCCAGGCGAGGGAGCCGGTGGCCGCGGCGATGTGCGTTACCAGCATCGCCATGCCCGCCACCCCGTCGGCGGCGAGCGCGCTGCCGGCGTTGAAGCCGAACCAGCCCACCCACAGCATGCAGGCGCCGGTCACGCACATGGTCATGTTGTGCGGCGGCATCGCCGTCTCCGGGAAGCCTCTGCGCCGCCCGAGCACCAGCGCGCACACCAGCGCCGCCATGCCGGCGTTCAGGTGCACCACCAGGCCGCCGGCGAAGTCCATCACGCCCATCTTCTGCAGCCAGCCGCCCCCCCAGACCCAGTGCGCGACCGGCAGGTACACCACGAGCAGCCACAGCAGGCTGAACACCAGCATGCCCGAATAGCGCACGCGCTCGGCGTAGGCGCCGACCACGAGCGCCGGGGTGATGATGGCGAAGGTGAGCTGGAACATCGAGAACACCGTCTCGGGGATGCTGCCGCTCACCGCTTTCGCGTCGACGCCGGCCATGAACGCCTTGGAGAGGCCGCCCCACCACGCGTTGCCCTCGCCGAAGGCGATGCTGTAGCCCACCAGCACCCAGACGATGGTCACGGCGCAGGCGATCGAGAAGCACTGCATGAGCACCGAGAGCGCGTTCTTCGCCCGCACCAGCCCGCCGTAGAAGAGGGCGAGCCCCGGCAGGGTCATGAAAAGCACCAGCACCGTGGAGGTGAGCATCCAGGCGGTGTTGGCGGCACTGATCTTGTCCATGGTTTCCCCCCCTTTTGTGCGCGAAATCTTAGCGCGTGATGTCTTCGGCGTGGAAAGCGAATTCGCTCTTCTTCCGGTCGGCGAACCAGTGCCGCAGCGTGAGCGCGACGGTGCGGAAGGCGATGTCCTGCCAGGGCACCGCGGCCTCCTCGAGGAGCGCGACTTCCAGCGTCTCCTCGCCGGGCTGGAAATTGAGGTCGCGCAGCCGCGCGCGGTAGAAAAGGTGCACCTGGTTCACGTGCGGGACCGAGATCAGGCTGAACGCCGGCCCGAGCTCGACGCGGGCGCCGGCCTCCTCGAGCGTCTCGCGCGCCGCGGCCTGGGCGGCGGTCTCGTCGTTCTCCATGAAGCCGGCCGGCAGCGTCCAGTAGCCGTAGCGCGGCTCGATGGCGCGCCGGCACAGCAGCAGCCGCCCCTCGAACTCCGGGATGGTGCCCACCACGAGCTTGGGGTTCTGGTAGTGGATCTCGCCGCACTGGTCGCACACCCAGCGCTGCAGGCTGTCTCCCGGGGGCACGCGCCGCACCACCGGGGCGGCGCAGTTAGAGCAGAACTTCAGGCAGGTCCCCGAGGCTCTTCAGCACGCCGTCGGGCCGGAAGCCGAGGCGATCGACCGGGGCGCCGGCGCGGTTGATCCAGTACACGGTGAAGCCGAAGGACTTCGCTCCCATCGCGTCCCAGCCGTTCGAGGAGACGAAGCCGATGCGGTTGGCCGGGACGGTCAGCTGCGTGCTCGCCAGCTCGTACACCTGGGGCGCCGGCTTGTAGATCTTCACCGCGTCGACGCTCAGCACCGCGTCGAACGCGAGGCCCGACTGCTTCACCAAAGGCTCGATCATGTCGGGAGAGCCGTTGGTCAGGATGGCGGTCTTGTGGCGGGCAAGCTTCTTCAGGGCGGCGGCGACGTCCGGGTACACCGACAGCATCTGGTACTCGCCCATCAGCGCCTCCATCTGCGTCACGGTGAGCTGCAGGCCGAGCGCCTCGCAGGCATAGGCGAGCGCCTCGCGCGTCACCTGCGAGAAGGGCGCGTAGCGCTGCATGAGGGTGCGCTGCCAGGTGTATTCGAGCTGCTTCGTGCGCCAGAGCTGCGACAGCGCGGCGCCCCTGCCGGGCCAGAACGACTCGGCGCGGCTCGTCACCGAATGCACGTCGAAGAGCGTGCCGTAGGCGTCAAAAACCAGAGCGTCGAGGGTCATGTAAACTCAATTAAACCATGCTGGACCGCTACGACGAGCTGTACCGCGGCTTCCGCTGGCAGGTCCCCGAGCGCTACAACATCGCGCACGCCTGCTGCGGGCAGTGGGCGGGCGACCGCGGCCGCTTCGCGCTGTACTGGGAGGACGAGTCGGGCGCCACGGCGGCGTACTCGTTCTGGGACATCCAGCAGGCGGCCAACCGGCTCTCGAACGCGCTCGCCGGGCTGGGCGTGCGCAAGGGCGACCGCGTCGCGCTGTGCCTGCCGCAGCGCCCCGAGACCGCGATCGCCTACATGGCCATCTTCCAGATGGGCGCGATCGCGCTGCCGCTGTCGCACCTTTTCGGGCCCGACGCGCTCGAATACCGCCTCGAGCACGCCGAGGCGAGCGTCGCGCTGGTCGAGCCCACCACGCTCCCTGGTCTCTGGAGCATCAGAAGTAAACTGAAGGATCTGAAGCATGTCATCGGCGTCGGCGGCGCGCGGGAAGCGGGGGTGCACGCCTACGAAGCGCTGATGCAAAAATCGAGCTCTTCGTTCCGCGCGGTCGATACCTCGGCCGAGGACCCGTCGCTGATCATCTATACCAGCGGCACCACCGGGCCGCCGAAAGGCGCGCTGAAGCCCCACCGCGTCCTGCTCGGCAACGTGCCGGGCTTCGTGCACTCGCATGACTTCTTCCCGCAGCCGGGCGACCTGTTCTGGTCGCCGGCGGACTGGGCCTGGACCGGCGGCCTCATGGACGCGCTGCTGCCGGCGTGGCTTTTCGGCGTGCCGATCCTCGGCTACCGCGGGCGCTTCGACGCGGAGAAGGCGTATTACCTGCTCGAGAAGTACGGGGTGCGCAACTCGTTCCTCTTCCCGACGGCGCTGAAGCTGATGATGAAGGCCGAGCCTGCGCCTTTGAAGAAATATTCCCTGAACTTGAGGAGCGTGATGAGCGCCGGCGAATCGGTCGGCGTCACGGTGATCGAATGGGCGCGCGAGCACCTGGGCGTGACCATCAACGAGATGTTCGGGCAGACCGAGATCAACTACGTGGTCGGCAACTGCCAGGCCGCGTGGCCGGTGAAGCCCGGCTCGATCGGCCGCCCGTATCCGGGCCACCAGGTCGCCGTCATCGACGAGAAAGGGCACGAAGTCCCCCGCGGTGAGCTGGGGGAAATCGCAGTGAAGAGAAACGATGACCCTGTCTTCTTCCTCGAGTACTGGAAAAACGAGAAAGCCACCCGCGAGAAGTACATCGGCGACTGGGGCTGCACCGGCGACCAGGGCAGGATGGATGAAGACGGCTACCTCTGGTACCAGGGGCGCTCCGACGACGTGATCAAGAGCTCGGGCTACCGCATCGGCCCGGCCGAGATCGAGAGCTGCCTGGTCAAGCATGCGGCGGTCGCGAACGCGGCGGTGATCGGCAAGCCCGACGCGGCGCGCGGCGCGATCGTGAAGGCTTTCATCGTTCTTCAACCGAATCATTCCCCCTCGCAAGCTCTTGTCGAAGAAATACAGGCGCACGTGCGCGGCCGCCTGGCGCCCTACGAGTACCCGCGCGAGATCGAGTTCATCGACGCGCTGCCCATGACGACCACCGGCAAGGTGCAGCGCAAGGAGCTGCGCAAGCGCGAGGAAGCGAAGCTCGCCAAGGCGTGAAGCGCATCCTGCTCGTCGGGGCCGGCCACGCCCATTCGATCGTTCTTCGTTCTCTTACGGAGAAGCCCCTGTACGGCGCGCGCGTCGCGCTGGTGTCCACCGCGGCGAAGCAGCTGTATTCCGGGATGCTGCCGGGCGTGGTGGCAGGCCTGTACCGCCGCCACCAGGCCGAGATCGACGTGGCGCGCCTCGCGGAGGCGGCCTACGCCGAGTTCATCGAGGGCACGGTCATCGCGATCAACCCGGCGCAGCGCCTCGCGCACCTCGCCGACGGCAGCGAGCTCGCCTACGACATCGTTTCCATCAACGCCGGCTCCATCGCCGAGGTGTCGGTGCCGGGGGCGGCGCAGCACGCGCTGCAGGTCAGGCCCTTCGACGCCTTCGTGCGCGAGGTGCGCTTTCCGCCGCGCGTCGCGCTGGTGGGCGGCGGTGCCGCCGGCGCGGAGCTGGCGATGGCCTTCCGCCACCACGGCTGTGCGGTCACCCTGTATTCCGAGAAGACTTCCTTCGAGAGGAAATTCGCGGCGAGAATCGTCGAAGCGCTGCGCTCGCGCGGGGTGGACTTCCGGCCG
>CBDDRQ010000147.1:0-4699 GCA_965233125.1 uncultured bacterium
GATCATGCGGATCGAGGTGGTCTTGCCGCTGCCGTTGGGGCCGAGGAAGCCGTAGATCTCGCCGCGGCGCACCTGCAGCGAGAAGTCCTTCACCACGTGCTTCTTCCCGAAGCTCTTGTTCAGGCCGCGGACGTCGATGGCCAGCTCGCTCATTTCAGCCTCACGTCCACGGGCTGTCCCGGCCGCAGCCGGTCGCCCGCGGCAGGATCGAGCCGCGCCTCGACGAGGAACACCAGCTTCGAGCGCGACTCCTTGCTGTAGAGCACCGGCGGGGTGTACTCGGCCTGGCTCGACACGAAGCTCACCTTTGCAGGAATCGGGGCCGGGCAGCCATCACAGAGAATTTGTACGTCCAGTCCCGGCTTCACGGAGGAGAGCATGGCTTCAGGCACGTAGAAGCGCGCCTTCACGTTGCCCGGCGGCAGCAGCGAGACCACGGGCCGGCCGGCGGCCACCCACTCGCCCTGGACGAAGTAGGTGTCCTGCACGAGCGCCGCCGCGGGCGCGGCGAGGCTCTTCTGGGCGAGGCGCCACTCGGCCTGCGCGAGGGCGGCGCGCGCCGAGGCCACCTCCGCCTCGGCGGACCTGCGCTCGGCGTCGCGGCCGAGCGGCTGCTGCGCGCTGCGCACCTGCGCCTCGGCCGCCGCCACGCGCGCGCGGTCGCGATCGAGCGCGCTGCGCGCCTCGTCGAAGCGCGCGCGCGAGCTGGCGTCCTGGGCGACGAGCTTTTCCTCCCGCTTCAGGTTCGCGGCCGCAAGATCGCGCGCGGCCTGCGCCTGCCTGAGCTCGGCGCGCAGGGCCTCGAGCTCCGGCGCGCGGCGCCCCTGCGCCAGGTTCTCCATGCGCGCCTGCGCCGCCTGCAGCCGCCCCTCGGCCTCGGCGCGCGCGGCGCGCTCGGACCCGGACTCGAGCGCGAACAAGGGCTTGCCCGCCTCGACGCGCTCGCCGCGGCGCACGTGCAGCGCCTCGAGCTGCCCGGCGTAGGGCGAGGCGAGCAGCGCGAACTCGCCCTCGATGTAGCCCTGCCATGCGTCAGTCGCAGGTTTCTCGCACCCCATGACCGCCAGGAAAGCCAATATCGCCCATCGATTCATGGCTGTTTCCTGGTGATGCATGCGGCGGCCTTCGCCAGCACCATTCTCGCCTCGGCGCGGGCCTCGGCGTTGTCGCGCGCGAGCTGCAGCACAGCGCAGCCGACGATCACCGAGTGGAAGAAGGCGACGCTCCCGGGATCGGCCTGCAGGCCGCCGGCCTCGAGCAGCGGCGCGATGCGCGCGCGCAGCTCGGCGATGAACTTGCGCATGCGCCGCTTGATCGCCGGGTCCTGGTCGGCGGCGCCGACCAGCCCGAGCAGCACGCGCGAGCGGCGCTTGTCGGCGCTGCCCGCGGCGATGCCTTCGGCGAGGCTCGGCGCGTTCGCGGCGCCGAGCTGGCCGGCGAGCTTGTCGATCGAGTAGCGCGCGACCTCCTGCAGGAGCTCGCCGCGCGTGGGAAAGTAGTAGGTAAGGTGGCTCTGGCGGACGCCCGCCGCTTTCGCGACGCGGGGCTGCGTCAGCTCATGCGCGCCGCGCTCGGCGAGGAGCCGCAGCGCCGCTTCCAGAATCCGCTCCCGGACCTGCATTTGGTAAGTCTACCAAACGCGGCAGGAACACGGTGATGCTGCCGCCGGGCGGCAGGTTACGCGTGTAACCGAAGCGCACGCCCGCGGGCGCCAGGCGTTGCGTCAGGTCGTCGAGCCGCGGCAGGGTCCAGGGGCGGCCGGGGCGCCAGGCCGCCTCGGCCTCCCAGGCGAGCTCGCCGCGCACGGTAACGGCCACATAGTCGCCCGCCGCCGGCCCGTCGCCGTCCGCCGCCTCGGGCTCGGGCACGGTGACGTTCGCGACGTTGAGGGTGAGCGCTTCGAGCTTCGCGCCGCGGGCGAGCGAGGCCGCGATCATCTCGCCGAGCAGCGGGATGAAGCGCTCGTCGTCGGTGTCGGCCTCCCACAGCTGCGGCGGGCGCTCCACGCGCATGAACCCATGCGCGCGCAGCAGCGCGTCAAGCCGCATCAAGTCGCGCGTAGGCGAGGGGCGTCGCCACCGCGACGAGGATCACGGCGATTCCCGCCAGCGGGGTGGCTGCCAGGAGCAGGCCAAGGGGCAGGAAGACGAGCAGCCCCGCCGGCAGCCAGGGAATCGCCGGCAGGGCGCCCAGGTCGGCGCGCAGCTTTTTCTCGACCCAGCGCCGGGCGGACCCGGGCCGCGGGCCGGTGCGGTGGCCCAGCGCCTGCGCGAGCGCGCGTCCCTCGATCCAGGAGAAGAAGACGAAGAAGAGCACGGACAGGCTGCCCAGCGCGACCAGCGGCGCGAACAGCACCGCCGGCAGCGTCAGCCAGGTGCGCAGGCCGGCGAGGAACATGAAGACCCCGGCGCCGCAGGCGAAGCCGAGCAGCAGCAGCGCCGCCGCGGCGCCCTGCAGGAGGGTCTTGCGCCGCGCCGCATGGCGCGACAGCCCCTCGACGTCCCGGAAGCGCGCCGCCAGCGCGAGCGCGTCTTCGACGAGCTTCGGGGTGGGAATGACGAGTGCCTTCGGAGCACGGGTTGCCATGGTTGCCTCCCTTTCAGGCCAGCATACCGGTCCGCCGGCCGCGCTGCCGCGGAACTATTGCCTACAGGCCGAGGTAGGCCTGGCGCACGCGGTCGTCGTGCAAGAGCTCGCTTCCGGCGCCGCTCATGGCGACGCGGCCGTTCTCCAGCACATAGGCATGGTTCGAGATCTTGAGCGAGACCGCGACGTTCTGCTCCACCAGCAGGATGGTCATGCCGCGGCCGTTGAGGACGTGGATGGTGTGCAGCACTTCCTGCACCACCAGCGGCGCGAGGCCGAGCGAGGGCTCGTCGAACATGATGAGCTCGGGCTGCGCCATGAGGCAGCGCCCGATCGCGAGCATCTGCTGCTCGCCGCCCGACAGCGTGCCGGCGAGCTGCTGCTTGCGCTCTCCGAGCTTGGGAAACATCCGCAGCACTTCCTCGAGGGCGGCTTTGGCGCTGGCCCGCGCGCGCGGCAGGAGCGCGCCCATCTGAAGGTTCTCGAGCACGGTAAGGCTGGGGAACACCTGGCGGCCCTCGGCCACCTGGCCGATGCCGAGGTTGCAGATGGTGTGGGGCTCCAGGCCGGAAATGAGCTTTTGCTTGAAGGTAATGCTCCCGGAGCGCGGCTTCTCGATTCCCGCGATGCTGCGGATCAGCGAGGACTTGCCGGCGCCGTTGGCGCCGACGATGGCGACGATCTCGCCCTTGGGAACGCTGAGCGAGACGCGCTCGAGCGCCGGCGCGTCGCCGTAGTACAGGTCGAGGTCCTTCACTTCCAGCATCAGACTTCGGTCTCCTCGCCGAGATAGCACTCGAGCACCGCCTTGTGGCGCACGACTTCCTCGGGCGTGCCTTGCGCGATCACTTCGCCGTGGTGCAGGACCACGATGCGCCCGGCGAGCGCCATCACCGCGCGCATCACGTGCTCGATGAGCAGGATGGTGAGCCCCTCGGCGCGGTTGAGCTCGCGGAAGACCGCGACGATCTGGTCGCACTCGGTGGGACGCAGGCCGGCCATCACCTCGTCGAGCAGCAGGAGCTTCGGCCGCGTGGCGAGCGCGCGCGCGACCTCCAGGCGCTTGCGGTCGGGCAGGGTGAGCGAGGCGGCGGGCTGGTCGCGCTTGCCTGCCAGGCCGAGCTTCTCAAGGATGCCCGCGGCGACGCGCCTCGCGCCCGCGGAGGAGCGCTCCTTGAGGAAGGCGCCGACCATGACGTTGTCGAGCACGGACAGTCCGGCGAAGGGCCTGACGATCTGGAAGGTGCGGCCGATGCCGGCGGCGCAGATCTGGTCGGGGCGGAGCCGCTGTATTTCCCGGTCGATGAACGTGATCTTCCCGGCGTCCGGCGCGAATACCCCGGCGATCATGTTGAAGATGGTCGTCTTGCCGGCGCCGTTCGGGCCGATCAGGCCGACGATCCCGCCCTCGGGCACCGCGAAGCTCGCCGCCTGCACCGCGCGCAGCCCGCGGAACGATTTCGAGATGCTATCTACCTGGAGCATTGAGCTTGAGCTTCCTCGCGAGCGGCGGCCAGACGCCGTGGGGCAGGAAGATGACGACCACGAGCAGGCAGACGCCGTAGAAGACCTGCTTCACGCCCGGGACGTCGACGCCGAGCGCGAGCAGCAGCTCGCCCATGCCTTCGGCGAGGCCGGTGAGCAGCAGCGCGCCGACCAGCGGGCCGACCAGCGTGCCGATGCCGCCGATGATGGGCCCCAGGATCAGCTCGATCGAGCGCGAGATGTGGAAGATCTGCTCGGGGAAGAGGTTGTTGTAGTAGAACGCGAACACGACCCCGGCGAGCGAAGTCATCGCCGCGGAAAGAATGACCGCGACCATCTTGTAGCGGAAGATGTTGACCCCGAGCGCCTGCGCCGCTTCCGGGCTCTCGCGGATCGCGAGCCAGTAGTAGCCCATGCGGCTGCGCAGGAGCACGTGGCACAGCACGAACGCGCCAGCGGTCAGGGCGAGCATCAGATAGTAGAACATCCGCGGGCTGCCGCGCAGGTTCCACAGGTCGTTCTCGGTGTAGTTCGCCACCGGCAGGAACAGGCCCGAGGAGCCCCGCACCCAGGCGAAGTGGTCGAAGCCGATGCGCGCGAACTCGGCGAAGGCGATGGTGAGGATGGC
>CBDDRQ010000148.1:0-15791 GCA_965233125.1 uncultured bacterium
GGTGCCGCGGCCGCGGAAGCGCTCGAGGTAGCCCTCGTTCACCAGGTCGCCGATGGCGCGGCGCAGCGTGCCGCGGCTGACGCGGTAGTGCGCGCACAGCGCCGGCTCGGGCGGGATCTCGCTGCCCGGCGGCCAGTTCCCGGAGCGCAGCCGCAGCAGCAGGTCCTCCTTCACCTGGTGGTGCAGGGCGACCACGGGCTGCGGCGAAAAAATCGGCGTCGACATGGGCGGCCGGCTTGTTGTATAAACGTTTAAACGTTTCGTCAAGGGAGGAGGACCCCATGCGACGCCCGCTGCTGCTTCTCGCATTTATCTCGATGTTCACCCTCGCGGCGCCGCTCGCGGCGCAAACCTGGCCGACCAAGCCGGTGCGCATCGTGCTCGGCTACGCCGCCGGCGGCGCCATGGACATGAGCGCCCGCGTCATCGGACCGATCCTGACGGAGTCGATCGGCCAGCCGGTCATCATCGAGAACCGCACCGGCGGCGCCGGCAACATCGCCGCCGACGCGGTGGCGCGCGCCGACCCGGACGGCCACACGATCCTTTTCTATGCCGACGCGTACACCATCGCGCCCTCGCTCTTCGCCAGGCTGACGTTCGATCCGGTGAAGGACTTCGTGCACGTCACGCAGATGATCGCCGGCGCGCACATCCTGGTCGGGCATCCCTCGGTGCCGGCGAACACGCTGCCGGAGCTGATTGCGTACGCGAAGGCCAACCCGGGCAAGCTCGCCTACGCCAGCCCCGGCAACGGCACGCCGCAGCACCTCGCGGCCGAGCTCTTCAAGAACATCGCCGGCGGCCTGAAGATCACGCACGTGCCCTACAAGGGCGGCGGGCAGGCCATCGGCGACGTGGTGGGCGGGCAGGTGCCGCTCGCCTCGCTCGGGCTGCCGCCGACCGTAGGCCACATCAAGTCCGGGCGGCTGAAGGCGTTCGCGGTGACGAGCAAGGTGCGCCAGAAGCTCCTGCCCGACACGCCGACCTTCCAGGAGTCCGGCGTGGCGGGCTTCGAGACGGTGCAGTGGTGGGGCCCGGCGGTGCCGGCGGGCACGCCCGCGCCGGTGGTGCAGCGCATCTACGACGAGTTCCTCAAGGCCATGAAGGATCCGAAGCTCGTCCAGCGCTATAACAGCGCCGGCCTGGAAGTCGCCCCGAGCGCCTCGCCCGAAGCCTTCACCGGCTTCATCAAGGCCGAGATCGCCCGCTGGGCGCCGGTGGTGAAGGCGAGCGGAGCGAGGGTGGACAACTGAGTTGAACGTACTTTTCATTACCTCGGACCAGCAGCGCGGCGACTGCTACGGGTTCGAGGGACGCAAGATAAGGACGCCGCACCTGGATCGCCTCGCCCGCGAAGGCACGCGCTTCTCGGCCTGCATCACGCCGAACCTGGTGTGCCAGCCTTCGCGCGCGTCGATCCTGACCGGGCTGCTGCCGTACACGCACGGGGTGTCCGACAACGGCATCGATCTTGATAAAAGGTTCGAAAAAGAAAGTTTCGCTGCTGCCTTCGGCAGCGCGGGCTACCGCACCGGCTTCATTGGCAAGGCGCACTTCGCCACCTCGCACACCTTCGCGCCCACCGGCACGCCGGAGTGCCGCAACAGCGACCAGCCGCAGGACTGGTTCGGGCCCTACATGGGCTTCGAGCACGTGGAGCTGATGGTCGAGGGGCACAACCACTGGCCGCCGATGCAGCCCCCGCGCGGCCAGCACTACGAGCGCTGGTTCCACAAGGACGGGCGCGGCGAAGAGCTGCAGCGCCTGTACGAGACGCAGCTCGAGCCGCGCTCGAGCGCGATGCAGACTTTCCATTCGGCGCTGCCGGCCGCCTTCCACAACTCGACCTGGATCGGCGACCGAACAATAGAATTCCTGTCTAAAAATGGTTCTCGTAAATTCTGTATCTGGGCCTCCTTCCCCGATCCGCACCATCCGTTCGACGCGCCCGATCCGTGGAGCCGCATGCACCACCCCGACGAGGTCGACCTGCCGCCCGAGCGCACCCTCGACCTGGAGCGCCGGCCGTGGTGGCACCGGCAGAGCCTGGAAGGCAAGCCGCAGATCGTGCCGCACCTCGCCAGGATCCGCACGGAGTACTCGCGCATCCCCGTGCACAGCGACCGGCAGCTGCGCGAGCTGATCGCCAACTACTACGGCATGATCTCGCTCATCGACCACAACGTCGGGCGCATCCTCCTGCATCTTGAGAATCTGAATCTCCTTGAGGACACCCTGGTGGTGTATTCGACGGATCACGGCGACTGGCTCGGCGACCACGGCCTGATCCTCAAGGGACCGATGGCGTACGAGGGATTGCTGCGGGTGGGCCTGCTGCTTCAAGGCCCTGGAATTCCCAAGGGGAAAATCGTCGCCGATCCCGTCTCGACCCTGGATCTGCCTGCCACGTTCGCCGACTACGCGCGCGTGCCGTTCGGGTCCCCCCATTCCGTTTCCCTGAAGAATCTCGTCGACGGCAAAGGCACGCGCGACTTCGCCTACAGCGAATGGGACCTGCGCGCCTCGCGCTCGGGCGTAGACCTCGACCTGCGCACGGTGCGCACGCCCACGCACAAGCTCACCGTCGACCTGCGCTCGGGGGCGGGAGAGCTGTACGACCTCAAGAACGACCCGCACGAGATGGAAAACATCTTCGAGAGCTCGAAGGCGAAGAAGGAGCTGATGGACATGATCCGCGCCCGCCCCGACGACATCCGGCCGCGCCTGCCGCAGGTGGGCATGGCATGAACCCGGCGAACCTCATCGTCGTCATGTCCGACGAGCACGACCCGCGCTGGATGGGCTGCTCGGGCAGCCCGCTGGTGCAGACGCCCAACCTCGACCGGCTGGCGGCGCGCGGCACGCGCTTCACCGACGCCTACACCACCTGCCCGATCTGCGTGCCGGCGCGCGCGGCGTTCGCGACCGGCAAGTACATCCACCAGATCGGCTACTGGGACAACGCCGACCCCTACGACGGCAGGATCCCGAGCTGGCACCACCGCCTGCGCGACCAGGGCCACCGCGTGGTCTCGGTGGGCAAGCTGCACTTCCGCTCCACCGACGACGACAACGGCTTCTCCGAAGAGATCGTGCCGATGAACGTGTTCGAGGGCAAAGGCGACCTCTACGGCCTGCTGCGCGGCGACGACATGCCGGCGCGCGCCGACGGCAAGAAGCTCGCCGGGCTCGCCGGTCCGGGGGAGTCGGAGTACACCTGGTATGACCGCGAGATCGCCTCGCGCGCGCAGATCTGGCTGCGCGAGGAGGCACGCCGGGACGCGAGCCGTCCCTGGGTGCTGTTCGTCTCCTTCGTCGCGCCGCACTTCCCGCTCACGGCGCCGCCGCACTGGTACTACCGCTACCCGTTCGAGCGCATCCCGATGCCGAAGCTCTACCGGGAGAAGGGCATCCATCCGTACGTGACCGACCAGGAAGAGAACGCCGGCTACGACAGGCACTTCGCCGACGAGGCGGCGGTGAAGCGCGCGCGCGCCGGTTATTTCGGCCTGATCAGCTCTCTCGACGAGAACATCGGCCACCTGCTGAACACGTTGCGCGACACCGGCCTGGAAAACAGCACTCGCGTGCTCTACACCTCCGACCACGGCGACAACATGGGCGCGCGCGGCCTGTGGGGCAAGCAGGTGCTCTACGAGGAGGCGGCCAAGGTGCCGATGATCCTGGCCGGCCCGGGCGTGCCCGCGGGCGCGGTGCGCCGCGAGCCGGTGAGCCATGTCGACGTCTATCCCACCGTGATGCAGTGCGTGGGCGCGCCGGCGCCGGAGGCTTCGGGCTTCTCGCTTTTCAAGGCCGTTCCGGAAAGAACCGTCTTGTCGGAATACCACGCGTCCTCTTCGCGCGCGGGCGAGTACATGATCCGCAACGGGAAGTGGAAGTACGTCTACTTCGTGCGCTACCCCGAGCAGCCGCAGCTCTTCGATCTCGAGGCCGATCCGGAGGAGCTGCGGGACCTCGGCACCGATCCCGCGTACTCCGCGCACCGCAGCCTCTGTCACCAGAAGCTCCTGTCGCTCCTCGACCCCGTGGAAGTCGACCGGCGCGCCAAGCGCCGCCAGGCGGAGCTGGTCGCGGCCAACGGCGGCAGGGAGGCCGTGATCCGGCGCGGCAGCTTCGCCTACTCGCCGCCGCCCGGATTCAAGGCCGAGTTCAACAGCTAGAACGGGATGTTGAAGCGGATGGAGATGCCGCCGAAGGCGGGCGAGTGGTACACCGGCGGCGCGACGTACACCGGCGGAGCGACATACACCGGCGCCGGGCGGTACACCGGCCGGTAGACCACGCGCGGGGCCGGCGCATAGTAGACCCGCGGCGGCGGCATCACGACCACCGGGCGATGCGCGTGGCGCGCGACAGGGCGGTGACCCTGGTGCTGCCCCCGGTCGGCATGGCGCCGGTCGAAGCTCTTGCGGTGCGGGTCGGCGAGCACGGGGGCCGAGATCGCCAGGGCTGCTGCTGCAAGGATCAGTTTCTTGAACATCGGGTACCTCCTTTGTGATGGCACCCACTCTGCCGCCCGGCCGCCGGGCAAGACACCGATAAAGTGCAACAGCTGTAACCGCGTGTAAACTTCCCGGCCGAGGAGGAGACCTATGTCACGCCTGATCGCAGCAATCCTGATGTCCGTCTTCAGCGCCGCCTGGGCGCAGGACTACCCGACCAAGCCCATCACCATGATCGTGCCGTTCCCGCCCGGGGGCGTCGCCGACATCGTCGGCCGGCCCCTCGCCGCGGTGATGGAGAAGAGCCTCAAGCAGCCGGTCATCGTGGTGAACCGCGCCGGCGCCGGCGGCGCCGTGGGGATGACCGCGGCGGCAAAAGCGGCGCCCGACGGCTACACGGTGCTGATGGCGCTCTCGTCGATCTCGATCTTCCCGGTGTCCGATCCGCTGAACGGCAAGCCCGCCCCCTACGAGCTGTCCGACTTCGCGCCGATCGCGCTGGTCACCGCGGACCCGACGGTGCTGGTGGTGAGCGCCGCCAGCCCCTACAAGACGGTCAAGGATTTCGTCGCCGCGGCGAAGGCGAATCCCGGCAAGATCAACTATTCCTCCTCCGGCGTGTACGGCACGCTGCACGTGGCGATGGCGATGTTCGGCAACGCCGCCGGCATCGAGCTCTTCCACGTGCCCTACCAGGGCGGCGGGCCGGCGGTGCGCGCGCTGCTGTCCGGCGAGGTGCAGGCGCTCGCCTCGGGCCCGGCGGCGGCGATCGGGCAGATCAGGGCGGGCAAGATGCGCGCCCTCGCCGGCTGGGGCGACAAGCGCCTCGCCCTGATGCCGGACCTGCCGACCTTCAAGGAGCTGGGCTACAAGGACGTGGAGTTCTACATCTGGTCGGCGCTGGTCGCCCCGGCCGCCACGCCCGGCCCGGTGCAGGCGAAGCTGCGCGAGGCGGTGCGCCAGTCGGTCGCCGACCCGGCCTTCAAGGGCGCGATGGAAAAGGTCGGGACGCCGGTGAGCTACCTCGACGCGCCGGAGTTCAAGAAGTTCTGGGACGCCGACGCCGCGCGCCTCAAGACCGCGGTGCAGAAGATCGGCAAGATCGAGGCGAAGAAGTAGCTACTTTTTCCGCTTCTTCCTGAGCCGCTCCAGCTTCTCGAGCAGGGCGCGCGGGCGGCGGTACTGAAGGAGCAGCGAGGCGCGGCGCTCGAAGGGGTCGCGCCGCGTCACCGCCTGCAGGTGGCGGCCGCTCACGAGCTTGAAGTGGCGCAGCTCGTCGAGGTGCTCGGCCACCTCCCAGGCGTTCTTCTCCCCGCTCACCCAGAGCTTCGGGTCGACGCGGCGCAGGTCGTAGGGCAGCGAGTACTCGCGCAGCGTCTTGTGGTCGCGCCGGTTGGTGTACTCGTGGAAGTAGGACATCGCGAGCTCGCGCAGGCTGCGGTACACCGGGTCGCGCGAGCGCAGGCCGATGCCGTTGGTCTTGGAGATCGCGCCCCAGCAGCCGTGGCGGCGGTAGACCGCGACCACGTGGTCGAAGTCGCGCACCGCGCGCATGTCGAGCAGCAGCGGCGGCTCGCCGTGCACCCAGAAGGCGCAGGCGGCGAGCATCGCCCCCTCGATGCAGTGCGCGCGGCGCTCGCGCAGCACCACGCGCACCGGCCGGCAGGTGTCGCCCTCGACCTCGAAGTTCTGCCGCAGCCCGTGCACGAAGGCCTGGATCTTCCGCGGGCTGTCCAGGCGCGCGAGCAGGCCGTACTCGGCGCTGGTCAGCCCGAGGTCCTCTCGCCGCGCGGTGCGCTTGCGCATCATGGATCCGGAAAAAATATAGCGCCGCGGCCCCGGCCGCAATCGGTTCCGCAAGCCACTGATTTGCATGCCCCGGACGCATGCGTCGGATGCGGCGAATCCGTTTGAGCGGGCCCCGCCCGGGCGGCATGCTGCCGGGATGCGATTCTTCCTTTCCGTCTGGAAAGCTCTGCTTGCGGCGCGCACCCGCGCGGAGCTGCACGCGCTCTCCGACCGGACGCTGCGCGACATCGGCCTCGAGCGCGGCCAGATCGACGCGCTCTTCCGCTGAGGGCGGAAGGCGATACTAGATTTGCCGTCCCACGGCCTAACCGCGGACGAGCACAGCTCCGGGAGGCACGCGGTACTGAAGCTCGCCGCAATCTCCGGGTGGTGGCTGTCGACCCGGCGGCAGGTCGGGATGCCAGACGCGGCACTTCCCGGGAGGCGGGTAATGGCCCTTCGGGATGTTGACGTGCGCTGGTGCAGATCCAGGCCCCGGAACAGGCACGTCCATGACCACACCCGCGCACGACGATAACGCCAACGTCGCCACGGCTGTGGGGTCAGAGCCCGGGTCAGAGCCTGGGTCAGGGCCTGGGTCAGAGCCCGATTTCCTGGTTCCCCTGAATGCTTCCGATCGGAAGCATTTGCGCCTTCCCCCCGTCTTCCACCATGGCCGGATCAGATTGCATGCGCGCCTTCGCGGGCGTAACGTCCGCCGTCATGAACGTCGGCCGCGTCGGCAGGCTCTGGCGCTACCCGGTGAAGTCGATGCGGGGCGAGGCGTGCCGCGAGGCCGGGCTCGGCGCGCGGGGGGTGGAAGGCGATCGCCTGTTCGCGCTCCAGGACGCGGCCGGGAAGCTGGGCAGCGGCAAGGACACGCGCCGCTTCCGCGACATCGACGGCCTGCTGGGATTCTCCGCCCGGTACGACGGCGACTGGCCCGAGATCCGGTTTCCGGACGGAAGGCGGATGCGCGGAGACGATCCGCAGGTGCATGTCGCGCTGTCCGAGGCGCTCGGCGTAGCGGTGACGCTGGTTCGCGAGGCCGGCACCGCGCACCACGACGACGGTGCCGTGCATCTATTGAGCACCGCTGCGCTAGCGTGGCTGCGCTCGCGGCTGCCCGGGAGCCGCATCGACGAGCGGCGCTTCCGGCCGAACATCGTGCTTGAGGCGCGCGGGACCGGACAGCCCGAGCGCTCGTGGATCGGCAGGACGCTGCGCATCGGCGGCGAGGTCGAGCTGAGGGTCGGCGCCCCGGCGGAGCGCTGCCGCATGACGACCCTCGGCCAGGACGACCTGCCCGCCGACGCGAAGGTCCTGCGCTGCATCGCCCAGGAAGCCGACCTGCAGTACGGCGTGTACGCCGAGGTGGTGAAGCCCGGCCGGATCGCGGCGGGCGACCCGGTGGTACTGGACTAGCTGAACACGTACGCGTCCATCGCCAGCACGCCGCTGTCGATGGCGTCGTAGACGCGCTCGGGCGCGCCTGCGCCGGCGGCGCCGAGGGCGACGAAGAGCGGCAGGAAGTGCTCGTCGGTCGGGTGCGCGCGCACGCCGTGCGGCGAGAGCGACCGGTACTGCACGAGCTCTTCCTGTTTCCGGTCGTTGATTCGTTCGTAGACCCATTGCTGGAACTCGCGGGCGTAGGGCGCCGGAGCGCCGTTGCCGCGCGCCCAGTCGCGCAGGTTGTGCGTCAGGTGGCCTGAGCCGATGACCAGGACGTTCTCGCTGGCCAGGCTTTTCAGCGCATTTCCAATCTCGAGGTGGTGCTTCGGCCCCAGCGCGGGCTGGATGGAGAGCTGCGCGACGGGAACGTCGGCCTCGGGATACATATAAAGCAGCGGCGACCACGCGCCATGGTCGAGGCCGCGCGCGGCGTCGATGCCCGCAGGAAAGCCACCAGCAGATAAGAGCGCCTTGGCCCGCTCCGCCACCTCCGGGGCCCCGGGCGCGGGGTAGCGCAGCCGGTAGAGCGGCTCGGGAAAGTTGTAGAAGTCGTGGATGGTCTGCGGCCGCGCGGCGCCGGTGAGGAGCGGCCGGTCGGTTTCCCAGTGCGCGGACGCGATCACGATGGCGCGCGGCTTGCCGATGCGCCTGCCGAGCCCCGCCCAGGCCTCGCCGGCCGGCCCCGGCTGGAGCGCGTGCATCGGCGAGCCATGGGAGAGGAAGACGCTCGGCAGGCGCTGTTGCATCAGGCGGCTTTCTTCATGAGACCTTCCGCCTGCAGGGCCTCCTGCACCTTCGGCCGCGACCCGATGCGCTCGGCGTATTTCACGAGCGCAGGATACGGCGCGAGGTCGACGCGCGTGAAGCCCGCCCAGTTGAGCAGCGTGAAGAGGTAGGCGTCGGCGACGCTGAAGCCCGAGGGCAGCAGGTAGGGCCTGTTCTTCAGCTCGCCCTCCAGAAAAGAGAGTCTTTGCTTCAGTCTCTCGATGACCGGGCCGCGATCGGCCTTGGGGTCGAAGAGCGCGCCCCAGGTCTTGTGGATCTCGGAGTTGAGGAAGGCGAGCCACTCCTGCAGGCGATAGCGCTCGATCGTCCCGGCGTGCGGGGCGAGCGCGGCGGCGGGCTTGCGGTCGGCGAGGTATTGCACGATCGCCGGGCCTTCGGTGAGCACCGAGCCGTCGTCCAGGCGCAGCGCCGGGACGTAGCCCTTCGGGTTTACCTGGCGGTAGTCCTCGCCGGCGGCGGTCTTCTTCGTGCCGAGGTCGACCTTTTCCAGCTCGAGGGGGATGCCGGCTTCGCGGGCCACGATGTGCGGGGAAAGCGAGCAGGCGCCGGGGGCGTAGTAAAGCTTCATGCGTAGGCCCCAAGTCGCGTGGGACGGTTGTACAGGAGGTTGCCGAGCGAGTACTTGCCGTCGCCGAGCAGCGCGGCGACCAAGGACACGACGATCAGGAACAGCGGGTACTCCCAGCCGCCGTTGGCGGCGCTGAACACCCAGCCGTTGCCGGCGTGCACCCAGAGGGCGCCGGCGAGGACAGGCGTCAGGGCGAGGGCGACCCAGCGGGTACCGATGCCGGCGAGCAGGAGGACGCCGCCGGCGAGCTCCGCCCAGAACGTCGCATAGGCGAGCGCGGCGGGCAGCCCGAGCGAGGCGAAGAACTGCGCCGTGCCGGGCAGGGTAAAGGTCAAGTGCTTGAGGACGAGGGAATGCGCGACGTACATGACCCCCAGCGAGATGCGCAAGATGAGGGCCGCATACGGAGCGGCTTGTTGGTTAGTCATCACTTCTCTCCTATCAGGTGGACGGGATCGAAGTATCCGTTGCGCCACGATGGGGGATAAAGATGTGATGAGAGAATAGATTGTCCCGATTTATGGGAGAATTTGTTGGCATGGACCGCTTTGCGGCTATCCGGGTTTTCACTCAAGTCGTTGATTCCGGGAGCTTTGCGAAGGCCGCAGATCGCTTGGGGCTGTCGAGCTCGGCCACTTCCCGCCAGATCGCCGACCTGGAAGCCCATCTGCAGACGCGGCTCCTGAACCGCACGACGCGCCGGGTCAGCGTCACCGAAATCGGGCGCGCCTTCTACGGGCGCGCGGTGCAGCTCCTGGCGGACCTCGAGGAAGCCGAGCGGGAGGCCTCGCGCGCCGCCGCGGTGCCGCGCGGCACCATCCGGCTGACGGCGGCGGTCACGCTCGGCGTGCGCTACCTCGCGCCGCTCATCGCCGCCTTCCTGGAGCGCCACCCCGGGGTCGCATTCGACGTATCGCTCTCCGATCGCATCGTCGACCTGGTGGAGGAGGGCTTCGACCTCGGGGTGCGGGTGGGCGCCGCCGGCACCGAGAGCCTCGCCGCGCGCAAGCTGGGCGAGACGCGGCTGCTGGTCTGCGCTTCTCCCGGCTACCTTGCGGCGCATGGCACGCCGCAAGTCCCGGAAGATCTCGAGGGCCACAATTGCTTCACCTATGAATATGTCTCGCCGCGCGAGCACTGGCGCTTCCGCGACCCGGCCGGGCGGGAGCGCGCGGTGCGCGTGAAGGGCAACCTGCACTCGAACAACGGCGAGCTGCACGCCGAGGCGGCGGCCGGCGGCATCGGCATCGCCCTCGAGCCCGACATGATCCTCATGCCCTATGTGCGCGACGGACGGCTGGTGCCGCTCCTGGGCGAGTACCTTTCGCCGCCGCTGCCGATCTACGCGGTCTACCCGAGCCGCAAGCATCTTTCGGCGAAGGTGCGCGTGTTCATCGACTTCCTCGTCGAGCGCCTCGGCGAGAGCTGGCGGGGCGCGCCGTGAGGTGGCTTGCCGCGCTGCTTGCCGCCGGCGTCGCGCTCGGTGCGGTGGCGGCGGACTGGGTCATCGTATCGAGCGGCACGCGCCTCACGGTGGGCGAGGATTTCGACTTGCTCGTGATCGCGCCGGTGGGCGAGGCGCCGCCCGACGAGATCGCGCTCGCGGTGCGTGCCGACGTGGCCGAGATCGTCGTCACGCTGCGCGCCGAAGGCCCGGCGGACGGGCAGCGGCGCATCTACTACGGCCGGCTGCCCCAGGCGGCCGCGGGCAGCGCCACGCTCTCACTCGCCGGGCGGCCCTCCAACGCGCTGCTCATGGCCGTCGCGCGCCGCGACGTGGTGTACGCGCTCACCACCGGCGACGAGCCGCCGCTTTCCGAGAACGACCCGATGTACTTCGTGCTCGGCACGCGCGGGGGCACGACCGCGCGGTTCCAGCTCTCGCTCAAGTACCGCCTCTTCGACGTGCAGTCGGGCTTCGGCCTCGAGCGGCCGTGGCTCTCGGGCCTGTACTTCGGCTACACGCAGAACTCGATCTGGGACCTTTCCTCGCGCTCCAAGGCGTTTCGCGACACGGCCTACCGGCCCTCGCTCTTCTGGAAGTGGGAGCGCGCCGACGACAAGACCTGGCTCGACGCCGCGCGCTTCGGCCTCGAGCACGAGTCGAACGGCCGCGACGACTTCCGCTCCCGCTCGGTCGACACCGCGTTCGTGCGCCCGGAATGGCGCTGGGTAATGGCCGGCGAGGAGCGCCTGGAGTTCACGCCCAAGATCTACACCTATCTCGACAAGGACGAGAACCCGGACATCCACCGCTACCGCGGCTACGTCGACTGGCGCGTGCGCTACGACTCGGGGAGCCTGTGGATCGCCACCGCGGTGCTGCGCCGGGGCACTTCGGGAAAGGGCAGCGTGCTTCTCGACCTCTCGCGGCGCACGCGCGACCTGAAGCTCGGGCCGATCAGCGGCTACCTGCATGCGCAACTCTTCGCCGGCTACGGCGAGGACATCCTGGACTACAACGTGAAGCGCAAGACCCAGCTCAGGCTGGGCTTCGCCATCGTCCCGTAAAAAAAGGGGTCAGGACCCTTTTTCCGCATAGCGGCTCCGCCTTCAAAAACTTCGGAAAAAGGGTCCTGACCCCTTTTTTCCTACCGGTCTTCTTCGCTGCGCGGCGGGCGCCACGTATACGGAACCGGCCCGGGCTGGCGCAGCACGCGCAGCATGCGCAGCGCGCCTTCCTTGCGCCCCTCGCCGCTGCGGTAGTAGCCGGGCACCAGCACGGTCTCGTAGAAGCCCATGGCGCGGTAGAAGCGCCGCGCGGCGTCGTTGCTCGCGCGCAGCTCGAGGTGCACGCTCGCGATTCCCGCGACGCGCGCCGACTCGAGCATCCACTCGAGCAGCTTCTGGCCGATGCCCAGGCGCCGGTGCGAAGGCCGCACCGCGAGCAGCACGAGGTGCGCGCGCTCCTCGCCGAACTCCATGATCGAGAAGCCGGCGAGCGCGGTGCGCGCGGCCGCGGACTTGCCGCTCTCGCAGGCCACCGCGGCGAGCGTCTCGCGGTCGCGGATCGCGCGCAGCACGCGCGGCGCGTCGTACTTCCACCCCAGCCCGGCCTCGATGAAGTCGCGCGACATCGCCGCGATGATCTGCGCGTCGCGCTGCTCGGCGAGTCGGATGGCGATGGCGCGGGGCGTCATGGGCGCATTCTGCCATGAGTTGTCGTAAACTTGGCGCGCGTAGTCACTTCGGAGGAGCGGGCATTTTGCGCATCAACCTGGCCGCGGCGGCGCTTGCGCTGGCGCTCCCGGCCGCCGCGCAGGAAGTGACGCTGCGCATGCACCATTTCGCGCCGCCGCAGGCGGCTGCGCACGCGGCGCTCGCCGCGCCCTGGGCGGCGAAGCTCGAGAAGGACTCGGGCGGGCGGCTGCGCATCCCTGTCTTCCCCGCGCTCGAGCTGGGCGGCACGCCCGCCGGGCTCGAGCAGCAGGTGCGCGAGGGCGAGGCCGACATCGTCCTCACCGCCGCGGCGTTCACGCCGGGGCGCTTCCCGAGGACCGAGGTGTTCGAGCTGCCGTTCCTGAACGCCGGCGCGGCGGCGGGCACCTTCGCGCTGCAGGACTACTACGAAAGGCACCTCCAGGCCGAGTATCGCGACTACCACGTGCTGCTGCTCTTCGCGCAGGAGGGCGCGGCGCTGCACGTCAACCGCCCCGTGCGCAGGCTCGAGGACTTGAAGGGCCTGAAGATCCGCGCCCCGGGCCGCGCGAGCGGCGTGTTCCTGCGCGCCGTGGGCGCCACGGCGGTGGGCTCGCCCGCGGCGCAGCTGCCGCAAATGCTCGCCAAGGGACTGCTCGACGGCTGCCTCGCGCCCTTCGCCGCGCTCGACGAGCACGACCTGCACAAGCTCGTGCGCCACCACGTGAGCTTCGAGGCGCGCGTCGGCACCTCGGTGCTCGCCATGCTCATGAACCGCGAAAGCTACGCCGCGCTCCCGGACACGCTGCGCCAACTCGTCGACGATCACTCGCGCCGCCACCTCGCGTGGTACGTGGGCAAGACCTGGTCGGAGCTCGAGCCCCCCGGCATCGCCGCCGCGCGCGCGGCGGGCAACGATCTCTCGCGCCTCACCCCGGCGGAAGCCGCGCGCATCCGCGCCGCGGTCGCGCCGGAGATCGCGCGCTTCCTCGCCGACCTTTCGCACCACGGCAACTTCGACGCGCAGGCGCTCTACAAGGATGCGCAGGCCATGATTGCAAGACACCAAAAACCATGAAACCCAATCTGATCGTGATCCTCGTCGACGACCTGCGCTTCGACGAGACCGGCGCCTCCGGGCACCCGTACATGAAGACGCCGCACATCGACCGCCTCGCGGCGGAGGGCGCGAGCTTCGCGAACGCGTTCCACACCACGCCGCTGTGCTCGCCCAACCGAGCTTCGATCCTCACCGGCCAGTACGCCTCGCGCCACGGCATCATCGACAACGTCGGGCGCGACGCGATGAGCCACCGCCTGGCGAACTACCACCTGGCGCTGAAGAGCCTCGGGTACGAGACCGCGCATATCGGCAAATGGCACATGGGCAACGACGCCTCGCCACGCCCGGGCTACGACCACTGGGTGAGCTTCCGCGGCCAGGGCACCATCACGGATCCCGTGCTTTACGAGAATGGAGGCGAGCAGAAGGTCCCGGGGTACGTTACCGATCTCTTGAACGAGCGCGCCGTCGAGTTCGTCGGCAGGAAGCGCCGCCACCCGTTCGCGCTGTTCTTCGCGCACAAGGCGGTGCATCCCGACGTGCAGCAGAAGCAGGACGGCACCATCGACGTCGCGACGATGCAGGGCTACGTGCTTCCCGAGCGGCACAAGGACCTCTACCGGGGCTGCGAGTACCCCGCGCGCCCGAACGTGCTGCCGCTCGAGGAGGTGCTCAGGCACAAGCCCGCGTGGCGCGAGCTCTTCGAGCTGCGCAAGGCCCCGGGCAACGAGGGCTTCCTCGCCGGCCTGCACACCGGCACGCAGGAGGAGGTCCGCGCGCGCGCCGCCATGATGGCCTCGGTGGATGAAGGGGTTGGTTCGATACTGGAAAGTCTCGAGAAAGCGGGGAAGCTGGACAAGACCTTCATATTGTTCCTGGGCGACAACGGCTTCTTCTTCGGCGAGCACGGCCTGGGGGCGGAGCGGCGCTTTCCCTACGAGGAGGGCATCCGCACCGCGTTCTTCGCGCGCTATCCGAAGCTGCTCAAGCCGGGGACGAAGATCGAGCGCATGGCGCTCGCGATCGACATCGCCCCGACCTGCGTGCACCTCGCCGGCGGCAAGCCCGGCAGCCAGATCCAGGGCCGCTCGCTGGTGCCGCTCATGAAGGGCACGGCGCGCAGGTGGCGCGAGTCCTTCCTCATCGAGTACTTCAACGAGTCGGCCTGGCCCTGGATCGTCGGCATGAGCTACAAGGCGGTGCGCACCGAGCGGGCGAAGCTCGTGCACTGGGTGCACCGCGAGGGAGTGGACGAGCTCTACGACCTGGAGAAGGACCCCTACGAGATCGAGAACCGCATCGGCGATGCGGCTTACGGGAAGCTGAAGGATTCGCTCACCCGGGAGCTGCGCAAGCTGGTTGCCGAATCGGTCGGCCTGTAGAACACTGTCTCCCCTGCGTCACACAAGAACGACAGGGAGAAGAACGTGGATGCAATCGCCGCCGAACTCGCCGACGAGATCAAGACCCGCTCGGCCCCGGGAGCCGCCGCCAAGCTCGCCACCCACGACGGCCCGGAGATCGTCGCCGCGCTGCTGCGGCTGAGCCCGGGCTTCGCGCAGAACGTGCTGGGCGCGCTGCCCGACGAGGCGCGCGAGCGCGTGCTCGCCGCCGCGCCCGAGGAGATCTCGCGCCAGTGGCAGCGCAACGCCTTCTACGAGCCCAACGCAGTGGGCCGCATGATGGAGCCCGTGGTCGGGGCCTTCCCCCCCGCGCAGACCGTCGGCCAGACCATCGAGCGCCTGCGCGAGCTCGTCAAGACCGCCTTCATCACCTACATCTACGTCACCGACGAGGAGCAGCGCCTGTACGGTGTGGTGACCATGCGCGACCTGCTGCTCAGCTCGCACGAGAAGCGGCTCGACGAGATCATGATCAAGGACGTGTTCGCGCTTTCCGCGTCCACGTCGCTGCAGGACGCCATGAAGCAGGTCCTCGACCGGCACTACCCGGTGTACCCGGTCATCGACCACGACCACCGGCTGATCGGCCTGGTGCGCGGCCAGTCGATGTTCGAGGCGCAGGCGATCGAGATCACGCTGCAGGCCGGCAGCATGGTCGGCGTCAGCGAGGAGGAGCGCCTCGCCACGCCCTGGAAGCAGAGCTTCAAGATGCGCCACGGCTGGCTGCAGCTCAACCTCGGCACCGCGTTCCTCGCGGCGGCGGTGGTCGGGTTCTTCCAGAGCACCATCGACCAGCTCGTCATCCTCGCGCTCTTCCTGCCGGTGCTCGCCGGCCAGTCGGGCAACACCGGCTGCCAGGCGCTCGCGGTGACGCTGCGCGGCATGACGCTGGGCGAGCTCAAGCCCGGCATGGAGAAGCCCCTCGTCAAGAAGGAAGCCTGGCTCGGCATGCTGAACGGCGCCGGCGTCGGCCTCGCGGCGGCGGTCGGCATGTACGTCATCGCCAGCGGCCAGGCGAACGAGCACCCGATCATGCTCGCGGTCGTGGTGTTCTTCGCCATGATCGGCTCGTGCGTCGCGAGCGGGCTCTCGGGGGCGCTGGTACCCCTCGGGCTCAAGCGCATCGG
>CBDDRQ010000149.1:0-10944 GCA_965233125.1 uncultured bacterium
GCAGGGATAATGGCCGCCATGGTGGAAGGAATCGCATGGGCGCCTTTCCTCGGCGCCGCGGCGCTGCTGGCGGCGCTGAGCATCGTCGGCGACCTGTTCGAGTCCGCGGTCAAGCGCCAGGCGTCGGTCAAGGACAGCGGCGCGCTGCTGCCCGGCCACGGCGGCATCCTCGACCGCATCGACAGCGCCACTTCGACCCTCCCCATCGCCGCGGTGCTCGCGCCCTGGATCGTAGGAAAATGACGGCATGAACGTCGCAGTCCTCGGCGCCACCGGTTCCATCGGGGCAAGCACGCTCGACGTGATCGCGCGCCATCCGGAGCGCTACCGCGTATTCGCGCTCACGGCCAACGCGTCGGCCGATGCGCTGCTCGGGCTGTGCCGCGTGCACCGGCCGCGCTACGCGGTGCTCTCCGGGGCTTCTTCCGCCTCGGAACAGGCGTTCGCCGCCCTGGGCACGAAGCTTCTCAAAGGCGCGGCAGCGATCGACGAGGTTGTCGCGCATCCCGATTGCCACGCGGTGATGGCCGGCATCGTCGGCGCCGCGGGGCTCTCCTCGACGCTCGCCGCGGCCGCGGCCGGCAAGCGCGTGCTGCTCGCCAACAAGGAAGCGCTGGTCATGGCCGGGCCGCTGGTGATGCGGGCCGCGCGCGAGGCGGGCGCCGAGCTGCTGCCGGTCGACAGCGAGCACAACGCCGTCTTCCAGTGCTTCTCCGAAGCCAGGCTGGTCAGAAAGATCGTCCTCACCGCCTCCGGCGGGCCGTTCCGCGGCGCGCCGCCCGAGACCCTGGCGGGCGTCACCCCGGAGCAGGCCTGCGCGCACCCGAACTGGGTGATGGGGCGCAAGATCTCGGTCGACTCCGCCACCATGATGAACAAGGGGCTGGAGGTGATCGAGGCTCGGTGGCTGTTCGGTCTGCCGCCCGAGCGCATCGAGGTGCTGATCCACGCGCAGAGCATCGTGCATTCGCTGGTCGAGTACGTCGACGGCTCGATGCTCGCGCAGCTCTCCAACCCCGACATGCGCGTGCCGATCGCCCACGCGCTCGCGCATCCCGAGCGCATCGATTCCGGCGCGCAGTCGCTGGACCTGTCGGCGGTGAAGAACCTTTCCTTCGAGAAGCCCGACCCCAGCCGCTTCCCCTGCCTGCAGCTGGCCTATGCGGCCCTGCGCGCCGGCGGCACCGCGCCCGCCGTGCTGAACGCCGCCAACGAGGTCGCCGTCGCGGCCTTCCTCGAGCGCAGGCTGCCTTTCACCGGCATCGCGCGGGTGATCGAGCAGACCCTGGAGCGCATTCCCGCGCAACCCGCGGAGAGCCTCGATGCCATCCTCGCCGCCGACGCCGAGGCGCGCCGCGCCGCCGGCGCGCAGGTGCTGGGGCTGGCGGCATAGGCCATGGGACTGCTCCATACCATCGTCGCCTTCATCGTCGCGCTGGGCGTGCTCATCGTCGTGCACGAGTACGGCCACTATCTCGCCGCGCGCCTGTGCCGCGTCAAGGTGCTGCGCTTCTCCGTGGGCTTCGGCAGGCCGCTCGCGACCTGGCGCCTGGGCGCCGACCGCACCGAGTGGATGATCGCCGCGGTGCCCTTCGGCGGGTACGTGAAGATGCTCGACGAGCGCGAGGGCCCGGTCGCCCCCGGCGAGGCGAGCCGGGCGTTCAACCGGCAAAGCGTCTGGAAGCGCTTCTTCATCGTGGTCGCCGGGCCGGCGTTCAACTTCATGTTCGCGATCCTCGTCTATGCCGGGCTGTACATGCACGGCCTGCCGGAGGCGCGGCCGGTGCTCGCCCAGCCCCCGGCGGGGAGCCTCGCCGCGGCAGCCGGGCTGCGCTCGGGCGACACGGTGCGCGCGATCGACGGCGAGGCGGTGGCGACCTGGCAGGAAGTGCGCTGGCGCGTCATCCAGGCGGCGCTGCAGCGCGAGCCGGTGCGGCTCGAGACCCTCAACGAGCGCGGCCACATCGGCGTCGCTACGCTCGACCTGCGCGACTATCCCGCCGCGGAGATCGAAACCGACGCCCTGGAGCGCATCGGCCTGCGGCTGTACCGGCCGGCGCTCGAGCCGGTGCTCGGCCAGGTGGTCGCGGGCGGGCCCGCCGAGCGCGCCGGTCTCGCGACCGGCGACCGCATCGTCCAGGCCGCCGGCCGACCGGTGGAATCCTGGGAGGCGCTGGTCATCGCCGTGCGGGCGCACCCGGGCGTGCCGCTGTCCCTGCTGGTCGAGCGCGACGGCGCGACGCGCAAGGTCGACGTCGTTCCCGACGTGGTCAGCGTGAACGGCGAGCGCATCGGGCGCATCAATGCCGGCCCGCACGTGCCGGCCGCGCACGCCGAGAAGATGCTCGTGCGCGTGGAGCACGGGCCGCTCGAGAGCCTGTCGCGCGCCGTCGCCAAGACGGCCGACATCTCGGTCTTCAGCCTCAAGATGCTGGGCCGCATGCTGATCGGCGAGGTCTCGTGGAAGCACCTCTCGGGCCCGGTCACGATCGCCGATTTCGCCGGGCAGTCGGCGAGCCTGGGCTGGATCTCCTATCTCACCTTCCTCGCGCTGATCAGCATCAGCCTGGGCGTGCTCAACCTGCTGCCGATCCCGCTGCTCGACGGCGGGCACCTGATGTACTATGCGATCGAGATCGTCAAGGGCACGCCGGTCTCCGAGCGCGCCATGGAGCTCGGGCAGCGCGTCGGCCTGGCGCTGCTGCTGGTGATGATGGCCTTCGCGTTCTACAACGACCTGAATCGCCTGCTGACCGGCTGAATGTTTCGCAATGGCGTCATCGCCGCGGTCCTCGCCGCGCTCGTGATCGCGGCGGCCGGCCCGGCGGCGGCGCAGGCCTTCCAGCCCTTCGTCGTCAAGGACATCCGCGTCGAGGGCCTGCAGCGCACCGAGCCCGGCACGGTGTTCAGCTACCTGCCGGTCAAGGTCGGCGACACCATCGACGAGGCGAAGGCGCAGGCGGCGCTGCGCGCGCTCTACGCCACGGGCTTCTTCCAGGACGTGCGCCTGGAGGCCGAGAACGAGGTGCTGGTGGTGTTCGTGCGCGAGCGCCCGGCGATCGCGCAGATCGACTTCTCCGGCATGCGCGAGTTCGAGCCCGAGGCCATCCGCAAGGCGCTGCGAGAGCTGGGCATGGCCGAGGGGCGCATCTTCGACCGCTCGGCGCTCGAGAACGCCGAGAAGGAGATCAAGCGCCAGTACCTCTCGCGCGGCCTCTACGGCGCCGAGGTGCAGACCACCGTAACGCCGCTGGAGCGCAACCGCGTCGGCATCAACATCGCCGTCACCGAGGGCGAGACGGCGAAGATCCGCGGCATCAACATCGTCGGCGCGGCGGCTTTCCCGGAGGACGAGCTGCTCGGCCAGTTCGTGCTGCGCACGCCGGGCTGGCTCACCTGGTACACCAAGCACGACCGCTACTCGCGCGAGCGCCTCGCGGCCGACCTGGAGACGCTGCGCTCGTTCTACCAGAACCGCGGCTACCTCGATTTCGGCGTGGAGTCCACGCAGGTCTCGATCACGCCCGACCGGCGCGACATCTACATCACCGTCAACGTGCGCGAGGGGGAGAAGTACACCGTCTCCCGGGTGCAGCTCGCCGGGCAGATGCTGCTGCCGCGCGAGGAGCTCGAGAAGCTGGTCCAGCTGAAGCCCGGCGACGTCTTCTCGCGCGAGAAGCTCGCCGCCAGCACCAAGGCGATCGCCGATCGCCTCGGCAACGAGGGCTACGCCTTCGCCAACGCCAACGCGATTCCCGAGCTCGACAAGGAGAAGCGCAGCGTCGCCTTCAGCATCGTCATCGACCCGGGCCGGCGCGTGTACGTGCGGCGCATCGACGTCTCGGGCAACACCAAGACCCGCGACGAGGTGGTGCGCCGCGAGATGCGCCAGCTCGAGGGCGCCTTCTACGACGCCTCCAAGATCCAGCTCTCGCGCCGGCGCATCGACCGCACGCAGTTCTTCTCCGAGGTGGGCGTCGAGACGCACCCGGTGGAGGGCAGCCCCGACCAGGTCGACGTGACCTTCAACGTGAAGGAGAAGCCGACCGGGGCGGTGCTGCTGGGCATCGGCTTCTCGAGCGTCGAGGACGTCGCGCTCTCCGCCTCGCTCACGCAGTCGAACGTCTTTGGCTCGGGCAAGTACCTCTCGCTCAACGTCAACAGCGGCCGCGTGAACACCGTCTACTCGATGTCCTACCGCGATCCGTACTACACGGTCGACGGCGTGAGCCGCGGCTTCGACATCTACAAGCGCGAGACCGACGCCACCAGCCTCGACGTCAGCCCGTACGCCACCGACGCGCTGGGCGGCGGCGTCAAGTTCGGCTACCCGGTCTCCGAGGTGGTGACGGTCGACCTGGGCCTCAACCTCGAGTCGGTCGAGCTCACCACCTTCGCGAACAGCCCGCTGCAGTACCTGAATTTCGTCAACCAGTTCGGCAACCAGTACAGCTACGGCGCGGCCACCGCCGGCATCGCGCGCGATACCCGCGACAGCCTGATCCGCGTCACCTCCGGCACCTACCTGCGCGCGAGCACCGAGGTCGCCAGCGGCGACCTGCAGTTCTACCGGCTGGGCTATCAGCACCAGTGGTACTACCCGCTGACGCGGGACCTCACCTTCTCGCTCGGGGGCGAGATCGGCTACGCCTCGGGCTACGGAGAGCGGCCGCTGCCGTTCTTCAAGAACTTCTTCGTCGGCGGCCCGAACTCGGTGCGCGGCTACCGCTCCTTCTCGCTCGGGCCGCGCGACGTGCTGGGCAACGCCACCGGCGGCAACCGCAAGGTCACCGGCAGCGCGGAGCTGCTGTTCCCGATGCCGGGCGCGGACCGGGACCCGTCGCTGCGGCTCGCGGCGTTCGTCGACGCGGGGCAGGTGTACGTGAACAAGTACGAGCTCTCGGACCTGCGCTATTCGGCCGGCCTCGCGCTGTTCTGGTCCTCGCCGTTCGGCCCGCTGCGCCTGTCGCTCGCCCATCCCCTGAACCCCGAGAGCGAGGACCGCATCCAGAGGATACAATTCACGTTCGGCTACGGATTCTGAAGCTGGAACAATGATCTTCCCGAGAATCGTCCTTCTCGCCGCCTTGGCCGCCCTGGCGCCGCTCCCGGCGGCCGCGCAGGCCAAGTTCGGCTTCGTCAACACCCAGCGCGTGCTTTCGGAGTCGCAGCCCGCGACGCGCGCCCAGAAGCGCATCGAGGCGGAGTTCCAGAAGCGCGACCAGGAGCTCGCGCGGGTCGCCGACCAGCTCAAGCGCATGCAGGACGACATCGACCGCAACGGCATGACCATGGGCGAGGCGCAGCGGCGCAACAAGGAGCGCGAGTTCGGCGAGCTCTCGCGCGACTTCCAGCGCAAGCAGCGCGAGTTCCGCGAGGACCTCAACCAGCGGCGCAACGAGGAGCTGCGCCAGGTCATCGAGCAGGCGAACCGCATCATCCGCCAGATCGCCGAGCAGGAAAAGTTCGACATCATCTTCCAGGACGCCGTGTACGCGAGCCAGCGCGTCGACATCACCGACAAGGTGATCAAGGCGCTGGACGGCAAGCCGCCCGCGAAGTGAACCCCGTGCCGGGGCCGCTCACGCTCGGGCAGATCGTCGCGCGCCTCGGCGGCCGCCTCGCCGGCGACCCGGCCATCCTCATCCGCCAGGTCGGCTCGCTCCAGAGGGCGGGTGCCGGCCAGATCGCTTTCCTTTCCAGTCACAAACATAAGTCGGAACTGAGAGAAACCCACGCCGCTGCAGTCATCCTCGCGCCCGAGAACGAGAAGCTCACCACGCTGCCGCGCATCGTCTGCGATGCGCCGTACGCCTACTTCGCGAAGGTCTCCCAGCTCTTCAACCCGGTTTTCACGCAGGCGCCGGGCATTCACCCGTCCGCGGTCGTCTCCGAGAAGGCCAAGCTGGGAAACGGCGTCTCGATCGGAGCGGCCTGCGTGGTGGGCGAGGGCGTCACCATCGGCGATGGCAGCTGCCTCTACCCGCGGGTGGTGATCTACCCCGGCTGCTCGCTCGGCAGGCGGGTGATCGTGCACTCGGGCGCGGTGATCGGCGCCGACGGCTTCGGCATCGCCGCCGAAGGCGGGCGCTGGGTCAAGATCCCGCAGATCGGCGCGGTGCGCATCGGCGACGACGTGGAGATCGGCGCCAACACCACCATCGACCGCGGCGCCCTCGACGACACGGTGCTCGAGGAAGGCGTCAAGCTCGACAACCTGGTGCAGATCGCGCACAACGTGCGGGTCGGGGCGCACAGCGCCATCGCCGGCTGCGCCGGCGTCGCGGGCAGCGCCGACATCGGCCGGCACTGCACCATCGGCGGCGCGGCGGTGATCCTCGGCCACCTGAAGCTCGCCGACCACGTGCACGTCTCCGCCGGGACGCTGGTCTCGCGCTCGATCCTCAAGCCGGGCACCTACACCGGCATCTACCCCTTCGACGAGCACGCCGCCTGGCAGCGCAGCGCCGCCGGGCTCCGCCGCAAAGGAAAAAAAGATGGCTGAGATGGACATCAACGAGGTGCTCGCGCGCCTGCCGCAGCGCTACCCGATCCTGATGATCGACCGGGTCAGGGAATGCGAGCCGGGCAAGCGCATCGTGGCGCTGAAGAACGTCTCGGCCAACGAACCCTACTTCCAGGGGCATTTCCCGGGACGGCCGATCATGCCCGGCGTGCTGATCCTCGAAGCCATGGCGCAGGCCGCCGGACTGCTGACCTTCGCCGCCCGCGACGCGGAGCCCGCGGACGATGCCGTCTACTACTACGTCGGCATCGACAACGCCCGCTTCAAGAAACCGGTCGTGCCGGGCGACCAGCTCCAGATCGAGGTGCGCGTGGAGCGGATCATGCGCGGCATCGGCAAGTTCGCCTGCGTCGCGACGGTCGGCGGCCAGGTCGTCGCCGAAGCGACCATCCTGTGCACCGTGCGCACGCCCGGGCGCCCGTGAGCGGGCGGGTCCATCCCACCGCGATCGTCGACCCCGCGGCGCGCCTCGCGGCCGGCGTGGAAGTGGGGCCGTACTCGGTGATCGGCCCGGGGGTCGAGGTGGGCGAGGGCACCTGGATCGGCGCGCACGTGGTGCTCGACGGGCGCACGCGCATCGGCCCGGGCAACAGGATCTTCCACTTCGCCTCGATCGGCGCGCCGCCGCAGGACAAGAAGTACGCGGGCGAGGACACCGCGGTCGAGATCGGCGCGCGCAACACCATCCGCGAGTACGTCACCATCAACCGCGGCACCGCCCTCGACGCCGGGGCGACGCGCCTGGGCGACGACAACTGGGTCATGGCCTACGTGCACTTCGCGCACGACTGCCAGATCGGCAGCAAGACCATCTTCGCCAACGCCTGCCAGCTCGCCGGCCATGTCACGGTCGGGGACTGGGCGATCTTCGGCGCCACCACGCTCGTGCACCAGTTCGTGCACATCGGCGCGCACGCCTTCACCGGCATGGGCACCTACCTGCCGCAGGACCTGCCGCCCTTCGTCACCGCCGCCGGCAACATGGCGAAGCCCTACGGCATCAACAGCGAAGGCCTGAAGCGGCGCGGCTTCTCGCCCGAGAGCATCAACGGCCTGAAGCGCGCCTACCGCACGCTCTACCGCAAGGGGCTGTCGCTGGAAGACGCCCGGCGCGAGCTCGAGGCACAGGCGGCGGCGTGCGCGCCGGTGCGCGAGATCCTGGATTTTCTGTCAAGAAGCAAACGCGGCATCATCCGCTAGTGAGCGACATGCTGCGCGTCGGCATGGTGGCCGGCGAGGCCTCGGGCGACCAGATCGGCGCGCATCTCATGGCCGCGCTGAAAGCGCGCCGCAAGCCGATCCTGTTCGCCGGCATCGGCGGGCCGAAGATGGCGGCGCAGGGCCTGGAGTCGCAGTTCCCGATGGACCGGCTCTCGGTGCGCGGCTACGCCGAGGCGCTGCGCCACTACCGCGAGATCATGTCGATCCGCCGGCGCCTGGGCTCGGCGATGATCGCCGAGCGGCCGGACCTCTTCATCGGCGTCGACTCCTCGGACTTCAACCTGGGCCTGGAGCGCAGGCTCCGGGACGCGGGCATCCCCACCGTGCACTACGTGAGCCCCTCGGTGTGGGCCTGGCGCGGCTGGCGCGTGCGCCGCGTCGCGCGCGCGGTGAGCCGCATCCTGGTGATGTTCCCCTTCGAGGCGCCGCTCTACGAGAAGGCCGGCGTGCCGGTCACCTACGTCGGGCACCCGCTCGCCGACGTGATCCCGCTCAACCCGTCGAAGGCCGAGGCGCGCGCGCAGCTGCGCCTGCCCGCGCGCAAGCTGATCGTCGCCCTGCTGCCCGGGAGCCGGCGCTCCGAGATGCACTACATGGGCACTGCGTTCCTCCTCGCCGCGCACCGCTTCCGCCAGGAAGTCCATGACGTGCACTTCGTCTGCCCGACCGTCACGCGCGAGACGCGCGACATGTTCGAGCGCGCCGTGCACGAGAACCAGCGCACCGACCTGCCGCTGACGCTGCTCTTCGGCCATTCGCACGAGGCGCTCGCGGCCGCGGATCTCGCGCTGGTGGCGAGCGGCACGGCCACGCTGGAAGCGGCGCTCTTCAAGACGCCGATGGTCATCGCCTACCGGCAGTCTCCGATAACATGGGCCTTGATGCGCTCCATGCTCTACCTCCCCTACGTCGGAATGCCCAACGTGCTGGCGGGGGAGAAGCTGGTGCCCGAGCTCCTGCAGGGCGAGGCGACGCCCGGCGCGCTCGCCGCCGCGCTGCTCGCGCTGCTGCGCGACACCGATGCGCAGCGCCGCCAGGTCGAGCGCTTCACGGAGTTCCACCACCTGCTGCGCCAGAACACGGCGGAAAAGGCCGCAGAAGCAGTATTGGAAGTCATCAAGTCATGAACCTGCTCATCTGCGGGGTGGATGAAGCGGGCAGGGGACCGCTTGCAGGTCCGGTCTATGCCGCTGCCGTCATCCTGAATCCGGAGCGAAGGGTCAACGGCCTCGCAGATTCGAAAATATTGAGTGCAGAAAGAAGAGAAGTCCTGGCGGGCCGCATCAAGGAGCGCGCGGTGGCCTGGTCGGTGGCGTGGGCGAGCGTCGAGGAGATCGACCGCCTGAACATCCTGCGCGCCGCCCTGCTGGCGATGCGCCGCGCCGTGGAGGGCCTGCCGGTCGCGCCCACGGAGGCCTGGATCGACGGCAACCAGTGCCCGGAGCTGCCGTGCCCGGCGCGCGCCTTCGTCGACGGCGACGCCACGCACCGCATGATCTCGGCCGCCTCGATCCTCGCCAAGACCGAGCGCGACGCCGAGATGGCGCGCCTGCACGAGCGTTTCCCGCAGTACGGCTTCGACAGGCACAAGGGCTACTCGACCCCGGAGCACCTCGACCGCCTGGGGCGCCTCGGGCCCTGCGAGCTGCACCGCAAGAGCTTCTACCCGGTGGGCGTGTTCCAGAAGGACCTCTTCGCCGAAGCCTGGAGCGGGATGGAGGAGGAGCCCCGGGTGCGCACCCATCGGCTGTACTGTGAAGCCAGGAAGCTCTCGGCCACCCCCGGCCTCAGCCTGGCGGATTTCGACCGCGAGCAGCGCCGCCTGAAGCGCGAATACGCGGATGTGTTTTCCGATCTCGTGAATGACCTGCTGCGCGAAGCGCGGGCGCAGTTGAAGAAAGATTGATCACCTCGAAGGACAACCCGCGCGTCAAGCGCTGGGCCAGGCTCGCGCAGGACGCCCGCCTGCGCCGCAAGGAGCGGCGCGCCCTCGTCGAAGGTCCCCATCTGGTCTCGCTGGCAACGCCAGTGGCGATCCTCGTGAGTGAATCCGGGCGCGCACGCGGGCTTGGCAGTCCCGAGGCAATCCTCCTGTCCGACAAGGTCTTCCAGGCCATCGTCGACGTTGAAAGCCCGCAGGGCGTCGCCGCGGAGGTCGAGATCCCGGAGGCCGGACCTGTCGGGGCGCCGGCGGTGTTTCTCGAGGGCGTGCAGGACCCCGGAAACGTGGGGACGATCCTCAGGAGTGCCGCGGCGTTCGGGCTGAAGGCGGCGGTCCTCGACCGGGGTTGCGCCGACCCCTGGTCGCCCAAGACCCTGCGCGCCGGGATGGGCGCGCATTTCGCGCTTTCGATCCAGGAAACCGGGGACCTGGGCGAGCAGATGGAGCGCTTCCCCGGCCGGGTACTCTGTACCGTCCCGAAGGGCGGCGTGCGGCTGGCCGATGCCGACCTCGCCGGCGCCATCGGCTGGCTGTTCGGCGGGGAGGGCGCCGGCGTCAGTCCGGGGCTGCAAGCCCTGGCCGACCAGCGCATCACCATCGCCATGGCGCAGGGCGCCGAGTCGCTCAACGTGGCCGCGGCGGCCGCCATCTGCTTCCAGGCGGCCTACCGGCCATAGAAACCGGGGCGGGAAAGGGCCAAATGGGTACGATCGTACCCATTTCAGATCAGTACACTTGGCGGTGGATCCTGAGCTCGCGCAAGATGGTGGTGGCGATCTCCTCGATCGACTTGCTGGTCGAGTTGATGCAGCGGATGCCCTCGCGGCGCATCAGGACCTCGGCCTGCTCGACCTCGAAGCGGCAGTTGCCGAGGTCGGCGTACGGGCTGCCCGGGCGGCGCTCGCTGCGGATCTCGTGCAGGCGCTCCGGGGCGATGGTGAGCCCGTAGAGCCGCGTCTTGTTGGTGCGCAGCGCCTCGGGGAGCTTCATGCGGTGGAAATCCTCCGGGATCAGCGGATAGTTCCCGGCCCGCACGCCGAATTGCAGCGCCAGGTATAGGCTGGTCGGCGTCTTGCCGCTGCGCGACACTCCGATCAGGATCACGTCGGCCTGGCCCAGCTCGCGATGCGAGGCGCCGTCGTCGTGCGCCATGGCGAAGTTGATCGCCTCGATGCGCTGCTGGTACTCCTTCTTGTCCATCGCGCTGTGGGAGCGCCCGATCGTATGGCTCGACTTGAGCCCCAGCCCCGCCTCG
>CBDDRQ010000150.1:0-9376 GCA_965233125.1 uncultured bacterium
GCTGCTGGGCGTGAGCCGCGCCGTCCTCGCCGCCGCCATCGGCGGCGCCATGCTGGTCTTCGTCTACTGGAGCAAGGCGTTCCGCTCGAGCTTCGACTACACGCTGGGCGGCGTGGTCACCGGTCTGGTGGTGGTGGGCGGCTGGTACGTGAGCGGGGTGATCGGCCACGTCGCCGAGGACCCCGAGACGCTGCAGGAGGCGTTCGTCGCCACCAACACCGGGCGCATGGAGTCCTTCTCCTTCGTCTCGCCGATGGCGTTCACCCTCGAGTACCTGATGTTCTGGACCGACAAGTCGCGCATCGTCACCTACGGCATCGCCTCGGCGCTGGGGGTCATCGCCGGCTCCGCGGCCTACGCGCTCGCCACGCGGACCTTCCGCTGGGAGGGCTTCCGCGACGCCGAGGACACCGCGAACCACGTCGTCGGCGGCGTGCTGATGGGCTTCGGCGGCATCACCGCGCTGGGCTGCACCATCGGCCAGGCGATCTCGGGCTTCTCCACGCTCGCGCTCGGCTCGATCGTCACCTTCGCCGCGATCATCGCGGGCTCGGCGGCGACGATGAAGTACCAGTACTGGCGGCTGTCAGCGAGCGAATAAAGCGGATAGCGGGGGCGAGCACCTCGTTGCGCGCCTGGTGCATGGGGTAATGGCCGGCACCCGGGATCCGCATCACTTCCAGGTGTGGAACCAGGCGGCGGAGCGCCTCGAGCTGCGCCGCCGAGAAGAACTCGTCGTCCTCCCCCTGGATGGCGAGCACCGGGCAGCGCACCTTCGCCACGTGCGCCTCCAGTCCCCAGCCCGTCCCGGCGGGCCCGGCGGTCCACACCTCCACCAGCCGCTCGAAGAGCCGCTCGGTGCGCGGCCCGTGGTGGCGGCGCAGGCGCGTCTTCAGGTCGCCGCGCTCGAAATCGGCGACCTGCCGGCCGATGGCCTCGAGGGTCTTCGCCTCGCGGAAGAGGTGCGGCGAGAGCGCGATCACGCCGCGCACCCGCTCCGGGAACGCGCCGGCGTGGGCGAGGGCGATCGAGGCGCCGTCGGACTGGCCGATGAGGATGGCGTCGCGCACCCCCGTCTGCGCCAGCACCTCGGGCAGCGCTTGCAGCGCCTCTTCGGCGAGGTAGTCCCGCGAGTACGGCGGAGCGAGCGCGTCGGACTCCCCCGAGCCCAGGCGGTCGTAGAGCAGGGCGCGGCAGCCGGTGGCGCGCACGAGCTGGTCCGGGAAGTCGCGCCACAGCCGTACGCTGCCCAGCGCGTCGTGCAGGAAGACGAGCGTCGTGCCTGCCTTTGCTTCTCCACGCCAATGACCGCGGAGCTGGTGGCCGGCGGCTTTCAGGCTGATCTGCGCGAGCGCGCTCTCGACCACCTCGCGGAAGTCGAGCGGGCTCAAGCCCGGCAGCTCGCATGCGCGCCCGGCGAAGAACGCCTCGACCGTGGCGCCCGCCCCGGCGACCGCGACGCCGCGCAGGGCCGCCTCCAGGTCGAAGAGGGCGCGCGTCGGGCTGATGAAGAAGTCGCCGGTCACGAGCGCCTCGCGGATGCGCTCGCGCCCCGGCCCCTCGAGGCGGATGTCGGCGCGCAGCGACCCGCCGCGGCGCACGAGCGAGGCCGAGACGAGGCTCGCCTCGTCGGCCGGCGCGTCGAGGAGGTGCACGAACGCCTCTGTGCCGAACTGCTCGTCGTGCAGCCGCTGCGCCAGCGCCTCCTCGAAGGCCGTCGGCTCGCCCGGCTGCGGCTCGAGCCCGAGGTGCTCGCGGAAGCCCTCCAGCAGCGCGGCCTGGATCTGCGCGAGCGGCGGCACGCGCCCGAGCGCCTCGCACAGCGTGGTGACGCGGTGCCGGGCATCGTCGAGCTCGCGCCGCGCGAGCTTCTCCACCGGCACTCTCAGCGCCTCGATCATGCGCTCGACGTCGAAGTCGACGAGCAGCGTCCCCTGGAAGAACAGCGTGCGGCCGTCGATCATCCCGCCGGTGCCGCTCAGCTTGCGCCCCTGCACCTCGATGTCGTTGCGCGGCCGGAACTCGGCCGCCACGCCCAGGCGGCGCAGGCCGGCGGCGGCAGCGGCGCACAGCCGCGCGGCGATCTGCGCGAGATCGCCGCCGAGGCCGCGGCGCTCGAGCACGAGCTCCCAGCCGAGCTGGCCCTCGTCGAGGTACAGGCCGCCGCCGCCGGTGATGCGCCGGCCGACCTGGATGCCGTGGCGGGCGCAGTAGTCGAGGCGCACCTCGTGGGAGAGGATCTGGTGCAGCCCGACCAGCGCCGCGGGGCGAAAGCGCAGGAAGCGCACCGTCTCGGGGACGCGGCCGGCGTTGTGCGCCTCGATCAGCGCCTGGTCGAAGGCGACGTTCTCGCGCCCGGTGCGGATGCCGGTGTCGATGACGCGCACGGCACGCATGCGGATTACCTTCGAAACACCCCGGATTTGCCGCCGCGCTTCTCCTCGAGCCGCAGGTCGGTGAGCGTCATGGCGCGATCGACCGCCTTGACCATGTCGTAGATGGTCAGCAGCCCGACCGCCGCCGCGGTGAGCGCCTCCATCTCGACGCCGGTCTGCCCGCGGCATTCGACGGTGGCCTGCACGCGCACGCTTGAAGTTTTTTTCTCTGTTTCAAACACCACAGAAACCTTGGTAATGGCAATAGGGTGGGCAAGGGGAATGAGCGCCGAGGTGCGCTTGGCGGCCTGGATGGCGGCGATGCGCGCCACGCCGAGCACGTCGCCCTTCTTGGCGGTTCCCGCGGCGATCAGCTTGAGCGTGGCCGGCTGCATGCGGATGCGCCCGGAGGCGACCGCGACGCGGTGCGTGCTCGCTTTTGCGCCCACGTCCACCATGTGGGCATCCCCGCGGGGGTCGAAGTGGGTGAGTTTTCGCGACATCTCGGGGCGTTATCATAAACACAATGCGGACCATCGCCTTTCTTGTCTTGCTGCTTCTGGTGAAGCCGCTGCCGGCGCAGCCGCTGCCCGACCTGGGCAGCGCGGGCGACGCCGTGCTCTCGCCGCAGATGGAGCGGCGCATCGGCGAGAGCATCGTGCGCGACATCCGCTTCCGCGAGCCGAGCTACCTCGAGGACCCGGAGATCGCCGACTACCTCACCGGGCTGGGCGAGCGCATCGCGCAGGCCACGCCCGGGACGCGCCACGACTTCGAGTTCTTCGTCATGCGCGACCACACGCTGAACGCCTTCGCGCTGCCGGGGGGCTTCGTCGGCGTGCACACCGGCCTGATCAGCGCCGCCGAGACCGAGTCCGAGCTCGCCTCGGTGCTCGCGCACGAGATCGCGCACGTCACGCAGCGGCACATCGCGCGCATGCTCGGACAGCAGGAGCAGATGCAGCTGCCGGTGCTCGTCGCGCTCGCCGCCGCGGTGCTGCTCGGCCGCTCGCGGCCCGACCTCGCAGTGGGCGCGGCGGCCGCGGCGCAGGCGGGCGCGGTGCAGGCGAGCCTCGCGTACTCGCGCGACTTCGAGCGCGAGGCCGACCGCGTCGGCCTGCAGGCGCTGGAAAGCGCCGGCTTCGACGCGCGCGCCATGTCCGCGTTCTTCGAGCGCATGCAGCGCTCGATGCGCGTCGGCGACGATGGCTCCATGCCGGGGTACCTGCGCACCCACCCGGTGACCAGCGAGCGCATCGCCGACACGCAGAACAAGGCCGCGGCGATGCCCTACCGCCAGCACCTCGACAGCGCGGAGTTCCACCTGGTGCGCGCGAAGCTGCGCGCCGATGCGGGCGACGCGCGCGACGCGGTCGGCCACTTCGAGGCCTCGGTGCGCGACCGGCGCTACGCGTCCGAGGCCGCGGCGCGCTACGGGCTGACGAGCGCGCTCCTGCGCGCGCGGCGCCCGGCCGAGGCGCAGGCGCAGCTCAAGCTCGCGCGCACGGCCGGGGCGGCCGGGCCGATGGTCGAGACCCTGGCGGCGCGCATCCAGCAGGCGCAGGGCGAGGGCGCCGCGGCGGCGCGCGCGCTGGCCCAGGCGCGCGAGCGCTTCCCGCGCTCGCGGGCGTTGCTCTACGCCCACGTCGCCGCGCTGCAGGACTCGGGCGGCCACGCCCGCGCCGCCGAGGCGCCCGCCGAGGCGGTGCGCCTGCACCCGCGCGACGAGCGGCTGCGCGCGCTCCAGGCGAAGGGCTACGCCGCGCTCGGCCGGCGCTTCCTGCAGCACCAGGCGCAGGCCGAGGTGTATGCGCTCCAGGGCAGCCTGCCCGCGGCGATCGAGCAGCTCGAGCTCGCGCGCCGCTCGGGCGACGCGGACTTCTACCAGCTCTCGGTGGTCGATGCGCGGCTCAAGGAGCTGCGCGCGCGGCACGCGCAGGAGACGAAGGACGCCAAACGCTAGCGTTTGGCCGGCTCGAAATAGGCTTCGTAGAGCAGGTCGAAGGTCTTCTCGACTTCGCCGAGCAGGTCGCCCTCCTTCGGCGAGCGCCGCAGCGCCCCCTGGAGCAGCGTCTGCACCCCGGCCGCCTCGGGCACCGTGGCGCCGCGGATCTCGAGGAAGTGCACGATGCTGCCGATCTTCGCGAGCGCCGGGTTGGTCGCGAGCTCCAGCCGCGCGAGCATCTCCTCGTAGGTCACGCGCTCCTCGCTGTTCGCGAAGTGCGCGCCCTCGAAGCCGAAGCCGATCGCCTGCGCCGGCGGCGGCTCGCTCTTGTCCAGCCACACCAGCGTCGCCTCGGGATCGACGAAGCGCCGGATCAGCCAGGCGCACGCCAGCCGGTCGGCCCACAGCGGCTTCCTCGTCGCCCAGGTGCGCCCGAGCAGCTTCTCGCCGGCGGCGATGCCGGCCTGCGGCCCGGCGGGAAAGAGCAGCCGCCGCACCGCGCCGTCGACCTCGGCGAGCGCGCGCTGCGCCCGCTCGCGCGCCAGGGTGGGGAAGAAATCGAGCGCCGCGATCGCCTCGAACTCGCGCCGCTGCTTGTGCAGCACGCGCGCGATCGCGCTCGGGTCGGAGTGGCCGAAGCCCACGCGCAGGCTCTCGACGGTCTTGATCAGCTCCTCGTAGCGCGCCGAGCGGTCGAACAGCCGCGTGAAGGCCCCCTGCTGCTCCGGCGAGGTGGCGCTCACCCGCACCACGTGCGCGAGGCCGTTGCTCTTGACGATGTAGTCGGCGAGCGTGCCAAGCGAGCGGCGGTTGTCGTCGGTCTCGGGCAGCAGGTAGACGCCTTCGCGCAGCACCGTCGCGCCCAGCGACTCGAGCGTGCGCAGCACGCGCATGCGCGAGGCAGGGTCTTCCGCCGCCATCGACGCCACGCACAGCAGCCAGCGCGGCGGCTCGGCGGCGCCCGGCGACGGATCGATGCTCGCGTCCCCCATCGCGGAAAAGTGTATCAGCTACACTATTCGCCCATGGACTGGCGCCGCCCACCCCTCCCGCCGGTGATGCTCGCCCTGGCGCTCGCCGGCGCGGTGCCGCTCGCCGCCGCCCAGGCGACCTTTAGCGTGCGCGTGCTCACGCCCGAAACCGCGCTCAAGGCGGCGCAGGCGGCGCTGCAGAAGTGCCGCGACAGCGGCTTCCAGGTCACCGTCGCGGTGGTCGACCGCATGGGCGTCACGCAGGTGCTGCTGCGCGACCGCTTCGCCGGCCCGCATACCCCAGACATGGCGAGCGCGAAGGCGTGGAGCGCGGCGAGCTTCCGCACCAATACCGGCGAGCTCGCCGCCGCCACCCAGCCTGGGCAGCCGCAGAGCGGCATCCGCCACCGCCCGGGGGTCGCCGCGGTCGGCGGCGGCATGATGATCGAGGCCTCGGGGTCGCTGCTGGGCGCCATCGGCGTCTCGGGCGCGCCGGGCGGCCGCGAGGACGAGCTCTGCGCCGCCGCCGGCATCGCCGCCATCCGCGAGGACATCGAGCTCTAGCGATTCTGCAAAATGGGTACGATCGTACCCATTTTGGCCCGCCGCGGCGCCGCCACCATGGCCGCTTGTCAAGGCCCGGGCCGGCGTGAAGCGCGTCGATTCCTTGTGGAATAATCGATTCATGAACGCACGCTGGATCCGGCTCGGCGCGATGGCGCCGGCGGACTTCGAGGCGGCCTGCGAGCAGCTCGCGCAGGCGCAGGCGCCGCGCGCGCGCCCGATCGTGGCGTGGGCACAGGCCGAGGACGCCTACCTCTTCGCCGTCATCGCGCCGCGGCGCGTCGCCCCGGGCCGCCCGACGCGCTGGCTCTCGTGGGGGCTCGCGCCGGCGGTCGCCACCTATCGCCAGTTCGGCGTGCCGGCGTACTTCCACGGCGACGGCGACGGCATCGCGCTGCACGGCCGGCGCATCGCCGCCGCCACGCTGCGCGAGATCGGCGAATGCGTCGTCGTCGGCGCGAGCTTCCTCGCGCGCTTTCCCGACGCCTGCCTCGCCACGCCTTCGAGCGAGCTCGAGCAGGCGTTCCGCCTGCGCCTCGCGGCGCAGCACGGCTGGGAGTTCGACCACTCCTGGCCGAGCGAGCTCGAGCGCGCGCCCCTTGCGCCGGCTTGCAGGCCGGACCTCTGAGCTACAGGCCGATCTTCTCGTAGACCGGGCGGATCTCGCGGCGGATCGCCTCGAAACGGCGGGTGTAGAGGGCCGCGGCGGCGAGCGCGGCCAGGCCGCATGCGGCGAGAGTGGCCGGCGGCCCGGCGCGCTCGGCGACGGCGCCGGCGGCGAGCGCGCCGATCGGCGCCACGCCGATGAACGACATCACGTAGAGCGAGGCGAGGCGCCCGCGCAGCTCGTCGGGCACCACGGTCTGCACCACGGTGTTGGTCGAGGCGGCGGTCAGCATCAGGCCCATGCCGACGAAGTACAGCGCGGGCAGCGCGACCCACAGCGACGGGGCGAAGGAGAAGGCAATGAGCGCGATGCCCGAGGTCGCCGACATCCGGCCGATCAGGCGCAGCAGGCCGCGCACGCTCGGCCGGCTGGCGAGGTAGGCCATGCCCGAGACCGCGCCGAGCCCGGCGGCGCTGATCAGCAGGCCCAGGGTGCGCGAGTCGCCGTGGAAGGCCTCGCGCGCGAACCAGGGCATCAGCGCGACGTACGAGCCGACGCTCATGCTCGTCGCCGCGCACAGCAGGAGCGCGGCGCGAACCGGCAGGAAGCCCCAGGCGTAGCGCGCGCCGGCGGCGAGCTCGCGCAGCAGGCCCTCCTCCGATGATTTTCGCTTCGCGGCAGAGGCGCCGATCTGCCAGAGCGCCGCGAGCAGGGCGAGGTAGGACAGCGCGTTGAGGCCGAAGCCCCAATGCTCGCCGAGCGTGGCGATGAGCACCCCGCCGAGCATCGGGCCGACGAAGCGGGCGCCGTTCATCATGGTCGAGTTGAGCGCGATGGCGTTGGCCAGGTCGGCCTTGCCGTGCACCAGCCGGATGAGGATCGACTGCCGCGCCGGCGCGTCGCAGGCGTTCGCCACGCCGAGCACCAGGTTCCCCGCGATGAGGTGCCAGGGCTCGACCGCGCCGAGCGCCACCACCGCGAACATGACGCTCGCCTGCGCCGCCGCCACCGAGTTGGTGACGAACAGCATGCGGCGCGGCTCGAGCCGGTCGACGAGCACCCCGGCGAGCGGCGCGAGCACGAGGAAGGGGATCTGGATGGCGAAGGCGGCGAGCCCGAGCAGGAACGTCGAGCCGCTCAGGCGGTAGACCAGCCAGCTCGTGGCGATGAGCTGCAGCCAGGTGCCGAGCTGGGAGGTTCCCTGGCCGGCGAAGAAGAGGCGAAAGTCGCGGTGGCGCAGGGCCCTCAGGCCGTGCGGCAGGTTCACTTGCGCGGGCCGAGCTTCTGGAGCTGCTCCCGGAGCTTCGCCAGCGTCGCCTCGCGCTCGGCGAGGCGCCTGCGCTCCTGCTCGACGACCGGCGCCGGCGCGCGCTCGACGAACGACGCGCTCGCCAGCTTGGCGCTGCTCTTCGCGATCTCCGCGCCGATGCGCTCGATTTCCTTCGAGATGCGCGCCGCCTCGGCGGCCGGGTCGACTTCCTTGTGCAGCATGATGCGCGCTTCACCGACCACCGCCACGGGCGAGGGATAGTCGGGCAGGGGATCGCGCTTCTCGAAGGCGCTCAGGCGCGCGAGCGCGACGATCGCCTTCTCGAACAGCGCCGGGTCGGCGACCGCGGGGTCGGCGCTGCGGTAGAGCTGCAGCCGCTCGCCCGGGGCGGCGGCGGCCTCGCTGCGCAGGTTTCGCGCCGCGACCGTCCAGAGCTTGAGCACCCCCATGTCGTGCAGCGCCGCCTCGTCGACCTTCTCGGGCTGCGACCTCGGATAGGGCTGCAGCATGATCGTGTCGCCCGTCTTTCCGGCGAGCGGCGCGAGCTTCTGCCACAGCTCCTCGGTGATGAAGGGCATCAGCGGGTGCGCGAGGCGCAGGGCCGCCTCCAGCACCCGCACCAGCGTGCGGCGCGTGCCGCGCTGCGCCGCCGCGTCGCCCCCGGCGAGCTGCAGCTTCGCGATCTCGAGGTACCAGTCGCAGTACTCGTCCCAGACGAAGTGGTAGATGGCGGCCGCGAGCTGGTCGAAGCGGTACTCGGCGAACGCCGCTTCGACCTCCGCCTCGACGCGCTGCAGGCGGCTGACGATCCAGCGGTCGACGAAGCTGAGCGTCGCCGGCTCCCCGAGATCCTTGCCCTCGGTGTTCATCAGGACGAACCGGGAGGCGTTCCAGAGCTTGTTGCAGAAGTTGCGGTAGCCCTCGCAGCGGTCGAGGTCGAAGTTGAGCGTGCGCGAGAAGCTCGCCAGCGACGCGAAGGTGAAGCGCAGCGCGTCGGCGCCGAAGGCCGGGATGCCCTCCGGGAAATGGCTGCGCACGTACTTCTCCGCCTTGTCCTTGTGCTCCTTGCGCAGCAGCCCCGCGGTGGACTTCTCGAGCAGCTTCTCGAAGGTGATGCCGTCGATGAGGTCGAGCGGGTCGAGCGTGTTGCCCTTGGACTTCGACATCTTCTCGCCCTCGGCGTCGCGCACGATGGCGTTGATGTAGACGTGCCGGAAGGGCACCTTGCCGGTGAAGTGCAGCGTCATCATCACCATGCGCGCCACCCAGAAGAAGATGATGTCGAAGCCGGTGACGAGGACCGAGGAGGGCAGGAAGGTGTCGAGGTCCTTCGTCTTCTCCGGCCAGCCGAGCGAGGAGAAGGGCACGAGCGCCGAGGAGAACCAGGTGTCCAGGACGTCCGGGTCCCTTTTCAACGGTTTCTTCGCCTTCTCCTGCGCTTCCTTTTCCGTGCGGGCGACGTAGATCTTGCCTTCGTCGTCGTACCACGCCGGGATCTGGTGTCCCCACCAGAGCTGGCGCGAGATGCACCAGTCCTGGATGTTCTCGAGCCACTGGTTGTAGGTGGCGGTCCAGTGCTCGGGGAAGAACTTCACCTTGCCTTGCGCGACGGCCTCGAGCCCCGCTTTCGCGGGCTTCTCCATC
>CBDDRQ010000151.1:0-5336 GCA_965233125.1 uncultured bacterium
GCAGGGCCGGCCCTACGACGCGGCGACGCTGAAGGCGATGCACACCACCATGCAGACGCTGGGGCGCGTCGCGGTGATCGGCGGCCTCGCGCTGGTGGCGCTCGCCAACGTCTACCTCTTCTACGGCACGGAGAAGCTGCCGCAGCCCGAGCGCGCGGCGCTCTACGCGCGCGTGTACTGGATCGCGCTCGTCATCCCGGCGCTTTCCGTCGCGGGGGTGGTGCTGCACAGCTTCACCAAGGCGCGCGATGCGGTGCAGGGCGGGGAGAAGACGCGGCCGGACTGGTGGATCCTCGGCGGCAGCCTGGTGTTCGTGGTGATCACGCTCTCGGTCGGGCTCGCCCAGCTGCCGGCGGCGCAGGAGATCATCTTCGCCGGCTCCCTCGCGGTGATCCTGTTCCTGCTCTGGCGCCTCGCGCGCGAGCTCTCGCCGGTGGCGCGCGAGACGCTCGTCGCCACGGCGCTGATCCTCTTCATCTACCGCGCCATGCCGAGCGTCGGCCCCGGCTACCAGTGGTGGGCGATCGACGTCCTCAAGTTCGACGAGTCGTTCTTCGCGCGCCTCGCGCTCGTCGCCTATGCGCTGACGCTCTTCGGCATGTTCGTGCTGCGCCGCTACATGGCCGAGAGGCCGATCTCCGCCATCATCGTCATGCTCACCATCGCGGGCACGCTGCTGTCCCTGCCCAACATCGGCATGTACTACGGGCTGCACGAATGGACCGCGGCGCGCACCGGCGGCGTGGTCGACGCGCGCTTCATCGCGCTCATCGACACCGCGCTCGAGTCCCCGCTCGGGCAGATCGCCATGATCCCGATGCTCGCCTGGATCGCCAATTCCGCGCCCGCCAACCTGAAGGCCACCTACTTCGCGGTGATGGCCTCGTTCTCCAACCTCGCCCTGTCCGCGGCGCAGCTCGGCACGAAGTACTTCAACCAGGCTTACGTCGTGAGCCGCGAGGTGCGCGACCGCGCCACCGGGGCGGTCACGGTGCAGCAGGACTACGGCGAGCTCGGCGCGCTGCTCATCGCCGTGACCGTGTTCGGGCTGCTGGTGCCGCTCGTGGCGGTGGCCGGCGTGCGGCTGCTGCGCCTGAGAACGGCCTGAAACTTGCCTGAATTGGCCGGTCAGATGCGGAGGTTTCCATGAAGCCAAGAGAGCTCACCACCCGGAAAGTCCACGCCGCCCTCGAGCGCGAGCCGCGCATCAACATCCACCGCTACCCGATCCGCATCGAGTCGAAGGACGGCGCCGTGACGCTCGAAGGCGAGGTGGCGGACGTGGCCGCCAAGAAGCTGGCCCTGAATCTCGCGAGCAGCGCCGCGGCGGCGGCCGACGGGGTGCGCGGCGTGGTCGACCGCCTGCGCGTCGCGCCCGGCGAGGCGCGCGGCGACGGCGCGGTGCGCGACTCCTTCGCGCGCATCCTGCTCGAGCAGGCCGAGTTCCGCAATTGCACGCTGCGGATGCGCACCAATGAAAGAGTCCTGCTTCTCCACGAGGCGAAAGAAAATCCGGTCGGCGAGATCGAGATCTCGGTCACCGACGGCGTGATCGTGCTCGAGGGCCACGTCATCAGCGTGCCGCACCGGCTCTTCGCGGGCGTGCTCGCGTGGTGGACGCCGGGCCGGCGCGACGTGATCAACGCGCTCGCGCTCGAGCCGCGCTACGAGGAGCGCGACGACGAGGTCACCGAGGCGCTGCGCCTCGCGCTCGAGGCCGACCCGCTCCTCGAAGCCGACCAGATCCGGCCCCACACCCGCGACTGGGTGGTGACGCTCGACGGCGCGGTGCCCACCGAGGAGCAGCGCCGGCGCGCCGAGCTCGACGCCTGGTCGCTCTCCGGGATCGACCGGGTGGTGAACCGGCTGCAGGTCACGGGGTGACCCATCCTTGCATGGGCTAGCTGGCTGACCCTCGCGGCGGCCGTGCTGGTCGCCGGCACGGCCCTCATCGCGCGCTGGGGCGTCAACGCCGAGTCCCTCGGCGCGCACGACGCCGGGATCGCGCTCTCCCTCTCCTTCCTCGGCGCCTACGCATCGATCGGCGCTCTCTACGCCGCGCCGGTCCTCGCGCTGGCTGGACTCGCGTCGCTGCCCTTCCAGCGCGACGCCGGCCTGCGCTTTCTCGCCGCGGCGGCGGCGTGCGCGCTGGCGCTGGCACCCTTTGGACTACGATAGCGCCAAGCAGCGCTATCCCGGCTGCTCGCGGCCCGCTTCCCTGCGCTTCATCTCGACGTACTCGTCGCGCCCCACTTGTTCGCGCAGCTGCGGGTGGCGCCCGATCGCGGCGTACCAGAGGTGTAACCGGGTTTCCATGTCGTGGGGTGAATCGAGAAAGGCCTCGATGGCGAGGTAGTGGCGCATCGCGCTGCGCTCGATGACGCCGCGCACGCCGTCGACGTAGACCGGGCGGCTGTCGGGCAGCCGCTCGACGACGCTGAAGCCCGCCTTGTCGCGGCCGCTGGTCGCAAGGTAGGCGTCCATCGCGATGCGGGCCATGAAGCCGAGCGTGTAGGCATATGACAGGTGCAGCAGCGTGCGGGAGGCGTCCGCCGGCGCCGCTTCGAGCCGGATCCGGTAGTCGCTGGTACCCACCGGACCCGAGGGCGCCGTGAGCGCGATGCGCACGTAGTCCGCGCCGGCGGCGGCAAGCGCGTAGCGGAACTCGACGCGGTGCGCGTCCTGGACGGACTCGCGCGCTTTTCGCGTGATGAACGCCGTCACCGTTGGCGCGGCGCCGGCGCCCGGCGCCTCGCAGCGCTTCACGTTCACCTGCAGCATCAGGATGTCGCACCAGTGCGCCGGGCGCGCGAGCGCCGGCGCGACCACGCCGTAGGGCTGCTCGATGACGGCATACACCTCGCCGCTGTGCTCGCCGCCCGAGACGGCCGACTCGACGTGGAGCGGGCGGTCGAAGGGACTGTCGGCGAGCGCCGGGCGCAACGCCGCATGGCGCGCGCGCAAGCTCTCCGCGTCCTGCGCGATGGCCGCCGAAGCGAGCAAGGCAGCGCAGAGCATTGCGGAAAGGCGAGCGTGGCGCACGACCAGTCACCAGCAAGAAGCGCTCCGGGCGCGGTGCGTGGTACTTTCGCCGCGTGCGTATCGCGCTCGCATGGGCCGTCGGAACCGTCCTCTTCGCGCTTGGCATGGTGCTGGCCGACCGCTGGTTCTGGTCGCAGTGCAGCGGCCTGCCCGCCGGCCGCTACGGCGAGGTGTGGATCTGCTCGAACGCGTTCGGGGTGCGCGTCGGCGTCGCCGCGCTCGCCGGCATCGCGGCGGGATTGCTGGCGCGGCGCCGCGCCCTGGTGCTCGGCCTGCTCGTCGGGCTCGCCGGCATCGCCGCGGTCTCGCTTGCGTATCGCCCGATGCTCGCGTTCAACCAGGCGCACGCGGTGCTTTACGCCATTCTCTACTACGTCCTTCCCGTAATGCTCGCCGGCATGCTCACTGCAAGAATGAGGAAGCCCTCATGAACATCACCCATAGCGGCGGCTGCCACTGCGGCGCGGTGCGCTTCGAGGTGCAGGCGCCCGCGCGCATCGAGGTCACCGACTGCAACTGCTCGATGTGCAGCAAGTCCGGCTACCTGCACCTCATCGTGCCGAAGTCGCGCTTCAGGCTGCTCTCCGGCGAGGCCCTCCTGCGCACCTACGAGTTCAACACCCGCACCGCGAAGCACCTCTTCTGCTCGGTCTGCGGCGTCAAGAGCTTCTACGTGCCGCGCTCGCACCCCGACGGCTACAGCGTCAACGCGCGCTGCCTCGACGAGGGGACGGTCCAGGCGATGACCATCGTGAAGAAGGACGGCAGGAACTGGGAGAAGACCTACCGAGGCGCATGAGGTTCGTGTTCGCGCACGGCGCTGGCGGGCACCGCGACGATCGCGGCATGCTGCAGCTGACGGGAGTCCTGGAGTCGAAAGGCATCGCCGTCACCCGCTTCAATTTCGACTACCGCGAGAAGGGCTCGAAGCGGCCCGATCCCATGCCGGTGCTGAAAGTGCGCATGCGGGACGTCGTGGAGAAGGTCCGTGAAAAACCCCTGCTGATCGGCGGGCGCTCCATGGGCGGGCGGGTCGCGACCCTGCTCGCGGCCGAGGGCCTCGCCTGCGACGGGCTGCTGCTCTTCGCCTACCCGCTGCATCCGGCCGGGCAGCTGGAGAAGCTGCGCGACGAGCACCTGCAGAAGATCCGCGTGCCGGTGCTGTGCTTCAACGGCACGCGGGACGCGCTCTGTCGGCGTGACCTGATGGAGAAGGTTCTCGAGAAAACCCGCGGGTGGACCATGCATTGGCTCGAGGGCGCCGACCACTCGTTCCACGTGCTGAAGCGCTCGGGGCGTACCGACCAGGACGTTCTCGCCGAGGTCGGCGACGCCATCAGTCGATGGAAAGCGGCGGTTCTCCCATGAGCGCGATCTGCTCGCGCAGCTCGAGGATGCGGTCCTGCCAGTAGCGCTGGGTGTTGAACCAGGGGAAGGCGGCGGGGAAGGCGGGATCGTCCCAGCGCCGCGCGATCCACGCCGAGTAGTGGATGAGGCGCAGCGTGCGCAGCGCCTCGAGCAGGGCCAGTTCCCTCTTGTCGAACCGCATGAATTGCTCGTAGCCGGCCAGCACGTCGAGCATCTGGCCGGTCATCGCGGCGCGGTCCCCCGAGAGCAGCATCCACAGGTCCTGGATCGCCGGGCCCATGCGTGCGTCGTCGAGGTCGACGAAGTGCGGGCCCTCGTCGGTCCACAGGATGTTGCCGGGATGGCAGTCGCCGTGCAGGCGGATGCTCTTCACGCGGCCGGCGCGCTCGTAGCAGCGCGACACCGCCTCGAGCGCCTGCGCGGTGACCGCTTCCCAGGCGGGCAGCAGCTCCGCCGGCACGAACTTGTGCTCCAGCAGGTAGGCGCGCGGCTCTTTTCCGAAGTTTTCCACGTTGAGAGCCGGGCGGTGTGAAAAAACCTTCGTCGCCCCCACTGCGTGGATGCGGCCGATGAAGCGGCCGATCCATTCCAGGGTCTTGGGGTCGCCGAGCTCGGGGGTGCGCCCGCCGCGGCGAGGGTAGACGGCGAAGCGGAAGCCTTCGTGGTGGCCGGAGAACTGCGGCGCGACCACGGGGATTTCGTGGCTCTTCAGCTCGTGGGCAAAAGCATGCTCCTCGTCGATCTGCGCATCGGTCCAGCGCTCCGGGCGATAGAACTTGACCACCACCATCGGCCCATCGTCGATGCCGACCTGGTAGACGCGGTTCTCGTAGCTGTTCAGCGTCAGCAGGCGCCCGTCGGGCGCGAGCCCCGAGGCGGCGACCGCGTCGAGCACGAGGTCCGGCGTGAGCCGGGAGTAGGGATGC
>CBDDRQ010000152.1:0-16373 GCA_965233125.1 uncultured bacterium
ATGGCAGCAGGTATCGCGCCGCGGAACAAACGCTAGGATTGCGTTTGTTCTCGGCGCAGTACTCATGATCATCGGCTTCATCCAGGCCGTGGTGACCAGCCGTGCCACATAACAGCGCGCCGGTGAGCGACGCTTGCGTTAGGGCGCTCCGCGCCTTCTACAGCGCGCCACAGCGCGAACGTTAGCTGGCATATCGTGCCTCGCTTCTACTCAACGCATTGGTTTACGACGGCGCGCACTTTAGCCATCGGAGCGCTGGCTGCCGTGATCTTCTTTTCCGGTGTCGAAGGCGGCAGGTGGCCATTGCTTAGCGGCCCGCACGTGCTTACGGCCCTAGTCACGGCCGCAGTTGGCGTGACTGCGGGCTTCTACGTCCTTGCCCAACGGGCATTTCTCTACCATCTGTCGCGAATCGCAGCGCATCACTTCAGCATTGTGGCCGGCGTCGGCTTCGTCCTTCTTGCTCTTTGGGCGTCAGAGGGCGGAAGCCTATGGCCCTTGGCTTTGTGGTTCCTGCCGGCGGGCGCTCTCGAGGCGGCAGGGTCTAGTGTTGCCAGGGCAAACGCCAATGCCAGCTAACAGCACGCCGCACACGGATGCGCGCGCGAGCGCCGTGCTTTCGCAGAGCTCACCGGGCGCGCGCGCCGGTGGGCGTGGACGTTAGGCCGCTTACCCGTGATGAGCGCGAGGCCCACATGATCGCTCGACTGTGGCGCGGTGTTGCAAGTTCTTCCGCGAACGCCGACGCCTACGAACGGCATGTCACAACAACTGTCTTCCCGCAGCTTACGGCGATCCCAGGCCATTGCGGTGCTCGCGTTCTACGGCGTGAAGATGCCGGGCGAGTCGAGTTTCTTGTGGTGACATTCTGGGATTCGATGGATGCGATTCGCAAGTTCGCCGGCGACAATCCGGAAACCGCAGTCGTTGATCCGGAAGCTCGAGCAGTATTGGTCGACTTCGACGACTTTGTTCGTCACTACGAGATCACACATGTTGCAAACGATCGAGCGGCCTAACAGCGCGTTGTTGACCGACGCCCTCCGCTTGCTACGCTGCGCATGCGCCGCGGCAAAACGCGAACGTTATGCGGCATCAATTGACCATCACAGTGGCTGACCGAACGCCGCTTTTGGTGGTCGCCATCGCCATCGCTTGCACGAGTTGCGACGCCCACCTCTCTTCCCGAGTCAAGGTTCTTGCCACCGACGGGAAGCCGGTGCCGGATGTCTTGATACGCCGAACCATCAGCGGCGACCACGATCTCGCGCGATATACCGATCCCCAGGGTTGCGCCCATGTCCAAGGTGTCGTCGGTCCGGGCCACACTGTTACGTTTCGCGCCGAGAAGAAGGGCTTTGTCACGAACTCGATGTACCCGTCGGCAGCGATACATGCTTGACGCTGCAGCTGGCGCGCTCTGGTGTCAGGGAAGGAAGCACGGTCACCACCGCGTCTACGGAACAATGCTCGTGTCCCCGCGATAGCGGCGCATCGCCGACCCTCGCGGCTCGTTTCAAAGTCACAGACGAGGACGGTAGCCCAATCGTACGCGTGGCGGTACGAAGGTCTGACCGGCCGATTTATCAGTGGTCGCAAGTTACCGATGCCAGAGGCTGCCTCGGAATCAAGTGGATCATCCCCGCGCTGACTCCTGAGGTCCCTCTCGTTGTCGAGCATACGGAGTATCAACCGGTCAAGGTTTCGGTCCCCGCTATGCAGGACCGCTGCTACGACGTTGTTCTTGGGCTCGCGGCGAGTAGCATCAGGCAACTCCCCATGGAGGCTTGCCAATGCGATATGTTTGCGGGCAACACGATCTGGCCAAAACGTTGAGCGCCTGGATGCCGCATAACAGCCCGGTCAACGCGGACGCGCGCGGATATGCCGCCATCTGCGTGGGTTGGCGAGCGCGCGCCGGTTACCGGGAACGTTAGCTTGCACCGATGAAGCCCGACTGGTTCGCGATCTTTTCCTCCTTGGCGGCGGGCATCGTTGCGGTCGTACTATTGTTTGAAGGCATGCGGCAATTGATAGCCAGGCAGTCGACTCGAGCGGCGGCGGTGCAACTTGGAATAGGCGTAATGCTCGCCCTACTATTTGGTGGCACGGCCTATTGGAAATACCAGACCTTAACGACCACGGCCAACTATTCGCCACCCCATGCCGAGCTCCCCGATGATTGGGGAAAGGACTTGTCGCCCGAAAAGAGAGAAGTCGGAAGTCAAAGTTATGCCAATAGCGTCTTTGTCAGTTCTGGCGTTTTGCGCACCTATTTTGCGCAAAGCGGAAAGAGGGTGGCGTACCAGCCAACGGCTGAAGCTCTTCAGCGACGCGAATCCTGGGTAGCAACAACCCAAGTGGCACGAAGCGCGGCCAGTGACAATCTGCGTGAAGCCCTGTTTTGGTTGGTCGCATTGCTAATGGCGCCAGCGCTCGGCATTGTCTTCGCCCGGCATTGGCTGCAAGCTAACAACACGCTCCACGCGGACGCTCGCGATCAGCGCACCGGTTCACCAAGCTCATCACCGCTCGCGCCCGGTGAGCGTGAACGTTAGCCGTCATGATCGGGAGTCGTCGCATCTTTTCCGCCGTGCTAGCCTGGGCTGTACTTGGCTCCACAGCACATGCGGATCCATTCGCTCACTCGTCGCCATTCTCACAAGCACCGTCGTCCCTATCGCAGGGCCCACGCATAGAGCTTCGCCTGCATTTTGGTAGCGGGATGAAGCCGGCGTGGTCATTAAACGGAGTGCCCCTGCTGAGCGCTCAGCACGGCGCGGCAAAACGCGAACGTTAGGCGACCTCGTGGGGAAGCGATGACGGCGAAGAAGCCGCGCGCGGCTGATGGGCCGGACAATAGGCGTCTCGGGTGCCCGCACCTCGCCCTCTTCTGACCGTTGCGACTCTGGCGGTCTTGAGCCTGAACACCTATGGTCAATCCATAGCGCAGGCGCAGCCGGAGTTGGCTTGCCTCCCATACACCCGCATCGGATGTGGCTGTTCAATTCGCATCGCAACACTTGCGTGCGCATCAAGCGACGTTTCCAGTTCGTATCACCTGCATGCCGAGCTCAGAGACGGTTCGCCGCTGTTCGCGATCCTCCGAGGACAAGAGCTTGAACTCAAGTCCCGGCGACCAGCATCGCAGTCATTCAGTTTTCACCGAGGGATGACCTGGGAGGAGTCGTACGTCGGAGAGGATGCTGCCATCGAAATTCTGTATCGCCCAGGTGCGAACACGTGTCCGAAGAAGCAGCCAGAAGATCCATGCGAGTATTTTGATGTCCGCGCTACCGTCGTCGTGACTCCAAGGAGAGCGCAGCCTGTGAAGTATGAGGGACTTGGTACCTGTGGCTGCTGAGACGCCCTAACAGCGCGTTGTTGACCGACGCCTACCTCGCGCTGCGCGCTTGGACGCGTAACCCACGATACGCTGGAGGCACGCCGCCCCTTCGATCACCGACGTGGTGGTACGCGTGTGCGACGTGGACCCCCAGGCAGTCATCGTCATCATTCATACCAACCCCAAGACGGACAAGGCCAAAGGCGGCATCCCGTTCAGCGACTCCTGGCCTGTCCTCGAGGCGTCGCTGCCGATGTGGGGATTGTGTCGCAGCGCGCCGAGCGCGCTGCGCGTATCCTTCGCATCCAAGTGGAATCGCGCGGTCCTGGCGCTGCGCGCTTATAACCTCAAGGGAGAGCCATGAACAAGAACATGACCGTCGTCCTCCTCCTCGTGCTTGCGGCCGGCTGCAGTACCCAGCCGCGGGATGGAGCCTCCCCGCGGCCGACGGCGGGAAACGAGCAGGACTGCACCAGACCCGTCGATCCCTACCTCCACCTGATGTGCGGTGAGCTCACCGAGGCCGAGCGCCGCGCCAGGATCGAGGAAGAAGAGCGGCAGGCGAGGGCCAAGAAGGAAGCCGAGGAGCGCGCCGAGCGCGAGCGCCTCGAGCGTGAGCGCGCCGAGCAGCTTGCCCGGGAAGAGGCCGCCCGGGAGGCCGCCCGGAAGCAGCGGGAAGCCGAGGAGGAACGGCTCGCCGCCGAGCGCCGCCGGCTGGAGGCCGAGGCCGCGCGCAAGGCCCAGGAAGAGCGCGAGCGCCAGGAGAAGTTGGCGGCAGAAGCCCTTGCCCGCCAGCGCGCCGAGCAGGAAGCGCGCGAGGCAGCCGCGCGCGAGTGCCGGCGTCTCGAGCAGGAACGGCTCGACGGCCGCGCCCTGCTCGAGAACTTCGTCGCCAACTACGGCAAGGTCGGGGAATTCAAGGGGATCGCCGGGCAGATCAGCGCGTTCCTCGGCAAGGCTCGCAAGGTGAAGCCCTGCCCGCCAGCATGAAGTCTGCCGGGCGTTACCATGGGCCACCATGAGCGATCCCGGCATCCGCAAAGCGATCGAGCAGCTGAGCGCCGCGATTTCGGCCGACCCGGCCAAATCGAGGGCTAAGAACGTCCCGGCCACGGCGCGCCTCACCGGCGGCCTCAGGTGCGAGGTGACCGGGCCGCAGGGCCAGCGCCTGGAGACCGACATGCCGCCGGCGATGGGCGGGGGCGCCGCCGCTCCCAACCCGGGCTGGTTCCTGCGCGGCGCGATCGCCTCGTGCATGGCCACGGTCATCGCCATGCGCGCCGCGAAGCTCGGCGTGGCGCTCGAGGCGCTGGAAGTCACCGTGGACAGCGACGCCGACCTGCGGGGGATCCTGGGGCTCGACGGCAAGGTCGGCGCCGGCCACCACGCGGTGCGCACCACGGTCAGGATCCGCGGCAACGCCGACGCGCAGACGCTGCGGGAGATCGTCGCCTGGGCCGAGGCGCACTCACCGGTCGGCTGCACGCTGAGGGACGCACCCGCGTGCTCCCTCGACATCCAGGTCGAGGTCGCCGGCTAGGTCTACGGAATCGGGACGGCGGCGAGGAGCTGCGCGCCCACGTCGACGCGCCGCGCCGAGTCGTGCGCCGGGCGCAGGCGGTGCGCCGCCACGCCGGGCAGGATCGCCTGCACGTCCTCGGGGATCACCTTGTCGCGGCCCTCGAGCAGCGCCCAGGCGCGCGCGCAGCGCACGAGCGCGAGCGCGGCGCGCGGCGAGAGCCCGGCGATGTAGTCGGGCGAGCGGCGCGTGTGCTCGACGATCGCCTGCACGTAGTCGAGCAGCGCCGGCGCGACGTGGATCTTGTCCACGCCCATCTGCAGCTCGACCAGCTCCGCCGGCGACATGCACGGCTCGAGCGTGGCGAGCAGATCGCGCCGGTCGGTGCCCGAGAGCAGCGCGCGCTCGGCGTCGCGGTCGGGATAGCCGAGCTCGATCCGCATCATGAAGCGGTCGAGCTGCGACTCGGGCAGCGGGAAGGTGCCCACCTGCTCGGAGGGGTTCTGCGTGGCGATGACGAAGAAGGGCTCGGGGAGCTTGCGCGTCTCGCCGTCGGCGGTGACCTGGTGCTCCTCCATCGCTTCGAGCAGCGCCGACTGCGTCTTGGGCGTGGCGCGGTTCACCTCGTCGGCGAGGATCACCTGCGCGAACACCGGCCCGGGATGGAAGCTGAAGCGCCCGCCGTCGCGCTCGTAGATCGACACGCCGATGATGTCCGCGGGCAGCATGTCGCTCGTGAACTGGATGCGCTGGAAGTGCAGGCCGAGGGAGCGCGCCAGCACGTGCGCGAGCGTGGTCTTGCCCACGCCGGGCAGGTCCTCGATCAGCAGGTGGCCCCGCGCGAGCAGGCAGGCGAGCGCGAGGCGCACCTGCGTTTCCTTGCCGAGGATGATGCGCCCGGCGGCGTCGATGACCCGGTCGATCGGTGCGGTGCCGGCGGCGCGCGGCTGGAAATCCGCTTTCAGGAGCATGCCGGCATTGTACTCGATGCGCTAAGATTCAATGCCTTATGTCCTGCGCGCTCATCACCCATCCGGACTGTCTGAAGCACGAAATGGGCGCGCACCACCCCGAGCGGCCGGCGCGCCTCACCGCGATCGAGGACCAGCTCATCGCCTCGGGCGTCGGCCTGCACCTCGAGCGCCACGACGCGCCGCTCGCGAGCGACGAGCAGCTTTCACGCGTGCATCCCCTCGAGTACGTGCGCGCCGTGCGCGACGCGGCGCCGCAATCGGGCACCGTGCACCTCGACCCCGACACGGCGATGAATCCCTGGAGCCTGCGCGCGGCGCTGCGCGCCGCGGGCGCGGCGGTGCTGGCGACTGATCTGGTATTGCAAAGTAAAGTAAAAACGGCATTCTGTAGCGTCCGGCCGCCGGGCCACCACGCCTGCCGCGCGCGGCCCATGGGCTTCTGCATCTTCAACAACGTCGCGGTCGCGGCGCGCCACGCGCTGCACGCGCACGGCCTGGAGCGCGTCGCCGTCATCGACTTCGACGTGCACCACGGCAACGGCACCGAGGACATCTTCGAGAACGACCCGCACGTGCTGATGGTCTCGACCTTCCAGCACCCGTTCTATCCCTACAGCGGCACCGAGGACCCGGCGCGCAACATGGTGAACGTGCCCCTGGGCGCCGGCGCCGGCTCGAAGGAGTTCCGCGAGGCGGTGCGCGAGCACTGGCTGCCCGCCCTGGAGGCCTTCAGGCCCGAGCTGGTCCTGTTCTCGGCGGGGTTCGACGCGCACCTCGAGGACGACATGGCGATGATGCGCCTGGGCGACGCCGACTACGCCTGGGTGACCGAGCAGGTGAAGACGGTGGCCGAGCGCCACGCGAAGGGGCGCATGGTGTCGATGCTCGAAGGCGGCTACGCGCTCTCCGCGCTCGCGCGCAGCGTCGTGCAGCACGTCAGGGTATTGGCGGGCCTGAACGCGTAAACGCTTAACGGGGTCAGAGCAAATTGCCGGCGTTGGCAAATTTGCTCTGACCCCTTAGCCCGAGTGCGTCTGCTCGGCGCGCATCTCGAGCACGAAGCGCATCATCGCGATCACCAGCGCGAGCACCAGCGGGCCGAGGAAGATGCCGATCGGCCCGAAGGCCGAGACCCCGCCCAGCACGCCGATGAACACCGTGAGGGTGCCGACCTGGGCGCGGCCCGAGACGAGCAGCGGGCGCAGGAAGTTGTCGATGGTGGCGACGAAGCCTCCCCAGAGCGCCATGAAGAGCGCCGCGCCGTAGCGCCCCTGGACGGCGAGCAGGATCGCCGCCGGCACCCACACGAAGGGCGTGCCGGCCATCGGGATCAGGGCGAACAGCGCCGCGAGCACGCCGAAGACGATGGGCGAGGGCAGCCCGACGATGGCGAAGGCGATGGCGACCAGCACCCCCTGCGCGATGGCGGTGACGCCGGTGCCGAAGACCATCGCGCGCATCACAGAGCCCAGGTGCTCGAAGAGCCGCCCGCGCTCGCTCTCCGACATCGGCACCAGCGCGCGCAGGTCATGGAACATCGCGCGCCCGTCGCGGATGGCGAAGAACAGGATGAACATCATCATCACGAAGCCGACCACCGTGCCGAGCGCGCCGACGAACGCCATCTTGCCCAGCCCCGCGAGCGAGCCCAGCACCGCGCGCGCCCCCTGCAGCGCATAGGCCTGGAGCTGCGCGAGCGAGAAGCCGGTCGTCTCCTGCAGCCAGGCGATGGCCGGGCCGATCACCGGCAGCTCGGCGAAGTCGTAGAGGTCCTGGCCCTTGTGCTCGGCGGCGAAGTCCTGCGCGTAGCGCAGCAGGTCCGCCACCTGCGCGGCGAAGGCGGCACCGAGCGCGGTGAGCGGCCCGAGGAGCATGAAAAACGTTGCGAGCGTGAGCAGCGTCGCCGACGCGCTCGGCCGGCCGCGGAGCTTGCGCGTGAGCCAGCCGTGCGTGGGGTGCAGCAGGAAGGCGATGAACAGCGCCCAGGCGATCGGCGCGAGGAACGGCAGCAGGATCTGGTAGAGCAGGTACGCGAGCGCGAGCAGCGCGAGCAGCGCGAAGGTGCGTGCGTAGAAGGTCTCGTCGCTCACAGGAGCGGCAACGATACGACAAATTCCGACCCCTTGCCTTCGCCGGCGCTGTGCGCCTCGATGCTGCCGCCGTGCAGCTCGACCAGCGTGCGCGCGAGCGCGAGGCCGATGCCCAGGCCGCCGCGCGAGCGCTCGAGGCTGCCGGGGCCCTGGGAGAACTTCTCGAACAGGCGCGGCAGCAGCTCGGGGGCGATGCCGATGCCGTTGTCGCGCACGCGGATCGCGGCCGCCGCGCCCTCGCGGCGCAGCGAGAGCGCGATGCGGCCGCCGTCGGGAGTGTACTTGGCGGCGTTGTTGAGGAGGTTCGAGACCACCTGGGCGATGCGCACCGGGTCGGCGTGCACGCGCACCGGCTCGGCGGGCAGGTCGAGCTCGAGGCCGTGCGCCGCGGCGGCGAGCAGCGGCCGGTTCGCCTCGACCGCGGTGCGCACCGCCTCGGCGAGGTCGAGGGCCTGCTTGCGCAGCACTACGCGTCCCTGCGTGATGCGCGACACCTCCATCAGGTCGTCGAGCAGGCGCACCAGGTGCTGGACCTGGCGCTCCATGATGGTGAGCGTCTGGCGCGCCGCCTCGCCGCCGGCCGGGGCGACCTGCAGGAGCTGCAGGCCGCTGCGGATCGGCGCGAGCGGGTTGCGCAGCTCGTGGGCGAGGGTGGCGAGGAACTCGTCCTTGCGCCGGTCGTTGTCGCGCAGCTCCTGCTCGGCGCGCTTGCGGTCGGAGATGTCGCGGAAGTACACGCCCACGCCGCCGGTGCGCACCGGCGAGGCGCTGATCTCCAGCCAGCGCCCGTAGTGGGGGTAGTGATACTCCATGGTCTCGGCTTTGCGCGTGCGCATGACGCGCTGGTACATGTGGTCGACCGGGTTGCCCACCGCGTGCGGGAAGGCCTGGTGCCAGGTCTTGCCCAGCACGTCCTCGCGCCGGCGGCCGAGGATCCGCTCGCCCGCGGCGTTCATGTAGGTCATCGTCCAGTTGCCGTCGTAGGCGACGAAGCCCTCCATCAGGCCTTCGAGGTAGTCGGCGGCTTCCTTGCCGTGCAGGTCGGCGCTCATGCGCCCAACTGTTGCCGCGCTGCCTGGCGGAAGGCCGCTTCGCCGGCGCCATCGATGCGCAGCTTCCCCGCCGTCGCCAGGCCCGGGAAGTTGCGGCCCGATGAGCGCCGGTACGCGGGGTCGTAATGCTCCGCGAGGAGCCTCGCGACGAACTCGCGCCACGCGCCGCGGCGCGCCAGGTCCTTCCAGGCGCCGATCTTCTCCTTCCCGTGCAGGGCGACCAGGCAGTCGAGCTGCGCCTCGAGGGCGGCGCGGTCCTCGAGGAAGTGGCGGTACTCCTCGAGCAGCAGCTCGACCCGCGTCTCGAGAGACGCCTCGAGCGCGACGCAGGGCGAGGCGCGCATGCGCTGCATCAGCGCCTCGGGAACCTGGAGCTCGCCGATCTTCTTTGATTCCGCCTCCACGAAAACAGGTTTTCCCCTCTGGAATGAAAGAAGCTCTTTCAGCACCATGCTCTCGAACATCTTCTGCGAGGGCTGCGGCCGCCCGGGCAGGCCGCCGAGCACCGAGCCGCGGTGCGCGGCGAGCGCCTCGAGGTCGAGCACCTGGGCGCCCGCCTCGCGCAGCGCCGCGAGCAGGCGGCTCTTGCCGCTGCCCGTGGGACCATGAACGACGTGAAACGAAAAGTCTTGAGGTAAAGCGGCGAGCTGCTCGACGACCCAGCGCCGATAGGCCTTGTAGCCGCCTTCCAGGGTGTGCGCGTCCCAGCCGACCTCGCGCAGGATGTGCGCCATCGCCCCGGAGCGCTTGCCGCCGCGCCAGCAGTACACGAGGGGCTTCCAGCTCTTCGGCTTTCCGGAGAACTGCTTCTCGATATGGGAAGCGACATTGCGGGCGACCAGCGCGCCGCCCCTCTTCTTCGCCTCGAAGGGCGACACCTGCTTGTACATCGTGCCGACCTCGGCGCGCTCGGCGTCGTCGAGCACCGGCGCGCAGATCGCTCCCGGGATGTGGTCCTCGGCGTATTCCGAGGGCGTGCGCGCGTCGACGATGCTGTCGAAGCCGGACAGGTCCCCGGGCTTCACAGCAGGCGCCGCAGCTCTTTCCATACGCGCTCCAGCATGAGCGGCTGCGCCGCCTCGGCGGGGTGGATGCGGTCGCCCTGGAAGAGCTCGGTGTTCTCCGCGAAATCCTCGAGCAGGAACGGCACCAGCGCCGCCTTGCGGCGCTTCGCGACCTCGGCGAACGCCGCCGCGAAGCTCTGCGCGTAGTCCGGCCCGTAGTTGGGCGGCACTTTCATCCCGAGCACGAGCACGCGCGCGCCCGCGGCCTGCGACTCGCGCACCATCGCCGCGAGGTTGTCGCGCATCTGCGGGACCGGCAGGCCGCGCAGGCCGTCGTTGGCGCCGAGCGCGAGCACCACCACCGCGGGCCGGTGCCGCTCGAGCGCGCCTTTCAGGCGCGCCCGGCCGCCGGCGGTGGTTTCCCCCGAGATGCTCGCGTTGACGACGCTATAATCCAGGCGCTCGCGCTTCAGGCGCTCGCCGAGCAGCGCCACCCAGCCGCGCGCCTGCGCGATGCCGTAGGCCGCGGACAGGCTGTCGCCGAAAACGAGGATGTTTCTTTCAGAGGCCGCGTGCGCGCCTCCCACCACCACGAGGAACATGCATAACAGCAGGCTGTTGAGCGCGCGCGGCATCGGCAAGACGGTGAAGAGCGGGGACTCGGACCTCGTCATTCTGCGCGACATCGACCTCGAGGTCACGCGCGGCGAGGCGCTCGCGGTGCTCGGCGCCTCGGGCTCGGGCAAGTCCACCCTGCTCGCCATCCTCGCCGGCCTCGACACGCCCACCGCGGGCGCGGTCGAGCTCGACGGCGCCGATCTCTTCTCCCTCGACGAGGATGCCCGGGCCGGGCTGCGCGCCCGCGCGGTCGGGTTCGTGTTCCAGTCCTTCCAGCTGCTGCCGGGGTGGACGGCGCTGGAGAACGTCATGCTGCCGCTCGAGCTTTCAAATACCAATCAAACTGAAGAATTGGCGCGCCAGATGCTCGAGCGCGTCGGCCTGGGGGAGCGCCTGCACCACTACCCCAAGCACCTTTCCGGCGGCGAGCAGCAGCGCGTGGCGCTCGCGCGCGCGTTCGTCATGCGGCCCAAGCTCCTGCTCGCCGACGAGCCCACCGGCAGCCTCGACGCCGCCTCGGGCGAGGGTGTGATCGAGCTGCTGTTCGGCATGAACCGCGAGTTCGGCACCACGCTCGTGATGGTGACGCACGACGAGAACCTCGCCGCGCGCTGCCACCGCCGCGTGCGCCTCGCCGGCGGCCAGGTGGTGCAGTGAGGAGCGCCCTGCGCATGCTCGCGCGCGACTGGCGCGCGGGCGAGCTGCGCGTGCTCGCCGCGGCGCTCGTGGTCGCCGTCGCCGCGGTGACGAGCGTCGCCTTCTTCGCCGACCGGCTCTCCCAGGCGGTGGTGCGCGACGCGCACCAGCTCCTCGGCGCGGACCTCGTGCTGGTGTCCGATCATGCCTGGAGAAAAGATGTCGTAGAGAGCATCAACCGATCCGGCCTGCAATCGGCGGAAGCGGTCAATTTCATCAGCATGGCGATCCACGGCGAGCAGAGCCAGCTCGCCGGCGTGAAGGCGGTGACCGAGAACTACCCGCTGCGCGGCCGGCTGCGCACCGCGCCCGCGCCGGGCGCGAGCGACGCGCCGGCCGAGCGCGGGCCGGCGCGCGGCACGGTGTGGATCGAGGAGCGCCTGGTCTCGGCGCTGGGCGCGCCGGTGGGCTCGACGCTGCGCCTGGGGCGCGCGGAGCTCCGCGTCGCCGCGGTGCTCACGCTCGAGCCCGAGCGCAACGCCAACTTCTTCAACATCGCGCCGCGGCTGATGATGCACCTCGAGGACGTCGCCGCCACCGGCCTGGTGCAGACCGGCAGCCGCGTCTGGTACTACATCTATGCCGCGGGTTCTTCTGAAAAAGTAAAAGCGTTTCAAAGTGAAATGCAAGACCGGCTCGAACGTGGGCAGCGCGTGGAGGACCTGGAGACCGGCCGGCCCGAGGTGCGCGCCTCGATCGAGCGCGCCGAGCGCTTTCTCGGCCTGACGGCGCTGCTCGCCGCGATCCTCGCCGGCGTGGCGATCGCGCTGGGCACGCGGCGCTTCGTCGAGCGCCACCTCGACGGCTGCGCGGTGATGCGCTGCCTGGGGGCGACGCAGGCGAGGATCGTCGCGCTCTACGGCAGCGAGTTCGTGCTGCTCGGCCTTGGCGCCTGCGCGCTCGGGACGCTGATCGGCTTCGGCGCGCAGACGGCGATCGCCGCCGCGCTCGCCGGGCTGCTGCGCGGCGAGCTGCCCCCGCCCACCGCGCTGCCGGCGCTGCAGGGCTTCCTCGTGGGGCTGGTGCTGCTGCTCGGCTTCGCGCTGCCGCCGCTCCTGCAGCTGAAGAACGTCCCGGCGGTGCGCGTGATGCGCCGCGAGACCGCGCCCACGGCCGGCGCCTTCGCCTCCTACGCGGTCGGCGCGCTGGCGTTCGGCGCGCTGCTCGTGTGGCAGGCGGGCGACCTCAGGCTGGGGCTCACGGTGGTGGGCGGCTTCGCCGCCGCGGTGGCGGCCTTCTTCGCCGTCGCCTGGGGCGCGCTCGCGCTGCTCACGCACCGGCGCGTGACGCGCCTTTTCGGCGGGCGCCTGCGCTACGGGCTCGCCAACCTGCGCCGCCACGCCGGCGGCAACGCTGTGCAGGTGGCGAGCCTCGCGCTCGGGCTGACCGCGGTGCTGCTGCTCACCTTCACGCGCAACGACCTCGTCGACGCCTGGCGCCGCTCGGCGCCGGCGGACGCGCCCAACCGCTTCCTGATCGGGGTGCAGCCCGATCAGCGCCCTGCCGTAGAAGCCTTTTTTGAAAAGAACAAAGTTCAGGCAGAGCTTTCCCCGATGGTGCGCGGGCGGGTCACGGCGCACAACGGCAAGCGCGTGAGCGAGGACGACTACGCCGAGGAACGCGCGCGGCGCATGATCGAGCGCGAGTTCAACCTCTCCTACATGAGCGAGCCGCCCGCGCACAACGAGGTGGTGGCCGGAAAGTGGTTTTCACCTGGAGAAAAGAATATTTCGGTAGAGCAGGGGATCGCCGAACGGCTTGGCTGGAAGCTCGGCGACGAGCTCACCTGGTCGGTGGGCGCGCAGAGCTTTACCGCGAGCATCGGCTCGCTGCGCAAGCTGCGCTGGGACTCGATGAAGGTGAACTTCTTCGTCATCGCGCCGCCGCGGCTGCTGGAAGGCATGCCCGCCAGCTTCATCAGCGCCTTTCGCCTGGAGCCGGGGCAGGAGGCGGTGGTGAACGAGCTCGCCGCGCGCTTCCCCAATCTCACCGTGGTCGACGTCGGCGCGGCGGTGCGCCAGGCGCAGGGTGTGATCGACCAGCTCATCGCCGCGGTGCAGTTCGTGTTCCTGTTCGCGCTCGGCGCCGGGCTGCTGGTCCTGTACTCGGCGCTGGTCGCCACGGAGGACGAGCGCCGCCGCGAGGCGGCGGTGATGCGCGTCTACGGCGCCTCGCGCGCGCAGGTGACCGGCGCGCAGAGGATGGAGTTCCTCGCCATGGGGGCGATCGCGGGGCTGCTCGCCACGCTGGGCGCCGCGGCGATCGGGCAGCTCCTCGCGCGGCGCGTGTTCGAGCTCGACCTGCCGCCCTCGGCCGCCCTCTGGGTGGCGGGGCCGCTCGCCGGCCTCGCGCTCCTCTCGCTCAACGCCTGGCTCTCCTCGCGCAAGGTGCTGCGCGCCTCGCCGGCGATCACGCTGCGCGAGGCGCTATAGCTTCGCGCCCGCCGGCATCTCGGCGAGCCGCGAGGCGCACATCTCCGCGACCACCACGTTGGGCTCCTTGCGGTCGGGCATGGTCGCCCAGCCGCTCGCCGCGACGATCTCGTCGCGCTGGTACCAGTCGGCCTTCTTCAGGTCGGCGAGGCGCGTGCCCGCGTTCGCGGCGTGCAGGAACTGGTTCACGCAGATGGCGGCCGCGAGCTGGTGGCGCGCGCCGTTCGCCGCCTGCGCCGCCATTTCCTCGGCGGTGCCGCCGGTGACCCAGCCGGCGAAGCCGAAGCCGATGACGAGCGTCGCGATCACCGCGCCCGCCGCGGTCCAGAACGACTCGGTCTTGCTCGGGCGGTATTCGTTCCATCGCCTGCGCAGGGTCGGCATGGTCCTCCTCCTCGAATGTGCGATGCGCCCATGATGCGAGCCGAAGCCTTAAGCCCCCCTTAAGCCGTAGAATCGCGCATGGCCGAGCTCGCCGCTTTCCTCGCGCTCGCCACCCTCGGCGTGGCGGCGTGGATCGTGGTGCGGGTGCAGAAGCTGCTCGAGGAAAAGCACCGCGCCATGCTCACCGACCTGCACGACGGCCTCGCGAAGCAGGCCGACCGCATCGACGCCAAGCTCGACCAGCGCCTGGAGCAGATCTCCGGGCGCGTCAACGAGCGCCTGGACGAGGGCTTTCGCAAGACCAACGAGACCTTCGTCAGCGTGATGAGCCGCCTCGCCACCATCGACGAGGCGCAGAAGAAGATCGAGACCCTCACCGGCAGCGTGGTGAGCCTGCAGGAGCTGCTGGGCGACAAGCGCTCGCGCGGCGCCTTCGGCGAGGTGCAGCTCGAGGCGCTGGTGCGGAACGCGCTGCCGCCCGCGGGGTTCGAGATGCAGTACACGCTCGCGAGCGGCGCGCGAGCGGACTGCGTGCTGCGCCTGCCGGCGCCGACCGGCCTGGTGTGCGTGGACTCGAAGTTCCCCCTGGAGAACTACCGGCTGATGATCGAGGGCAAGGCGCCCGAGGCACAGAAGGCGTTCCGCGCCGACGTGCGCCGCCACGTCGACGCCATCGCCTCGAAGTACATCGTCGAGGGCGAGACCTCCGACGGCGCGGTGATGTTCGTGCCCGCGGAGGCGGTGTTCGCCGAGATCCACGCCTACCACCCGGAGGTCGTGGACTACGCCAACGCGAGGCGCGTGTGGATCGTCTCGCCCACCACGCTGATGGCGGTGCTCAACACCGCGCGCGCGGTGCTGAAGGACGTCGAGACGCGCAAGCAGATCCACGTCATCAAGGACGCGCTGGGGCGCCTCGGGCAGGACTTCCGCCGCTTCGAGGAGCGCATGCGCAAGCTCGCCGACCACATCCGCCAGGCGCACGAGGACGCCGAGGAGGTGCAGACCTCCAGCCGCAAGATCACGCAGCAGTTCCAGAAGATCGAGGCCGCCGAGCTCGACGAGCCGCCGGAGAAGCCCGCGGTCAAGGTGGTGCGTGTAGCCGAATAACGACAGCCGCCCCGCCCCTCGCGGCGTAAAATTTGCTACAGGCGCCGGGGGACGCTCAACCACAGGAGACGGATGCCGCTCTCGCTACGCTTTGTCGTGCCCCTGGCCCTCGCGCTGGCCGCCATCGCCTACGCGGTGGTGCCGCTCGTCGACCGGCTCACCTTCCAGTGGTTCGTGCGCGACCTCGACGCGAGGGGCGCGCTCATCGCCCAGACCGCTCAGGAGCCCCTCGCCGAGCTGATGCGCGAGCCGCGCGGGGCGCGCACCCGGGTGCTGCGCTACTTCCAGCGCATCATGGAAGGCGAGCGGATCTACGCGCTGGGCTACTGCGACCGCGCGGGCAAGCTCCTCTACGCGAGCCCGGCCTTCCCCGGCCCGGTGCGCTGCACCGCCTCGGACACGCCCGAGGGGCGCAACTGGGTGCTGCAGCTCGCCGACGGGCCGCTGCACATCTCCGCCAACCCGGTCTCCTACGAGGGCGAGCTGCTCGGCCAGCTGATGATCGTGCACGACATGAGCTTCGTGCAGCGGCGCAGCGAGGACACCAAGAAGTACGTGCTGTGGCTCTTCGCCGCCATCGCCGCGGTGGTGGCGCTCATCACCGTGGTGATCGCCGAGATCAGCTGGCGCGGCTGGGTGGCGGGCCTGAAGGCGCTGCTCTCGGGGGAGACGCTGCTGCGCTCGCCGGTCGCCTTCAAGGGCACCGCCCCGGAGCTGCGCCCGATCGCCCGCGACCTGCAGACCTTGCTGCTCGACATGGAGTCGGAGCGCCGCTCGCGCGACGAGAGCCAGACCACCTGGGGGCCCGACGCGCTGCGGCGCATCCTGCGCCAGGACCTGAAGGGCGACGAGGTGCTGATCGTCTCCAACCGCGAGCCCTACATCCATACGCGGCGCAAGGACAACGTCATCGACATCCAGCGCCCGGCGAGCGGCCTGGTGACCGCGCTCGAGCCGATCGTGCGCGCCTGCTCCGGGACCTGGATCGCGCACGGCGCGGGCAACGCCGACCGCGAGACGGTCGACAAGAACGACCACGTGATGGTGCCCCCCGAGCACCCGAGCTACCGCATCCGCCGCGTCTGGCTCTCCGCGGAGGAGGAGCAGGGCTACTACTTCGGCTTCGCCAACGAGGGGCTGTGGCCGCT
>CBDDRQ010000153.1:0-6174 GCA_965233125.1 uncultured bacterium
TCGAACTTGTCCTTGTTGAAGTACTTGACCGGCACCGTCACGTGCTGCTCCTTGCCGCGCGTGTCGGTGAAGCGCAGGTCGACGAACTTCACCTCCTTGTCTTTGATGAGCTTCAGGACGTCATCGGGCGTCATCGCCATCGGGGAATCTCCGCTGAGTTGGTGTAGGTGTAGTAGCGTCACGCGGGGAGCACGTTCCGTGCCACTCGGCATGCCCCGCACCGGCGCATTCTAGCCGGACAAAAATGCACCGAACAGGGGCGCTGGTGCGCCGCGGTGCACTCCTATAATGCAAGGCAGGCAAATGGACGAAATCAGGAAGCGCGCGGCCGAGCGCGCCCGTGCGATGGGCCTCACCTATGCCGGCGCGCTGCTGCCCTCCGAGGCCGCCGAGCTGATGAAGGACGGGGCCATGCTGGTCGACGTGCGCACCAAGCCCGAGCTCGCCTATGTCGGCCGCATCCCGGGCGCGACCGCCGTCGAATGGCAGACCTGGCCGGGCAACCTTCCCAATCCCGAATTTCTCGCCGAGCTGGCCGCGGCCGCGCCCAGGGACGAGCCGGTGATGTTCCTGTGCCGCTCCGGCGCGCGCTCGCACTCGGCCGCAGAGGCCGCGACCCGGGCGGGCTGGCGCGAGTGCTACAACGTGCTCGAAGGCTTCGAGGGCGACAAGGACGCCGCGCACCACCGCGGCACGGTCGGCGGCTGGAAGAAGGCCGGCCTGCCGTGGATCCAGGGCTAGGGCCTAGTCCACCGTCCACTCCACCCAGCCGAACCAGGCGGTGAGCAGCACCACCACGCCGAACGCGATGCGGTACCACGCGAACCAGCGGAAGTCGTGGCTCGCCACGTAGCGGATCAGCCAGCGGATCACGAGGAAGGCCGAGATGAAGGACATCACCAGGCCGACCGCCCACATGCCGATCTCGTCGGCGAAGAAGAGCCCCCGGTTCTGCCACGAGTCGTAGGCGCCCGCGGCGATCAGCGTAGGGACGGCGAGGAAGAAGGAGAACTCGGTCGCCGCCCGCCGCGACAGGCCGAAGAGCATGCCGCCGATGATCGTCGCCCCCGAGCGCGAGGTGCCCGGGATCAGCGCGAAGCACTGCGCGCAGCCCACCTTCAGGGCATCGAGCGCGCTCATCGATTGAGTCGATTCGATTCTTGAAGTTCTTTGTCCCCGATCCACCAGGAGAATGATCACGCCGCCGATGATGAAGGCCAGCGCCACCGGCACCGGCTTGAAGAGGTACGCCTTGATGAAGCCCCCGGCGGCGAGCCCGAGCACCGCCGCCGGGATGAAGGCGACGACGAGGTTGCGCCACAGCTGCGGGTCGACCCGGAAAAAGCGCGCGCGGTACTCCCAGACCACGGCGAGCATCGCGCCGGTCTGGATCGCGACGTAGAAGACGTCCCGGCCCGGCGGCGCGAACTCGAGCAGGTCCCCGGCGAGGATCAGGTGGCCGGTGCTCGAGATCGGCAGGAACTCGGTCAGCCCCTCGACGATGCCGAGGATGAAGGCGTTGAGGAGGTCTCTCACCGGACGAAGCCGCGGATGCTGTCCCAGAACTCGGGCGCGTCGTCGGTGCTGTTGTGCCCGGCGCCGCGCAGCTCGACCCAGCGCTTGTCGCCCCCCCAGGCCTCGTAGAGCTTGCGCGAATGCGCCCGCGGCACGACGCTGTCGCGCTCCGCGACCAGGCACAGGAGCGGGACTTTCAGCTGCGGCGCGAGCGCCACGGAGTCGAAGCGGTGCCTCAGGAGCATGCCCACCGGCAGGAACGGGTAATGATGCTGGCCCACCGCGGCCAGGCTGTCGTAGGGCGCGATGGCGATGACCCCGGCGACCGGCCGGGCGGCGGCGACCTGGACCGCGACGCCGCTGCCAAGACTACGGCCAAAGACGAAGACCCTGCGCGCTTGTGAACGCTGCGAAACATGGTCGTACCAGCGCAGGGCGTCGGCGACGAGCGCCGTCTCCGAGGGCGATCCGCCGCTGCCGCCGTAGCCGCGGTAGTCGACCAGGAGCCAGCCGGCCCCGGGCAGCCGCCGCGTCCCTTCCTCGAGCATCCACGACACCTCCTCGGCGTTGCCGCCGAAGTAGAGGATCAGCGGCTCGCCCTCCACGTGCCAGGCGTGCAGGCGAGTACCGTCCTGGGCGTCGAGGAATATCTCTTCGACGGATGAAATCCTGCTCTTTATCTGCGCGCGACGCTCCTCGCTCACGGGCTGCGGCATGAAGACCAGCTTGTCCTGCACCAGGTACATGAGCAGCGGCACGCCGATCGCCACCACCGCGGCGATCTGGGCGAGCGAGCCGAGCAAGCCGGATTCCACGAAGCCGCGGCGCACTAGCTGCCCGGCTGCGGCGCGGGGCGGCCCAGCGCCTGCCCGACCACCTCGACGATGCGGCTGCGCGAGTCGTTCTTCAGCAGCCAGTCGACGATGCCGTGGCGCTGCGGCTCGGGCACGCCCGCCTGGTCGCTGCGCAGGCCGGCGAGCATGATGATGCGCGTTCCCTCGAGACGATCGCGCATCTCGGCGATCAACGCGAGGGCGTCCTCGGCATCGCGCAGCCGGCGCGAGAGCAGCCACGCGGCGTACTTCCAGCGTCCGAGCAGGGTGCGGGAGGCGGCGGCGTCGGCCACGGCGTCGACGCGGTAGCCGGCCTTCTCGAGCACCATGGCGAGGTATTCCGCGGCGACCGCGTCGTCCTCGGTGATGAGCACGCGCGCGGCTTCGCGCGCCTCCGCTTCCGCGGCCTTCATGACCGGCAGCTCGAAGTAGAAGGTCGTGCCGCCGCCGGCCCGGTCCTCGAAGCCGACATGGCCCTGCATCATCTCGACCAGGCGCTTCGAGATGGCGAGGCCCAGGCCGGTGCCGCCCTTGATGCGCGAGTCGGCCGAGTCGGCCTGGGCGAAGCGGCCGAAGATGCGGCTGCGGAACGCCTCGGGAATGCCCGGTCCGCGGTCGCCCACGCCCACGCGCACCGTGCCCGCGCGCAGCTCGACGCTCACCTCGACGGCGCCGCCGGGCGGGGAGAACTTGGCGGCATTGGAGAGCAGGTTGGTCATGACCTGCATCAGGCGCTTGCGGTCGGCGCGCACCGTCAGCTCCGGCACCTCGCCCTCGAGCGCAAGGCGCACCTGGAAGCGGTCGGCGAAGCCCTGGTTCAGCCGCAGCGACTCGCGCAGGAGCTCGCCCAGCTCGAGCGGCTCGGGCTCGAGCGTCAGGCGCCCGGACTCGATCTTCTCGATGTCGAGCACCTCGTTGATGAGGTCGAGCAGGCGCTTGCCGTTCCTCTCGGCGATCTCGACGATCTCGTCCTGCTCCTTGGGCACGTCGCCGAGCGCGCCGCTGCGCAGGAGCGAGAGCGAGCCGAGGATGGAGGTGAGCGGCGTGCGCAGCTCGTGGCTGAGCGTCGAGGTGAACTCCCCGCGCACGCGCTCGGCGGCGCGCTGCTGGGTGATGTCGCGGCCCTGCAGGACGACCGAGCTGACCTCGCCTTCGTCGGTGACGAGCGGCGTCATGGTCCACTCGCAGGCGAGCGCGAGGCCGTCGCGCCGCATGCAGTTCTCGGCGACGCGCGTCGCCGGCTTGCCCGCCGCGATGAAGTGCGACCACCACCTCTCGGTGAGTTCGCGGTCCTCCCCGGCGAGCAGCATGGTGAGGATGTTGCGCCCGACCATCTCCGGCGAAGCGTAGCCGAACAGGTTCTCGGCCGCCGGGTTCATGTCGAGGATCGTCGCGCGCGGGTCGACCTCGAACACCGCGATCGGCGCGCGCTCGGAGAAAAGCGAGAGCTTGCGCCCGTAGGCCTGCACCTCGCGGTGCGCGTCGAGCAGGCTGTCGAGCTGCTCGCCGAGCTGCGCCTGGATCTCGGCGTTGTCGCCGGAGAGCCGCCGGTAGGCGCCGCGCAGCCCGAACGCGGTGGAGAATACCCGCCCGAGCTCGTAGGCGGTGAGCACGTTGGCGATGTAGAGCAGCGGCAGCGCCGCGCCGAGGAGCCGGAACAGCTCCGTGCCGTGGGCGAAGAGCACGACGTTGAAGGGCAGCATGACCCCGGCGGCGTACAGCGCGTACACCCACCACACCGTGGAGTAGAGCGGCAGCGCGCCCACGGTGACCACCGCGACCATGAAGGAGATGAACACCTGCTCCTCCTGTGCGCCGGGGAAGAACACCGCGGCGGCGAATCCCCAGCCGGCGCCGAGCGCCGCCGCGCCATACGCGACGCGCCGGATCCACAGCGCCGGCTGCTCGCGCGCGCCCGGCGCGCGGCGGTAGGCAGCCGAGAGCGCCCACATCGCCGCCGAGAGCACGAGGATGAGGACCTGCCAGAACACGATCAGCTCGAGCGGCCGTGAGCGCCACAGGAACGCCGAGAGCAGCAGGCTCAGGGCAGCGGTGGCGGCGACGCCGGGCGCGACTCTGCGATAAATGAAGTCGCAGCGCTCGCGAGCGACTTCCGGGCCCTGGGTCTCCTCGCCGCTATCCATGCGGTAATCTTAAACCCCGTGAGAAAGACAGTACCGGTCGCCGAGCTGCAGTTCGGCATGTACGTCGCCGAGCTCGACCGGCCGTGGACCGACACGCCCTTCCGCTTCCAGGGCTTCGTGCTGCAGACGCCCGAGCAGCTCGAAACACTGAGGAAGTTCTGCAAGGTGGTGCACGTCGATCCGGACCGCGCGGAGGTGATCGCGCGCCTGCCCGACCAGACCATCGGCCCCGCGCGGGCCGCGGTCGACCTCTCGCGCACGCGCAAGGTGAAGTACGTCGAGCTGGCGCCGGTGGAGCAGGAGTTCGGCCGCGCCGTAAGCACGCACACCTCCGGCGAGAAGGCGGTGCAGGAAAGCGTGCTCGCGCTGCGCGCGGGCAAGACCCTCGACGCGCAGCGCGTGAACGAGGCGGTAAGCGGCGTGACCGAGAGCGTGCTGCGCAATCCCGACGCGATGCTGCTCTACACGCAGCTCCAGCAGAAGGGCGACTACACCCAGTCGCACGCGCTCGACGTCTCGGTGTACATGACGGCGTTCGGCCGCTTCCTCGAGATGTCGCGCGAGGACGTGACGCTGCTCGGTCACCTGGGGCTCCTGCAGGACGTCGGCAAGGTGCGCCTGCCCCAGGCGCTCATCGAGAAGCGCGAGCGGCTCAGCGCCGGGGAGTTCGAGCTCGCCAAGAAGCACGTCGAATACTCGGCCGAGATCCTGCGCGAAACGAGAGGCCTGCCCGCGTCGCTCGCCGACCTGGCGCTCCTGCACCACGAGCGCCACGACGGCAGCGGCTATCCGAAGAAGCTGCGCGGCAAGGAGATCGGTCTCGCCGGCTCGATCGCCGCCATCGTCGACACTTTCGACGCGCTCACCGCGCGCCGCCCCTACGCCGAGCCGGTGGCGCCCTCGACCGCGCTCAGCATGCTCTACAAATGGCGCGGCACGTTCTTCGATCCGTTCCTGGTCGAGCAGTTCATCCGCTGCATCGGCATCTTCCCCATCGGCAGCACGGTCGAGCTGAACAGCGGCGAGACCGGGATCGTGATCGCCCAGAACCTGGAGAAGCGGCTGCAGCCGCGCGTCATGGTGATCCGCGACGCCGCCGGCAACCCGATCAAGCCGCAGAAGCTCGTCGACCTCTCGCGCGGCCCGAAGCTCGCGAGCGGCGAGCCCTACCGCATCCGGCGCACGCTCGAGTACGGGCGCATCCCGGTCACCGCGGAGAGCCTTTTCGTCTAGATCGGCCGCAATGCCGCCCCCCTGACAAGGGGGGCGTGAGCCGAAGGCGAACGGGGGGTTGGTTTTTTTACCGGCCGTGGAAGCAGGCCCCTGGGGACCCAAAATGGGACAAATATGACCCATCTCGAAAATCAACCCCCCGCTCGCCTGCCGCTGACGCGGCAGGCTCACGACCCCCTTGTCAGGGGGTCGGCGGGAAAAACCCCCTAGCTCTTCGGGGTGTAGAGCTCGCTGCCCTTCTTCACGAACTCGACCGCCTTCTCCTTCAGGCCCTTCTCGACGTAGTCGCGCACGTCCTGCGTGATCTTCATCGAGCAGAAGTGCGGGCCGCACATCGAGCAGAAGTGCGCCACCTTGGCGCCGTCCTGGGGGAGCGTCTCGTCGTGGAACTCCTTGGCGGTGTCCGGATCGAGGCCGAGGTTGAACTGGTCGGCCCAGCGGAACTCGAA
>CBDDRQ010000154.1:0-3636 GCA_965233125.1 uncultured bacterium
GAGCGCAAGGCGGCCGACGAGCGCGAGGCGGCGCACCTGCGCTACCAGGCGGCGCTTGCGCGCTTCGGCCAGGCTGCGCTCGACAAGCGTGAGCCGCACGAGCTGGTGGCCGAGGCGATCCAAACCGTGATCGACGGGCTCGGCGCGGACGCCGTGGTGTACGTCGAGCCCGGCCCGCGGCCGGGCGAGCTCGTGCTGCGCGCCGGGGCGGGGGCGGCGGGCACGGCCTACAACAGCGAGATCATGGCGTGCGCGCCGGGCAACGCGATCGAGGTCGCGCTCACCAGCAGCGAGCCGTTCGTCGGCGCGGGCGGCGACCTGCCGTTCGCCTGGGGGCGCGCGCTGGGCAGCGCGGCGGTGGTCGCGGTGCGCGGCGACAACTCGGTGCGCGGCGCGCTTTGCGTGCTGGCGCGCCGCGAGGACGCCTACTGGGCCGAGGAGCTGGGCTTCCTGCGTACCGCGGTCAGCCTGCTCTCCACCGGCCTGCAGCGCATCGACATCGAGCGCCGGCTCGCCTACCTGGCGCAGTTCGATCCGCTCACGGGACTGGCCAACCGGACCCTGTTCGCCGATCGCTTCACGCAGATGATCGAGCGCGCGCGCCGCGCGAGCGCGCCGCTCGGCGTGCTGTTCATCGACCTGGACGACTTCAAGCTGGTGAACGACCGGCTGAGCCACGCCGCGGGCGACACGCTGCTGCGCGAGGTTGCGCAGCGCCTGCAGGCCGCGGTGCGCAGCGGCGATACCGTGGCCCGTATCAGCGGCGACGAGTTCGCCATCGTGCTCGCCGACCTGGCGCGCCCCGAGGACGCGGCGCTGGTGGCGCAGAAGGTGCTCGAGCGCCTGGCGCAGCCGGTGCCGCTGCACGGCGAGCTGACTTTCGTCACCGCGAGCATCGGCATCGCCATGTTTCCCGCCGACGGCCAGGATTCCGAGAGCCTGCTGAGCGCCGCGGACGCCGCGATGTACCGCGCCAAGCAGTCGGGGCGCAATGCCTACCAGTACTTCACCACCGAGATCACGCAGCGCACCCGCGCGCGCGCCCAGGTCGCCTTCGAGCTGCGGCGCGCGCTCGAGCGCGAAGAGTTCGAGCTTGCCTACCAGCCCAAGTACGACCTCGCGACGCGCAAGCCTTGCGGCGCCGAGGCGCTGCTGCGCTGGAGGCATCCCGAGCGCGGCATAGTCGCGCCGGCCGAGATCATCCCGGTGCTGGAAGAAACCGGCCTGATCGTGCAGGTCGGCGAGTGGGTGATCCGCCGCGCCTGCGAGGACATCAAGGGCTGGATGGCCTCCGGCATGCCGGTGATGCCGATCGCGGTCAACCTGTCGGCGCGGCAGTTCCGCCAGAAGGACCTCGACAAGCGCATCCGCGCGCTAGTCAGCGCCGAGGGCGTCGACCCCTCCCTGATCGAATTCGAGATCACCGAGAGCCACCTGATGGCCGACCCGGAGCAGGCGATCCGCGTGATGCGCGCGTTGCGCGACGCGGGCACGCGCATCGCGATCGACGACTTCGGCACCGGCTACTCGAGCCTCGCCTATCTCACGCGCTTCCCGGTGAAGTCGCTCAAGATCGATCGCTCGTTCGTGGCCGACGTGTTCAGCGACCGCGCCGACGCCGCCATCGTGCGCACCATCATCGAGATGGCGCACCAGCTGGGCTTCACCGTGGTGGCCGAGGGCGTGGAGACCGACCGCCAGGCCGCGTTCCTCTCGCAGTTCGGCTGCGAGCAGGCGCAGGGCTTCTACTTTGCCCGGCCGATGCCCGCATCGGCGCTGCGAGATTACATCCTCGCAGAGCAGAGCGCCTCGGAGCGCCGCATCCGGGCCTGAGGCGTTCGTGCCATCCGACGCCGCGCTCGGCGGGATCGGGCGGCGGGCGCGGCGATTCGCGAGGTCGCGCTACGCGGCTTCGGCGGCCTCCGCTTCGTCGTGCTTGGGCAGGAACAGCAGGCGGTCGCTGCCGGCGGTAACCTTCACCCGGTCGCCGTCGCGCACCTCGCCGGAAAGAATCTTCTCGGCGAGCGGATCCTGCACCTGCTTCTGGATCACCCGCTTCAGCGGCCGGGCGCCGTAGGCCGGGTCGTAGCCCTTGTCGGCCAGCCATTTGCGGGCGCTCTCGTCGAGCTCCAGCGCGATCTTGCGCTCCTCCAGGAGCTTTCGCAGCCGCCGCAGCTGGATCTCGACGATCGCCTCCATCTGGTTGCGCTTCAGCCGGTGGAAGAGGATCACGTCGTCGATCCGGTTCAGGAACTCCGGCCGGAAGTTGGCGCGGACCACCTGCATGACCTGGTCGCGCACGACGTCGACGTCCTCCGTCTCGCGCAGATTGACGAGATACTCCGCGCCGAGATTGGAGGTCATGATGACCAGCGTGTTGCGGAAGTCGACGGTGCGGCCCTGGCCGTCGGTGAGGCGGCCGTCGTCGAGCACCTGCAGGAGGACGTTGAAGACGTCGGCATGCGCCTTCTCGATCTCGTCGAACAGGACGACCTGGTAAGGCCGGCGCCGCACCGCCTCGGTCAGCGCGCCGCCCTCCTCATAGCCGACATAGCCGGGGGGCGCGCCGATCATCCGGGCGACCGAATGCTTCTCCATGTATTCCGACATGTCGAGGCGGACCATGGCCGTCTCGTCGTCGAAGAGGAAGTCGGCAAGCGCCTTGGTGAGCTCCGTCTTGCCGACGCCGGTCGGCCCGAGAAACATGAACGAGCCGATCGGCCGGTTCGGGTCCTGCAGGCCGGCGCGGGCCCGCCGCACCGCCGTGGCGACGGCATGCACCGCCTCCGCTTGGCCGATGACGCGCCGGCCGAGCTCGTCCTCCATCCTCAAGAGCTTGTCGCGCTCGCCTTCGAGCATCTTGTCGACGGGAATGCCGGTCCAGCGGGCGACCACCTGGGCGATGTGCTCCGCCGTCACCGCCTCCTCCACCATGCCGCCGCTGCGGTCGGCGGCTTCCGCTTCGCGCAGTTTCCGCTCCAGGTCGGGAATGACGCCGTAGGCGATCTCGCCGGCCTTGGCGAGGTCGCCGCGCCGCTGCGCCGCCTCAAGCTCGTAGCGCGCCTGGTCGAGCTGCTCCTTCAGCCGCGACACCGCGCTGAGCTTCTCCTTCTCGGCGAGCCAGCGCTGCGTGAACTCGGCGGATTCCTCCTCCAGGTCGGCAAGCTCGCGCTCCAGCCTGGCGAGCCGGTCGCGCGACGCCTCGTCGGTCTCCTTGCTCAGCGCCTCGCGCTCGATCTTCAGCTGGATGATGCGGCGGTCGAGCTCGTCGAGCTCCTCCGGCTTGGAATCGACCTGCATGCGGAGCCGCGACGCCGATTCGTCCATCAGGTCGATCGCCTTGTCCGGCAGGAAGCGGTCGGTGATGTAGCGGTGCGACAAGGTCGCGGCGGCGACGAGCGCGGAATCGGTGATGCGCACGCCGTGATGGACCTCGTATTTCTCCTTCAGGCCGCGCAGGATGGAGATGGTGTCCTCCACCGTCGGCTCGCTGACGAAGACCGGCTGGAAACGCCGGGCAAGCGCGGCGTCCTTCTCCACGTGCTTGCGATATTCGTCGAGCGTGGTGGCGCCGACGCAGTGCAGCTCGCCGCGCGCGAGCGCCGGCTTCAGGAGGTTCGACGCATCCATGGCGCC
>CBDDRQ010000155.1:0-11892 GCA_965233125.1 uncultured bacterium
TGCACGCCGGCCAGTCGCCCGACCCGGCGACCGGCAGCCGCGCGGTGCCGATCTACCAGACCACCTCGTACGTCTTCCGCGATACCGAGCACGCCGCGTCGCTCTTCAACATGGAGCGCGCGGGGCACGTCTACTCGCGCATCTCCAACCCGACCGTAGCGGTCCTCGAGGAGCGCATGGCCGCGCTCGAGGGCGGCGTGGGCGCGATCGCCACTGCCTCGGGCCAGGCGGCGCTGCACCTCGCGGTGGCGACGCTGATGGGCGCGGGCTCGCACATCGTCGCCTCGGGCTCGCTCTACGGCGGCTCGCACAACCTGCTCGCGTATACGCTCAAGCGCTTCGGCATCGACACGGCGTTTGTCGTTCCGAAGGCGGAAAATTTCCGCAAAGCCATCCGCGAGAACACACGGCTTCTGTTCGGAGAAACCCTCGGCAATCCGGGCCTGGACGTGCTCGACATCCCGGCGGTGTCGGCGATCGCGCACGAGGCGAAACTGCCGCTGCTGGTCGACGCGACCTTCACCACGCCCTGGCTCATGAAGCCCTTCGATCTCGGCGCCGACCTGCTGTATCACTCGGCGACCAAGTTCCTCGGCGGCCACGGCACGGCCATCGGCGGCGTGCTGGTCGACTCGGGGCGCTTCGACTGGGAGGCCTCGGGCAAGTTCGAGACGCTCACCGCGCCCTATTCCGGCTTCCACAACATGGACTTCGAGGAGGAGTCGGGCACGCGCGCGTTCCTGCTGCGCGCGCGGCGCGAGGGCCTGCGCGACTTCGGCGCCTGCATGGCGCCCATGACCGCGTTCCAGATCCTGCAGGGCATCGAGACGCTGCATCTGCGCATGCCCCGGCACGTGGAGAACACGAGGAAGGTGGTCGCCTTCCTCTCTTCTCATCCTCAGGTTGAAAAAGTCATCTATCCGGAATTACCCGGGCATCCCGACCACGCCCTGGCGAAAAAGCTGCTGCCCCTGGGCTGCGGCGCGGTGTTCTCCTTCGAGATCAAGGGCGGACGCGAGGCGGGCAAGCGCTTCATCGAGTCGCTGCGCGTGTTCTCGCACCTCGCCAACGTCGGCGACGCGAAGTCGCTCGTCATCCATCCCGCGACCACCACGCACTACCGCATGAGCGACGAGGACCTGAAGAAGGCCGGCATCACCGCCGGCACGGTGCGCCTCTCGGTCGGCCTCGAGGACGCGCAGGACCTGATTGAAGACCTGGACAGGTCCTTGAAGGTCTCCCAGAAGTGAATTTCACCGTAGCGGGGAAGACGGCGTTCGCCTATACCGCCGCGCACGAGCTCGACGCGGCAAGGCCCATGGTGGTGTTCGTGCACGGCGCGGGCCTCGACCACTCCTCCTTCGGCCTGCAGAGCCGCTACTTCGGCTACCACGGCTGGAACGTGCTCGCGCTCGACCTGCCCGGCCACGGACGCTCCGAGGGCCCTCCGCTGCGGACGGTAGGCGAGATGGCCGACTGGGTCGTCCAGGTTCTCGACAAGTTTTCCATTCCAAAAGCAGTACTGACCGGCCATTCGATGGGCGCGCTCGTCGCGCTCGAGGCGGCGGCGCGGCACCCGCAGCGCGTCGAGAGAATCGCCCTCATCGGCGTCGCCTATCCGATGAAAGTGACGGCGGCGTTCATGGACGCGGCGCGGCGCGACGACTTCGCCGCCTTCGACATGTCCACGATCTGGGGTCACGCGGCGCAAGCCGCGCTCGGCGCCAACCCGAGCCCGGGCATGTGGATGCACGGCGAGTCCCTCGCGCGCCTGCGCCGGCTCGCGCCGGGGGTCCTCTACAACGACCTCAAGGCGGTCGACGACTACGCTTTCTCCGGCGAAGTGAAGTGCCCGGCGCTCTTCATCCTCGGCCGGCGCGACGTCATGACGCCGCCGCGAGGCGCGCAGGCCCTCCAGGAGAAGTTGCCGCAAGCCCGGACGGTCATGGTGGATGCGTCCGGGCATGCCCTGATGGCCGAGGCGCCGGACGCGACCCTCGACGCGCTGATCGGGTTCCTCACGGCGTCCAGCGCGCCCGCGCCACAGCCCACGCGCTGAGCGACCCGAACGCGAGCATCGCCGCCGCGATGAGCGCGAAGAGGGCGCTCAGGGTCAGCGTTCCGGTGAGCGAGAGCAGGAAAGCCCCGGCGACGATGATCGCGAGGCGCGCGGTGCCGGCGAGCACCGGCCGCACCACCTGGCCCGCGCCCTGCGCCGCGAAGTACAGCGAGATGCCCAGTGCGAGGAAGGGGAAGAACGGGGCCACGATGCGCAGATAGAGAGAGCCCGCGTCGAGCACGCCGGGATCGGTGCTGAACAGGCCCACCCACGCGAGCGGAAAGAGCCACACCGCCGCGCCGATCGCCAGGCTGATCGCGCAGGCGAGCGCGGCGCCCGTCCAGGCGATGGCCCGGGCGCGCTCGATGCGCCCGGCGCCTACGTGCGTGCCGACCAGTGCCACCAGCGCCTGGCCGACCGCGAACACGAGCGGGATCTGCAGCAGCTCCAGGCGCACCCCGACCCCGTAGCCGGCGAGCGCCGGGGCGCCGAAGCGCCCGACGATGCCGGTGAGGATCACCGCGGTGAGCACCGTCTGCACCGCCGAGAGCGTGGAGATGGCGCCCACGCGCAGGATCTCGCGGAACAGGCGCGGTTCCAGGCGCAGGTCGCCCGGCTGCGGCCGCAGCGCGCTCGCGCGGCGGAACACGAACAGCGCCATCGCCCCGCCGGCGATGCCGAAGGTCGTGACGTACGCGATGCCCGCGCCGGCGATGCCGATTCGCGCGACGAGGAGCCCGGACAGCGGCACGTGCAGCACGGCCGCGGCGACGAGCGCCACGGCGGGCACCACCATGTTGCCGGTGCCGCGCAGCACGCTCGCCAGCGTGTTGGCGAGCCACACCGTGATGGCGCCGCCGAAGACGATATTCGAGTAGGCGAGCGCCGCGTCGAGCGCCGCGCCGCTGCCGCCGAGCAGCGCATAGGCCGGGCGGCCGAAGGCGAGGAGCAGCACCGTGAAGGCGCCCGCCATCGCCGCGGCGATCACCAGCGCGTGCACTACCAGGCGCCGCGCCATGGCCGCCTCGCCCGCGCCGAGGGCGCGCGCGATCGCCGAGGACACGCCCCCGCCCATGGCGCCCGCCGAGGTCATCTGCAGGAGCATGAGCAGCGGGAAGACGAGCGCCAGCCCGGCGAGCGGGTCGGTGCCCAGCCGGGACACGAAGTAGGTGTCGCCGATCGACACCATCGACTGGAAGAGCACGAGCAGCAGCCCCGGCGCGGACAGGCGCGCGAGCGTGGGCAGGATCGGCGCCGAGAGCAGCCGCTCGGTGCGCACGTGGATGCGCGGGCTCACGGCGGGGGCAGCAGGCGCGGCAGCAGGCGCGCGGCGAGCCAGCCGCAGAGGACGCCGGCTGCATTGGCGAGCATGTCGAGCACTTCGTACTGCCTGAGGCCGGACAGGCCTTGCAGCACCTCCAAGCCGATGCCCATGGCAAGGAATACGGCTGCATGCACAGCGCGCAGCTTTCCCGAAAGGTAGATCTGCGAGAACCAGAACATGAGCAGCCCATAGGCGAGCAGGTGCCCGAGCTTGTCGCTCGCTGTGAAGTCGACGCGCGGGGGCGAGGGGGTGAGCGAGAGCCAGACGATCGCCGCCGCCCAGCCCCACCCGAGGGCGAGCGGGAGGGTCCTGGTCTTCAGAATAGCGTCATCTGACCATGACGCGAGGGCGGACGGAAGCGGCTGCAGTCGAGCCCGGGCGGGTTGCGGCCCGCGCCGTGGCCGTTCAGGCCGTGGCGCCGGCAGGCGATGTCGAAGCGCTTCTCGATGAGTTCGGCGTAATTGCCGGTGCCGGTCATGCGGGTGCCGAAGCCCGGGTCGTTGTCGCGCCCGCCGCGCATCTGCCGCACGATGCTGATCACGTGCGCGGCTCGCTCGGGGTAGTGGGCGGCCAGCCACTCCTTGAAGATGTTCTTCAGCTCGTGGGGCAGGCGCATGATCACGTAGGCCGCCTCCTTCGCCCCCGCCGCCGCCGCGGCCTCGAGCACGTGCTCCAGGGTCTTGTCGTTCAGGGCCGGGATCAGCGCCGCGACCATTACCCCGCAAGGTATCTGGTTTTTCGAAAGTGCTTTCAGTACGTCGAGGCGCCGCTGCGGGCTTGCCGCACGCGGCTCGAGCTTGCGCGCGAGCACGCGATCAAGCGTGCCGATCGAGACGAAGACCTTGACCAGGTTTTTGGAAGAGAGGTTTGTGAGCAAATCCAAATCCCGCTCGATGAGCGCAGACTTCGTCACCAGGGTCACCGGGTGCTCGCACTCGGCCAGCACTTCCAGGATCTGCCGCGTGATCCTGTACTTGCGCTCGATCGGCTGGTAGCAGTCGGTGTTGGCGCCCAGCGCGATCGGCGCGGGGCGGTAGGAGGGCTTGGCGAGCTCCTCGCGCAGCAGCTCCGCGGCGTTGGTCTTGGCGTAGAGCCTGGTCTCGAAGTCGAGCCCGGGCGAGAGCTCCAGGTAGGCGTGGCTCGGTCTCGCGTAGCAGTAGACGCAGCCATGCTCGCAACCCCGGTACGGGTTGATCGAGCGGTCGAAGCCGACGTCGGGCGAGTCGTTGTGCGAGACGATGGAGCGCGCGCGCTCGATGGCGACCTGGGTTTGCAGGGGCGAGAGGCTCTCGTCCTCGGGCGCCCAGCCGTCGTCGCAGGCCTCGCGCGCCACACTTTCGAAACGGCCGGCAACGAAAGAGCGCGCGCCCCGGAGATGCAGGCGATCGTCGCTAGAATCCATGGTTCCTGCATCCTACCCCACTACTGTATAAATGAACAGTACGCGCCGCAACGTCGGACTACTCGCCGCCTGCCAGGCGATGCTGTTCACGAACAACGCGACGCTGATCGCCATCAACGGGCTGGCGGGGCTCGCGCTCGCGCCTTACGCGGGGCTCGCGACGCTGCCGGTCACGTTCTGGGTGCTCGGGGGCGCGCTGGGCACCATGCCGGCCTCGTTCCACATGAAGCGCGTCGGCCGCAAGCGCGGGCTCACCTGGGGCACGCTCTGGGGGGTGGTCGGGGCGCTGCTCGCCGCCGGCGCGATCTGGCTGCAGAGCTTCTGGCTGCTTTGCTTCGCCACGCTGGTCTGGGGCGTCTACAACGCCTACGGCCAGTACTACCGCTTCGCCGCGGCGGACGTGTCGAGCCCGGATTTCCGCGCCACGGCGATCTCGCTGGTGCTGGCGGGCGGGCTGGTCGGCGGGTTGATCGGCCCGTCGCTCTCGCGCTGGACGGTCGAGCTCGCCGGGCCACGCTTCATGGGCGCCTACCTCGCGCTCATCGCCTTCGCGGTGGCGACCATGGTGCTCTTGCGCTTCATCCGCATCCCAGAGCCCACGCCCACCGAGCGCGCCGCCCCCGGGCGGCCGCTCGGGGAGATCGTCGCCCAGCCGAAGTTCATCGTCGCGGTGCTCTCGGGCGCCATCGGCTACGGCGTCATGAACTTCCTCATGACCTCCACGCCGATCGCCATGCGCGCCTGCGGCCTTCCCTACGGCGATGCCGCGTTCGTCATTTCCTGGCACGTGGTCGGGATGTTCGCACCCTCGTTCTTCACCGGCGGCCTGATCCGGCGCCTGGGCGTGCTGCCGGTGATGTTCATCGGCGCGCTCCTCAACTTCGCCGCGATCGGCATCGCGCTCTCCGGGCTCGCGGTGGCGCAGTTCTGGTGGGCGATGGTGGTCCTCGGCGTGGGCTGGAACTTCCTCTACATCGGCGGCACGACGCTCCTCACCGAGACCTACCGGCCGGAGGAGCGCGCCAAGGCGCAGGGCGCGAACGACCAGGCGATCTTCATCATGATGGTGATCTCCTCATTCACCTCCGGCATGACCGTTACCGCCGCGGGCTGGGAGCGCGTCAACCTCCTCGCGCTGCCGATGGTGGCGGTCGTGGCGGTGGCGCTGGCGTGGTTCGGCCTGCACCAGCGCGCGCGCAAGGCGGCCGCCGCATGACGCAGCGTGCGCCGGCCGCGGTCGGCCAGAAGCTCGGCGAGGTCGACACGCCGGCGCTCATCCTCGACCTGGACGCATTCGAGAAGAACCTTTCCACGCTGAAGGATTCGGTCGGCGGCAGGGTGCGCATCCGGCCCCATGCGAAAACCCACAAGTGCCCGGACGTGGCGAAGCGCCAGATCGCCCTGGGCGCGGTGGGCAGCTGCTGCCAGAAGGTCTCGGAGGCCGAGGCGATGGTCGAGGGCGGCGTCGCCGACGTGCTCATCACCAACGAGATCGTCGGCGCGGCGAAGCTCGCGCGGCTCGCCGCGCTCTCGCGCAAGGCGCGCCTGGGCGTGTGCGTCGACAACGCCGAGAACCTCGCCCCGCTCAAGGCCTCGGGCGCCGAGCTCGACGTGTACGTCGAGATCGAGGTCGGCATGAAGCGCTGCGGGGTGGCGCCCGGGGCGCCCGCGGTGGCGCTCGCAAAGGAGATCGTGCGGCTGGGCATGCGCTTCGGCGGCCTGCAGGCCTACCACGGGCGCGCGCAGCACCTGCGCACGATGGAGGAGCGCCAGGCCGTGATCGAGACCGCGGCCCAGCATGCCGCGCACACGAAGCGCCTGCTCGCCGAAGCGGGCATCGCCTGCCCGAGGATCACCGGCGCGGGAAGCGGCACCTACATGTTCGAGGTGCAGGCCGGCGTCTGGGACGAGATCCAGCCCGGCTCGTACGCTTTCATGGACGCCGACTACGCGAAGAACGAGTGGGCCGCGCCGCTGCCGCGCTTCGAGCACGCGCTATTCGTGCTCACCACCGTGATGAGCCGGCCCTCCGCGGCGCTCGCGGTAGTCGACGCGGGCCTCAAGGCCTCCAGCGTCGATTCCGGCATGCCGGGCATCTGGCAGCGCCCGGGGCTCGAGTACACCCACGCCTCCGACGAGCACGGCTGGGTGGAAGGAAAGGACTTGCCGCGCCTGGGCGAGCAACTGCTCCTCGTGCCGGGGCACTGCGACCCGACGATCAACCTCTACGACTGGTACGTCTGCGTGCGCAGGGGCGTGGTCGAGGAGCTCTGGCCGATCACGGCGCGCGGCGCCGTGTACTAGGCGCTAGTAGCGCGGGCGCGGGCGCGGTGCGTCGGGCGAGGAGTTCTCGATCGGCGGCGGCGCATCTTGCGGCCCCATGTTCACCGCCGTGGCGAGGTACTTCGTGAGGCCGACGATCAGGCGCAGCCGGTCCTTGGCGAGGCGCATCGGCAGCTCGTCCAGCGTCATCTGCGCCTGCTCCTGGATCTGGCCAAGCTTGTTCAGCAGCTCTTCCCTGGTCAGCGGCATTTCTCTTCCCCGAGCAAGCTGCAACGGTAGCGGAGCGCGCGCACCGTGGGAAGCCGCGAAATCGCGACATTCTTGTGGTCGCACGCCCTACAACACAAAATGCACACTGCCTTGAGAGCCGACGCCTCCTACGGCTGGGTGGTGGTGGCGGCCGCGTTCACCCTGATGTTCGTCGGGTTCGCCTCCGCCTACTGCTTCGCCGCCTTCTTCACCGCCTTCGAGGCCGAGTTCGGCGCTTCGCGGGGCGACGTGGCGCTGGTGTTCTCGGTTGCCGCGTTCCTGTGGTTCCTGCTGGGCGCGCCCGGGGGCATGGCGGCCGACCGCTTCGGCGCGCGACGCGTCGCCGCGCTCGGGGTCGCGAGCCTCGCGGCGGCGCTCTGGCTCGCGAGCCGCGCCGGCTCGGTCGAGGCGCTCTACGCCACCTACAGCATCGGCATCGGCCTCGGCGTGGGCCTCGTCTACGTGCCTTCGGTCGGCGCGGTGCAGCCCTGGTTCGCCGCCAACAGGGCGCTCGCCTCCGGGATCGCCATCGCCGGCATCGGCGCGGGCAACATCGCCGGCCCGCTGCTCGCCGCGTGGTGGATGGCCCTTTTCGGCTGGCGCGGCGCGTTCGTCGCGCTGTCGGTATTCGTGCTGGTGCTCGGCGGCATCGCCGCTGCGCTCCTCAGGACCCGGGAGAAGGCCTTCAGCGGGGAAACGCATGCCGGCGTCCCCTTGTCCCTGGCAGTGAAAACCCGGCCATTCTGGCTGCTCTACGGCTCGCTCGTGTTCAGCTGCGTTGGCCTGTTCGTGCCGATGGTGCACCTCGGGCCTTACGCGCAGGACGTCGGCTATACCGAGGCGCAGGGCGTGACGCTGGTGAGCCTGATCGGCCTGGGGAGCCTGCTCGGGCGCTTTACCGTCGGGCCGTTCGCCGACCGCCTCGGGCGCCGGCCCTCGCTCGCGGCGATGTACGCGGGGCTGGGCGCGATGCTGCTCGTGTGGTGGGCGGTGAGCGCGTGGTGGCTGCTCGCGCTCTTCGCGGTCGCTTTCGGCATGTTCTACGGCGCCTACGTGGCGCTGCTGCCGACCATCGTCATGGACCTCTACGGCGCGCGCTCGGTGTCCGGGATCATCGGCTGCCTGTATACCGGCGCGGGGATCGGGACGCTCGTCGGCCCCTGGCTCGCGGGCAAGGCCTACGACGCGCTCGGCGCCTACGACCTGCCTATCCTCGTCGGCGCCGGCCTGTCGTTTTTGGCCGCGGGATGCGTAGTACCACTTCTTTATGACAAAAAAACAGAACTCCGCGGTAGCCGTTAGCGACGCGCGCGGCGTGCGCACGCTGCACGTCGGCGGCGAGGCGATCCAGAGCGCGATGCGCATCGACGACCCGTTCGCGCTCGCGCTGGACTACACGCGCTGCATGATGGCGTTCCTGCTCCTGCACCCGGAACCGCGCGAGGTGCTGATGGTCGGCCTGGGGGGCGGTTCCCTCGCCAAGTTTTTCTTCAAGAAGTTCAGACAGGCTTCCATTCGGGTAGTCGAGCTCGATCCTCTCGTGCTTGCCGCGGCCCGAGAGCACTTCGCGCTGCCGCCCGACGACGGGCGCTTCCGCGTGGAGATCGGCGACGGCGCCGAGGCGCTCACCCCGGAGTGCTGCGACGTGCTGGTGATCGATGCCTTCCGGGACGAGCTGCACGTGCCCGAGCTCGCGAGCCGTGGGTTCTACGACGGCGCCTTCCTCGCGCTCGCCGAGCCGGGCGCGATGGTGGTGAACTTCATGGACGACGATCCGCGCTTCGACCAGACGCTCGCGCGCCTGGAGCAGGCCTTCGGCGGCGCGGTGCTCGCCATGAAGGCGCTACGCGACCCCAATGTGCTGGTGTTCGCTTTCAAGGGGCTGCCCGTGAGCGCGCCTTGGGATGAGCTGCGCCGCCGCGCCGCGCGGCTGGAGGAGCGCCTGGGCCTGCCGTTCCCGCGCTACGTCTCGCGGCTGCGGGCCATGAACCGCTGGGACGCCGCCGGGCTTTACATTGGTTGAAGTTCTTCTTCTGGCAGGAATCGCATTTGCCGGGGCGCTCGTCTTCGGCATCACCGGGTTCGGCGCCGCGCTGGTCACCATCCCGCTCGCCACGCACCTCGTGCCGCTACCCACCGCGCTCGCCATCTTCGTGCTGGTCGACCTCGCCTGCGCGCTCAGCGTGGGCTTCGAGAACCCGAGGAACGCGGTGCGCGCGGAGTGGACGCGGCTCGTGCCGATGATCGCGGTGGGGACCGCGGTCGGCGTCACGGTGCTCGTCAACCTGCCGCGCCAAGCGGCGACCCTCGCGCTGGGATTGTTCGTCATCGTTTACGCCTCGTACAGCATCATGGCTCCACAGCTGCATAAACCTGTTTCTCCCCGCTGGGCCTGGCTCGCGGGCTTCGCGGGGGGCATCACGAGCACGGTGTTCGGCGCGGGCGGGCCGCCCTATGTCATCTACCTGACGCGCCGCGCCCTGACGCAGCCGCAGCTGCGCGCCACGCTGGGCTTCGCCACGCTCACCAGCATCTCGCTGCGCGCGGTGGCGTTCGTCCTGACCGGGCTGCTGCTCGACGCGCGCATCTGGCTCACGGCGTTCGCGGCGGTTCCGGCGGCGCTCATCGGCATCTCGGTGGCGCGCCGGATCTACTTCCGCGTGCCGCGGCCGCTGCTGCTGCGGCTCATCTACCTGGTGCTGCTCGCGAGCGGCGTGTCGCTGCTCCTGCGCAACCTCTAGCCCTCGAGGAGCGCCTTCAGAGCCTCGAGGTCGCGGCGCACCCACTGCGCGTCCTCGCCGAACTTCTCCTCGCTGGTGCCGGGGCGGCGGAAGATGGTGAGCAGCACCTCGGAGCCCTCGCCGTTGGGAAAGACGCGCATCGGCACGTACACCGTCTCGCCCTCGATGCTCACGAAGTGGTCGAGCACGCCGTAGCGGTTGGCCTCGACGAACTTGACCCGGGCGGTCTTGGCGATGCCCGAGGCCCAGGCGGGCAGGTTCTTCGGGTCGGAAACGAACTCGTAGACCGCGGAGGTCGGGCGCTCGATGGTCATGCGCACGGTGAATCCCGGCTGGGTCTGCCTGCCGCTCATTTCACGTCGACTATGCCGCGCGCTTGCTCACGTGGTACACGGGCGGGAGGTCCTTGTTGGCCGGGCCATTGATCACCTTGCCCATCTTATCGTAGCGCGATCCGTGGCACGGGCAGTCCCAGGTCTTCTCGGAGGCGTTCCAGTGCACGATGCAGCCCAGGTGCGTGCACGCCGCGGAGCGCTCGTGCAGCCGCCCGGCGCCATCGCGGTACACCGCGATCTTCTCCAGCCCGTGGCGCATCACCGCGCCGCTGTCGGGGAGGATCTCCTCGGCGGAGGCGACGTCGCCGCCGGTCAGCCAGTCGGCGTACTGCAGCGCGACGTTGGAGTTCTCGCGCGCCCATTCCGCCGCCGCGCGCACCGGCACGCGCGAGGGATCGTAGAGCGCCTCCCAGGGATTGTCGCGGCCGGACACGAGGTCGGTGATGAGCATGCCGGCGATGGTGCCGTGGGTGAGCCCCATGCCGGAGTCGCCCGTCACCACGTACACGTTCTCGTGATCCATCGGGTTCCGGCCGATGAAGCCGAGGTAGTCGAGGGTCTCCATGATCTGCCCGCCCCAGGCGAATTCAACCGGCCCCATCATCGGGAAGCGCTCGCGCGCCCAGGCCTCGAGGCGCGCGTAACGCGCGGCGCTGTCGTGCGCCTGCCCGGTCTTGTGGTCCTCGCCGCCGACGATGAGCAGATCCCCGTGCATCCGCACGTAGTGGTAGGGATCGCCCGTGTCCCAGGCGAGCGCCTGCGGCACCGAGCCCTGCGGCACGCGCGCGGCGATGACGTAGGTCATGTAGGGCGCCTGCTTCAGGTGGATCGCGACGCGGTCGTTGATCGGCACGTTGGTCGCGACCACGACGTGGTCGGCGGTCACGACGTGCCGGCCGACGTGCACCAGTCCGGGAACGCCGCCCTCGACATGGTCGGCGTGGCTGGAGCAGTAGATGCGCCCGCCGTAGCGCTGGATCGCCTGCACCAGCCCGGCGAGGTACTTGAGCGGGTGGAACTGCGCGACATCGGGGAAGAGCAGGCAGGGCCCGCTGTCCCAGGACGCGTACGGCGCGCGCTCGAGGCGCTTCACCCCCGAGAGTCCCGCGCGGTGCGCCGCCGCGAGCTCCTCGTCGAGCGTCGCCGGCCGGTCGCCCGCGGCGAGGAAGAGGTAGCCGTCCAGGCGCGTGAAGTCGCAGTCGATGCCTTCCTCGCGCACGATCGCCTCGATGCGCTCGATCGCCGCGGTGTGGCTCTGCGCCGCGAGGCGCGCGGCCTCCTGGCCGTGCAGCTTCTCCAGCTCGAAATAGCGGTCGTCGAGCATGTTGGAGAGGTGCGCGCTCGTCATCTGCGTCATCCCGCCGGCGAGCGGGCCGTCGTCGAGCACCGCCACCGACTTCCCGGCCTGGGCGAGAAGGTACGCGGTGGTCAACCCTGCGATGCCCGCGCCCACGATTGCGGCATCGACATGCACGTTCTCCTTGAGGGGAGAACAGGCG
>CBDDRQ010000156.1:0-3451 GCA_965233125.1 uncultured bacterium
CGCCCAGTAGCTCGCCGGCACGCCCTCGGCGGCGAAGGCGCGCTTGGTCTCGGCGAGGGCGGTGACGTGGTCCGTGCCGCTGCGCACGCGAGAGAAGAGCTGCTCGACGAATTTCGCGGTGAGGGGGTCGTTGAGCGTCCAGAGCGAGAGCACGGTGTTGCGGTTGCCGGCGAGGTGCAGCGCGAAAGGGAGGCCGAGCAGGCCTTCGCCGCGCGCGACCGGGCCGAAGCCGCTGTTGGCCGCGGCGATCACCACCAGGTCGCTCTTCAGGTCATAGCGCGGCCACTCGGCAACGGTGACGTAGCCGTCGTGCGGGGCGGCGTTGCCGACCTGGGAGAGCACGACCGACGAAAGCCGCGGGTCGTAGGGGCTGAGGTAGCCGTGCGTGGCGAAGAAAAGCTGCCGGTACCGGGCGAGCTCGCCGCTCGCGTTGAGCTCGAGCAGGCGGCTCTCCGAGGCGTCGGCGCCGGCGAGCACGCGGCCGGCGCCGAACAGGCCGGCGATGCGGGCGGCTTCCTCGGCCGTCCCGGGCAGGTTGGCCCAGGCGATCTTGAGCGCGCGGAAGGCGTCGGGCACGGTGGTGGGCGTCGGCCGGGCCGTTTCCGCGGGACGCAGCGGCCGCGGCAGGGCGTAGAGCAGGTCGTGATGCACGTTGAGCATCGGCGTGACCTGGACGAAAGGCTCGTACAGGGCGCCGCCGACCGCGAGCAGGTCGGCGCGGGGCTCGAGCCGCGCGTATTCGCTGGCGCGCGCCCGCGACAGGGCATACATCGCGGCGGCGCTCGTGTACTGCACCTCGTGCGATTCGACGAGGTAGCGATCGCCGGTGCGCAGCGCCTCGAAGGGCAGGAAGGCGAGGTCGGCATCCGGCGAGACGATGACGCGGCGGGCGCCCGCGAGGTGCTTTGCCGCCGGCCCGAGCAGCTGCTTTCCGAGATAGGCCGCGACCTCGTCGGCGTCCTGCACCTCGACCGCGCCGCGCTCGGGCGCCTTGGCCGCGACCCGGTAGGAGCCGTCCTTTCGCCGCCAGGCCTTGGGCAGCCCGGCGATCCTGCCGCGCCAGGCCTCGGGAATGGCGAGCAGGAAGCGCCACGCGGCGACGCTCGCCGAGAGGTTCGGCACGAGCGGCGGGCGGTGGATCTCGCCGCCTTGCTCCGGCGAGAGCGCGATGACGAGGAAGAGATTGCTCTGCATCACGTAGCTCAGGTACACAGAGCGCGGCGGCAGCAGCGCTCGCAGCTCCTCGATCGAAGGCGCGCCGAGGTCCTCGAGCAGGGCCCGCTTGTGCGGCGGCAGCGCGCCCGCTTCGAGGGCGCGGGCGGCCGCCGAAAGGTCGAGCAGGGCGCGCGCCTTGACGAGCTCCGCGGCGGCGAAGGCTTCCGGCCCGCGCCCGCCGACCGCGAGCGCCGCCGCGTACTCGCGGTAGCGCGGCAGCCAGGGCCCGATCAGCGCGCTCCGCTCGGCGGGCGTGCGCGCCGCCGCGCGCTGCGCTTCCACGCGGCGGACGAGCTCGCCGCGCAGCGCGATGCCCTCGCTCCAGCGGCCGGCGCTCATGGCGGCCGCCGAGTCGTTGCTCAGCTTCACCAGGCTCTCGTCGGCAGCCGCCGCGGGAGGGGCCAGTGCCGCGCAGAGGATTACAAGGGAAAGGAGGCGAGGAATGCCGGCATTTTATCCGGGAGCGGCGAGCTCGGATCGCACCTCGGAGGTGACGCGGGCGCCGATGCGGCGGCGGCCCTCGAGGTAGGGACGCATTGCCTCCTCGCCGAGCAGGGAGAAGCGCGCGGCCGCGGTGAGGTAGGCCGCGGCCTCGTCCTGCTGCGCATCGCGCGCGATGTCGCCGGGCGTGTCGAGGTCGGCGCAGACGCGGTTGTCGGCGCGGCAGAGCTCGGTATAGCCGAGATGGTTGGCGCCTCGCAGGACGACCATGACGCGCGGCCGCGGCGAGTGCTCGTAGACGAGGTCGGGCCGCACGCCCTGCGAGGTGTCGCGGCTGCCGGCGATGACGAGGGTGAGCGGCGGCGGGTCGGGCGTCTGCACCGCGGCATCGAAGGCCGCGGGCGCGACCAGGCCAAGCAGCCGTGCGTGCGGCAGGCGCTGGCGCGCCGACATGCACGCCGAGCCGCCCGTCGAATGGCCGAAAAGTGCGAGGCGCTCGGGGTCGGCGCGGCCGCCGAACCACGACGGGTTGGCGGCGAGGTGCTCGTAGAGCGCCACGAGCAGTCGCGAGCGCGCGAGGCTCGGCGGCGCGTCCCACGCGCCGCCCTCGAACATGTGCATGAGCCAGCCGAGGTCAGGCACGACCACGACGAAGCCGTGCGAGGCCAGGTGCTCGTGGATGCGCGCGCCGCGCAGGTAGTCGCGGGTGTGGTCGAAAAAGGACCGGTCGAGACCGCTCGGAATGTCCTCCGGGCAATACAGGCGCGTTCGCTTGGCATGGGCATACAGGATCAGGGGGAAGCGTCCCGGCTGCGCCGGGTAGTACACCGCAGCGGTGATGCTGTCGGGCCGCACCACCTGGGACACGGTGCGCGAGCAGCGCAGCAGCTGTGAGCTGAACGGCACTTCGTCGGGCACGGCCACCCGCGTCGTGCCCGCGGCTACGCCCAGGACGGCACGCTCCACGCGGTAGGGGCCGCGCTGCAGAGGCGTGCGCTCCTGGGCGATGCCCCCCAGCGGCGACAGCCCGAGAGCAGCACTCCACGCCATGAATTCGCGTCTCGTGAGCGGCATAGCTTACGAGGGACCGCCTAACCGACTAGGAAGTTCTTCCTTGCACGTAACTTGCGTCGCATAGGGTGGCGGCAAGGAGCTGACATGGGAAGACGCCTGTTACCGAGAACCTTGCCGGAGCTTTACGCACAAGCGCTCGCGATGGAGCGCGAGGCCGCCAAGCGCTTCGCCGAGCTGGAGCAGCTGATGCGCGACACGGGCATCGAGCACCTCGCCGAGGAGTTCGGCAAGATCGGCCGCGAGGAGAAGGAGCAATACGAGCTGCTCGCGCTCGGCACCGCCGGGCGCAAGCTGCCCGAGGTCATCGGCTGGGAGTACTCCTGGCATTTCCTCGGGCCGGAGGCCGACCGCATCGAGGCGCCGACCAACGCGCGCGAGGCGATCGCGGCGGCGCTGGGCACCGAGCGGCGCACGCAGCACTTCTACAGCGACGTCGCCGAGAACGCCCTCGACGAGGCGGTGCGCGCCTTCGCAGCCGAGATGGCGGCCGACGAGCAGCGCCACGTGCTTCGCCTCGAGCTGCTGCTCGCGCGCGAGCCGGAAGCGGCGGCCTCGAGCGAGGAAGACGCCGGCGGCGCGCTGCTCGCCTAGAGCTTAAAGACCCACTCGCCGTCGCCGCTGCGGCAGGCGACGCCCTTCACCGAGTCCCTTTTCTTCGCGCTGCTGAGCGCGGTGGTGAACTCGCGGCAGGCCTCGCTGCCCTGCTTGAAGTTGCGCGTCG
>CBDDRQ010000157.1:0-2521 GCA_965233125.1 uncultured bacterium
CGCGGCTGCATCGAGCAGTTCTGCTCCGGCCCGGCGAAGAACCGCGACCGCGACGCGCTCGGCGAGGATCAGGCGATGGCGCGTTTCACCGACCGCCTCGCGCGCGCCTTCTCGCTCGTCATCAACTTCCTCGACCCGGACGTGATCGTCGTGGGCGGCGGCATGTCCAGGCACGACGAGATCTACACCGCCGTGCCGCCGCTCCTGCGCAAGTACGTCTACCACGCCGACCCGCGCACCCCCATCGTGCGCGCCGTTCACGGTGATGCCAGCGGCGTCCGCGGCGCGGCCATGCTGTGGCCGCCTTCATGACAGCGCCTTGTTGATGAGCTTCAGGTCACCGACCAGCTGCTTGAACGCGGCTTCCCTTTCCGCCTCGTCCTTCAGCCGCAGGAGCGCCGAGGGATGAAAGGTGGCGAACACGCGCGGGGCGAGCGCGCTCTCGACGAAGCGCCCGCGCATTGCGGAGACCTTGAAGTCCTTCCCGATGATGGAGCGCGCCGCCGTGGCGCCCAGGCAGACGATCACCTGCGGCTGGATGGCGGCGACCTCGCGCTCGAGCCACTGGCTACAGGCGTCGATCTCGCGCTGTGCCGGGGTCTTGTGCAGGCGGCGCTTGCCTGCTCTTCCCCCGGCGGGTTGCCACTTGAAGTGCTTCACCGCGTTGGTGATGTAGACGTGCTCGCGGTCCACCCCCGCGGCCTCGAGCGCCCGGTCGAGGAGCCGGCCGGCCGGACCGACGAAGGGAAGGCCCTTGCGGTCCTCCTCGTCGCCCGGCTGCTCGCCGACGAGCATGACCCGCGCGTGCGGGTCGCCGGCGCCGAACACCGTTTGGGTGGCGTTGGCCCACAGCGGGCAGTCCTGGCAGCGCCTGGCGGCTTTGCGAAGGTCATCAAGAGAACGGCCGGGGGCGCTCATGACCTCCCGTTAGAATCTTTTTGGTGAAAAAGATTGCAGTCCTGACCAGCGGCGGCGACGCCCCGGGCATGAATGCCGCGGTGCGGGCGGTGACGCGCGGCGCGCTGGCCAAGGGCTGGCAGGTGATGGGGGTGCGCAACGGCTACGCCGGGCTGCTCGCCGATCACTTCGATCCCCTGCAGGCGCGCGACGTCGGCGGCATCGTGCAATCCGGCGGCACGGTCCTCGGCAGCGCCCGCTGCCCCGAGTTCGCCGAGCCCGCAGGCCGTGCCAAAGCAATATCCAATCTGGGGAAGAAGGGCATCGATGCGCTTGTCGTCATCGGCGGCAACGGCAGCCAGTCGGGCTCGGCGAGCCTGGCGCGCGAAGGCTTCCCCGTCGTCGGCGTGCCTTCCACGATCGACAACGACCTCTACGGCAACGACGTCAGCATCGGCTGCGACACCGCGATCAACATCACGCTCGAGGCGATCGACCGGCTGCGCACCACCGCCTCCTCGCACCAGCGCGCCTTCGCGGTGGAGACGATGGGCCGCAACTGCGGCTATATCGCCATCATGTCCGGCATCGCCGGCGGCGCCGAGGTGATCGCGCTGCCCGAGCAAGAGATTTCCCCCGCCGATGTCGCCGAGCGCCTGCGCGCCGCCTATCAGCGCGGCAAGACGCACGCGCTGGCGGTCATCGCCGAAGGCGCCAAATGCGGCGTGCACGAGCTGATGGAGTACTACGGCGCGCACCGCAAGTCGATCGGCTTCGACCTGCGCGTCACGCGCCTGGGCCACGTCGTGCGCGGCGGCATCCCGAGCGCCGCCGACCGCGTGCTGGCGACGCGGCTCGGCGCCGCGGCGGTGGACACCCTCGCCGCCGGCAAGCGCGGCGTGCTCGCCGGCATCGTCAAGGGCGACGTGCTCGTCACGCCCCTCGAGGAGATCACCGGGCGCACGCGCCCCGCCGACGCGAGCCTGCTCGAGCTGGCGCGCGTGATGGCGATGTAGCGCCGATGTTCGAGAAGCAGTGGCTGCACGCCCTGGGGCTGGGGTTGCTTCTCCTCGCGCTGTTTCCCATCCAGGACATGCCCCCCGTGCAAAGCGGCGAGGGCACGACCTTCTGGTTCTGGACGGCGGTGCTCATCGCCGTGGCGCACCAGGTGTACGTCTGGTTCTGCTGGCGGGCGCAATTGCATGCGGGATTGATCACCCGCGTCCTGGGGAAGAACGGCTTCGGCGTGTATGCGGCGGGCTTTGCGACGCTCGGCATCTCGCGCGTGCTCGCGGTCTTCGCGCTCGCCATCGCCAACCGCGACACCGTGCCCCTCGATCCCGTGCTCCTCAAGGCCGGCGCCATCGTCGCGCTCGTCCCGGCGCTCTACCTCTTCTACTCGGTGAAGCGCTACTTCACCTTCACGCGCGCCCTGGGCATCGACCACTTCGATCCCGCCTGGCGCTCGGCGCCGTTCGTGCGCCAGGGCATCTTCCGCTTCACGCGCAACGGCATGTACGTGTACGGCTTCCTGCTGATGTGGGTGCCGGGCCTGTGGTGGGGGTCGGCGGCGGCGCTCGCCGTCGCGCTCTTCAACCACCTGTACATCTGGGTGCACTACTAC
>CBDDRQ010000158.1:0-6016 GCA_965233125.1 uncultured bacterium
GCAGGTCCGACTGGATGTCGGCGAAGATCTCCTCGAGCTTGGCGCGCGGCAGCGGCGCCTCGGCGCCGACCGGGTCGCCGATGTGCTTCTGGACGCGGGTGCCGGGCCCGTGCGACATCAGTAGGTCATCACCTTGCAGTCAGTCTCCATCACTTCCTCGATGAGGTGCGCGCCGCCCACGATTCCCGAGCATTCCGGGATCAGGTCCTCCGGCTTCATGTCGAAGAGGTCCAGGTTCGGCGAGCAGCAGTAGAACTTGACGCCCGCCTCGTGCGCGTCCTTGATGAAGTCGTAGACCGACTTGGGCGAGCCTTCCTTGACGAAGAGCTTCTCGGCCACGCCCTTCTTCATCAGCCGCCCCGCGGTCGCGGTGCAGATGACATCCACCTCGTAGTCCATGGCGGCGGCGACCGAGGCCTGGAAGATCGGCGCGCCGAGCTCCTCGCCATGGCGCGGATCGGTGTTGGCCATCACGATGACGAGCTTCTTCGGCATGCCTCAGGCTCCTCGGAATATGCCGGCAATATATTAGGATAATCTTATAAACGCAATCGGATCAGCGCATCCAGTCCATAAGCTGCACGACGCCGGTCATCAAAGGAACCAATGCGTCTTCGATGCTGCGCTGCGCCGCTCGCAGCTGCACGAGACCGGCCTCGACATTGTCCGGCCCTTCCTCGAATTCCATGATCAGGTCTTCCACCATGGCCACCTTGAGGCCGGGATGCCCGGCGAAGCCGAGCGCGCGCTTGCCCACCTGCCACAGCGCGGCGCGGCCTTTCTCGTCGGTGGCGAGGACCTCGGCCCCGGGCGGCGGCACCGGCCAGTCCCGCATGTAGATGGCGAGCGGATACTCCTCCGGCAGGTAGCCGTTCAAGGCGCCCGGCACAACGCGCTTCGCCTTCAGGACCGAGAACTCCAGCGGCGTGCTCTCGGCCCTTCCCCCGGCCGCGATCGCGACGATCTGCGCCCCCAGCCCGATCCCGAGCACGGGGGAGTCTGACTGCAGCGCCGCGCGGGCGAGAGAGATTTCCTCTTTCAGTGTCGGAACATCCCGCCCACCGGCGCTGCCCCAAGGGCCGCCGCCCAGCAGGATCAATCCGCGACCCAGGGCGTCGCCGCGCGGCAACGGCGTCTTGCCGGCGAACGGACGGCAGTACCGGAACCTTATGCCGCGGCCTTCGAGATGGTCCTCGATCAGGCCGAGATATTCGGCCGAATCGTGCTGAACGACGTGCAGCACGTCCTTGGCGGCGGTGGATGCCTGGACGCCGCCGCCGGCGACAATGGGAATGACCTTCGACACGCCTAGGCGGGTTTCAGCTGCTTGCGGATCGTGCGCAGGTCGTTGCCGTTGGGCGGGAAGGGATAGCTGGCGATGTTCGAGGGCGGCGAGTCGCCATAGGGGCGGTCGCAGGCCGAGACGTCGTCGGCGAACTTCCCCGGGCAGCCGGAGGTGCGGAAGGCAACGCCTTCGCCGATGATCGTCTCCAATTCACTTTGTGAGACGCCGTATTCGATGACGCGTCCCGCATCGTCGAAACGCATCTTTTCCACGCGGCGGTCCCGATAGTCGATGAGATAGCGCGCGAGCTGCACGCGGCGCCACTGCTCGCGCGGCGTCGCCGGCAGGTGGTCCATGAGCGAGCCCTTCTCGGGGAAGAAGCAGAACATGTGGCTGTGGCCGCCGAGGTCGACCAGCCGCTGCACCAGCTCGAGCACGTCGCGCTCGGTCTCGCCCATGCCGACGATGATGTGCGCGCCGAATTTCTGCGCGCCGAAGATGTCGCGCGCGTCCATCAGGATTTCCCAGTACTTGCGCCAGGAATGCGGCGACTGCACGCCCTTGCCGCGCGTGCGATCGAAGATCTCCGGGGTCGCGGCGTCGAGCGCCACGGTGAAGATGTCGGCGCCCAGGTCCTTCAGGCGCTTCACGTCCTCGCGCGTCATGGTGGTGGGATTGGAGAGGATCGAGACCGGGATCGCCGCGGGGTCGATGCGGTCGGTCCACTTCTTCAGCACCGTGCGCGTGTCCTCGTCCGAGCGCGGGTGCGTGATCATCGAGATGCACATGCGGTGGAACGGACTCGCGGCGCCGTCCTTGGCCACGGTATCGATGGTCAGGTCGAGCGGCACCGCCGGCCAGTCGACGCGGATGAAGTTGCGATCGGCGTAGTCGCGCTCGGCCTCGCGATGGCGGGCCAGGCCGCAGTAGGCGCAGTTCGCGCGGCAGCCCTCGGGATAGGTGAGCAGCAGGTTCAGGCAGCGCGTGCAGGAGGTGCGGTACATGCGTCCGTTCGCGACGCCGAGCGTGATCGCCGCCGCGGTGGACATCTGCACGTACTCGGGCGAGCGCATGTTGGGCGTGAGAATGTTGTAGTCCGGCCGGTACACGCCCTGCGGCGCGACGTCGTTCGCCTTGACGCGGCCCCCGTTCTTCAGCGCGATGGGAATGACACCAGGAGCGCGGGGCTCCATCGCATGCTCATAGCAGCTCATGTCGTTCTACCTTATGCCCAGTACTCTGGATAAGCGATCCAGCCTCGCCTGAGGTGGTTCTTGTGGAAAGAGGAAGCCAGCAGCTCCCGCCGGCGGCGCAGCGCGCGCTCGAGGGCGGCGCCGTACAGGTCCTCGAGCTCCTCCTCGTAGTCCTCGACCGCGCGCGCCGCGGCGGCGCGGCCGGCGAGGCGCCCCGAGTGCACCGCCGCCGCGATCCCGGCCCCGGTCACGGGATTGGCGAGGCCGGCGGCGTCGCCGGCCAGGAGGACGAGAACGTCCCCGAGGAGACCCCATGGCTTCAGCATGCCGCCCACCGGAATGGGGCCGCCGGTCACCGCGAGGACCTCCGCGGAGAGCCTGTCCTTCTGGCTGGCCTGCAGGCGCGCGACGATCGACTTCAGGCGCGCCTTGTATGGCGGGCTGACGCCGGCGCCGAGGTTGGCGACCTTGCCCTTCGGAAACAGCCACCCGTAGCCGCCGGGAATATCGGCGGACAGGAAGATGTCGGTGGCGAGGTGCGGCTGGACGAGGCCGACGGTGATCTGGCGCGTCTCCACCAGCTCGGTGTTGACGCTGCCGATCGCCTTGCCCGCGCGCGAGCGCGGACCGTCCGCGCCAATGATGACGGAGGCATGCAGGCATTGGCCATTGCTCAGTTCGACCGCTCCCTGTGCAGTCACTTTCCTGATGAAGCAGGAAAAGCGGATCTCGGCGCCGGCGCGCTGCGCCGCCTGCACCAGCGAGGCGTCGAAGGCCGCGCGATCGAGCATGCGGCCGGGGAAATCGGCCTTGAGCTCCGGCGCGTCGTCCTCGACGAAGGTCTGCATGGCGCCGATCGACTGGCGGATCGCGCCGGGGGCGACCTCCAGCAGGGCCGGGACGAACTCGGCGCACTGCACCGGCAGGCCGGGCTCGCGGCGGCGGTCGAGCGCGATCACCTTGCAGCCGCGGCGCGCCGCCTCGGCGGCCGCGCTCGCGCCCGCCGGGCCGAGCCCCAGGACGATGACGTCCGCGCTTTGCACTAGGCCGTCGCCTTCGCCGGGTGAAGCTTGATCGTGCGCCCGGTCTTGATCGAGCAGCAGGCGTGCTCCTGCATCGCCGGCCGGCCGATCGCCTGCGCCACGGCGAGCGTGCCCTCCGCCGGGAAGGCGATGCCGTCCAGGCCCGCCATCACCGCGTAGGCGTCGGTGACGCGCCGGTGCATGCCCGGCGGCCGCGCGCAGCCGAGCAGAACGGGGCGATCCGCGATTCTGCTTCTGGCCTGCAGGAAGATATTGCCGACATCCGAGGTCGCGGGCGTGGCGAAGGTCCCGGGCTTCGCGTAGAACGGCATGATCACGACCAGCACCAGCGAGTGCACCGGGTGGCGGCTCACGATGTCGAGCGCATCGGGCTCGCCGAGGATGCGGCCGTAGTGCAGCCCGATCACGATGTGCGGCACGACTTCCATCGTGGTGGAGCACAGGGCGGCGAGCGTCGCCTCGAAGTCCGCGACCGGGCGCTCGAGGTGGTAGACCTCGCGGATGGTGTCCTGCGCGCCGATCACGTCCATCATCGCGGTGTCGACGCCGGCATCGGCCATGCTGCGCGCGCGCGGCGCGTCGAGCAGCGCCGAATGGATGGCGACCTTGAGGCCCGGGTGGTCGCGCTTGAGCCGCTCGATGACCGGGTAGAAGCGCTCGTAGCGGATCTCGTTGCGCCGGGTCGAGCCCCCGGAGAGGAGGAACCCCTGCAGGTCCTGCGCGGCGATCATGTCGCGCACCTTGCGCTCGAGCATCTCCGGGCTGCTGGCCGGGATCATCGGCTCGAGGATCTTCGCCTGGCAGTGCTCGCACATCAGCGCGCAGCCGCCGGCGGTGACGGAGAAGGCGGGGAAGCTGTTCTTGCCGCAGCCTTCGAGCTCGCAGCTCGAGTAGGCCTTGAAGGTCGGCGTCGAGAAGCGGATCTCTCGCCCGGGCGCCCGCGCGGCGGCACGCTCGAATTCGCCGACCAGCGCGGCGTCGAGTGGCGCGTCCTCCAGCGCCTCGATCGAGCCGAGCCTGGCGAGCCAGCTCACTTCCGCTTCATGAAGAAGGTGAATTCCTTCTGCGCCTCCCCGTGCGACAGCAGCTCGTTGCCGGTCTGCTTGGAAAACGCCTGGAAGTCCTTCACCGAGCCCGGGTCGGTGGCGATGATCTTCAGGATCTGGCCCGACTGCATGTCGGTGAGCGCCTTCTTGGCGCGCAGGATGGGAAGCGGGCAGTTGAGGCCCCTGGCGTCGAGTTCTTTGTCGAAGTTCATTTGAGCGTCCTATTTAAGCATGGGTGCTAGCCGAAGCGGGAGAGCAGCTCCGCGACCTTGCCGGCATGGTCGGCGCGCGCCTGCAGCCCGCCGGAAACCGGCTCGTGCCGGATGATGCACGACACCATCTCGTAGAAGGCGCGGTCGAGCGCGCGGCGCGCCGCGGAGAGCTGCTGCGCGATGCTCTCGCAGGGCTCGTCGGCGTCGATCATGCGCCGCACCGCGCGCACCTGGCCCTCGATGCGCGCCAGGCGCGCGTCCATCGCCTTCTTCGCTTCGGGGTCGTGCATCTTGGGATCGGTCATGCCGGTCACCTCCGACTATACAGGGCGGAGTATAAGGCCAGCTTTCGGCCCTTGGCAACGCGGCGCAGCATCAATAATTCCGCATCCTCATATAGAGGAATATGATGACGAATACTCCCATGCAGTATTACATTTCCCGGAGGTCCCGATGTCCGCGCAACCCGATAACGCCGCCCTCGACCGCCTGATCAGCGAGCGCCTCGACGTCCTGCTGCCGAAAAAGCTCGCCGAGCTGCGCGAAAAGCAGACGCCCTCGATGTGCATCATCGCCACCAAGGGCACGCTCGACTGGGCCTATCCGCCGTTCATCCTGGCGAGCACGGCCTCCGCGCTCGGCTGGAACGTCTCGATGTTCTTCACCTTCTACGGCCTCAACCTGCTGAAAAAGGATCTCGGCCCCCTCAAGGTGAGCCCGCTCGGCAACCCGGGCATGCCGATGAAGATGCCCTTCGGCCCGGAGTGGTTCAAGGGCATCAACTGGAACATCCCGAACGCGGTGCAGGGCGTGGTGCCGGGATTCGAGTCGCTCGCCACCGTGCTCATGAAGCAGACCATCCACAACAAGGGCGTGGCCGGCGTGGAGGAGCTCCGCGCCGCCTGCATCGAGGGCGGCGTGAACCTGATCGGCTGCCAGATGACCGTGGATCTGTTCGGCTTCACGGCCGCCGATTTCATACCCGAGGTCAAGGAGTACTGCGGCGCCGCGACGTTCCTGCCGATGGCGCGCGACGCCGACGTGAGCCTGTTCATCTAGGAAGTTCTTTGAGGGGAGGAGGAAGCGTGAAGAACCAATTACTGGCCCTGGCGGTCGCAGCGGCGCTCGTGCCGATGGCGGCGAATGCCACCGACGGCTATTTCTCGCACGGCTACGGCATGAAGGCCAAGGGCCGCGGCGGCGCCTCGACCGCGATGGCCACCGACAGCTTCGGCGG
>CBDDRQ010000159.1:0-13285 GCA_965233125.1 uncultured bacterium
CCCGATCGTCTTCATCACCTCGAACAACGAGAAGGAGCTGCCCGACGCGTTCCTGCGCCGCTGCTTCTTCCACTACATCCGCTTCCCCGACAAGGAGACGATGGAGAAGATCGTCGCGGTGCACTTCCCGCAGCTCAAGAAGTCGCTGCTGCGCGAGGCGATGGAGGTGTTCTTCGAGGTGCGCGAGGTGCCCGGCCTGAAGAAGAAGCCCTCGACTTCCGAGCTCCTCGACTGGCTGAAGCTGCTGCTGGCCGAGGACATCCCGCCGGAAGCCTTGCGCTCCAAGGATCGCAAGACCATCATCCCCCCCTTGCACGGTGCATTGCTCAAGAACGAACAAGACGTGCACCTTTTCGAACGGCTCGTATTCATGACCCGCGCCAAAGGCGCGTAGGAGGAGGCATATGAAGAAGCTCGCACTGACCGCCGGCGTCCTGGCGGCGCTCGCGCTGCCCGCGGCGGCGCAGGAAACGCTCAAGATGCACCACTTCGTGCCCCCGAAGGCCCCGCCCAGCTCGCGCTTCATGATGCCCTGGTCGGAGAAGGTGATGAAGGCCTCCGGCGGCAAGATCAAGATCGACCTCTTCCCGGCGATGCAGCTCGGCGGCACCCCGCCGCAGCTCGTCGACCAGGTGAGGGACGGGGTGGTGGACCTCACCTTCACCCTGCCCGGCTACACCGCCGACCGCTTCCCGCGCACCGAGGTTTTCGAGGTGCCGTTCCTGCACACCCACGCCAGCGCCACCGCGCAGGCGCTGCAGGACTACTTCGACAAGTACCTGAAGGAGGAGTACTCGGCCTACAAGGTGATCCTGCTCTACACGCACGACGGCGCGGTGATCAGCGCCTCCAAGCCCGTCATGTCGTTGAACGACTTCAAGGGCCTGAAGATCCGCACCGCGAACCGCGGCGGCGGCGTGTTCCTGCGCGGCGTGGGCGCCACGCCCGTCGGCTCGCCGGTGACCGAGATCCAGACCATGCTCACCAAGGGCGTGATCGACGGCGTGCTGCTGCCCTACGAGATCATGCCGGCGTTCAAGATCCACGAGCTGGTCCACAACCACATCACGCTCTCCGGCAAGCAGCCGCGCGTCGGCACCTCGGTGTTCGCGGTGCTGATGAACAAGAAGCGCTACGACTCGCTCTCGAGCGACCTGAAGAAGGCGATCGACGACAACTCGGGCCGCCACATCGCCAAGTGGGCGGGCGAGACCTGGGAAGAGGTCGAGAAGCCGGGCCAGGCGATGGCGAAGAAGGCCGGCAACAAGTTCATGAGCATCCCGGCCGGCGAGGTGGCGAAGATCCGCAAGGCGGTGCAGCCCGAGATCGACAAGTTCCTCGCCGAGCTGTCGAAGGGCGGCTTCGACGCCAAGCAGGCCTACGCCGAAGCGCAGAAGATGGTCGCGAAGTACAGCAAGTAGCCTTTGCGCAGGGCATTCGAGCTGGCGGCGAAGGCGTTCGCCTTCGCCGGCGGCGCGGTCCTGGTGGCGATGCTCGGCATGTCGGTGGCGAGCATCACCGGCCGGGCCGTCCTGGGCCGGCCGATCCAGGGCGATTTCGAGCTGGTGCAGCTGGGCTGCGCGGTGAGCGTGGCCGCGTTCCTTCCCTGGTGCCAGCTCTCGCGCGCCAACATCTTCGTCGACTTCTTCACCAGCTGGCTGCCGCCGCGGGCGCAGGCGGTGCTCGACGCGCTCGGCGCGCTGCTGCTGGGCGCGGTGATGGCGCTGGTCGCCTGGCGCGCCGGGCTCGGCGCGCACGCGGTATGGGCCTCGGGCGAGACGGCGATGATCAGCCGCTACCCGCAGTGGATCGGCTACGCCGCCATCGTGCCCTCCCTCGCCTTCACCTCGGTCGTCGCGCTGTACACCGCCTGGGAATCCTTTGTGGGGTCAGAGCAATTAACGAAAAAGGAATAAATGCAACACGCCGTTAATTGCTCTGACCCCGTTAGCCGATGACCGGCCTCACCCTCGGGCTGGCCATGTTCGCCGGCATGCTCGCGCTGATGGCGCTGCGCGTGCCGATCGCCATCGCGATGTTCATGCCCGGCGCGGCGGGCTATCTCAGCATCGCCGGCGAGGCGCCTTTCCTCAACCTCCTCAAGGGCATCGCCTACGCGCGGCTCTCGAACTACGACCTGTCGGTCATCCCCCTCTTTCTCCTGATGGGCGCGTTCGCCACCCAGGGCGGGCTCTCGCGCGCGCTGTTCGCCTTCGCCAACGCGCTGATCGGGCACGTGCGCGGCGGCATGGCGATGGCCTCGGTGTTCGCCTGCGCGGCGTTCGGCACGGTGTGCGGGTCGTCGGTGGCGACCTGCGCCACGGTGACGCAGGTCGCGCTCCCCGAGATGCGCCGCCACGGCTATTCCGGGCGCCTGGCGACCGCGACCATGGCCGCCGGCGGCACCCTCGGCATCCTCGTGCCGCCTTCGGTGGTGCTGGTGGTCTACGCGATCCTGGCCGAGCAGAACATCGCCAAGCTCTTCGCCGCCGCGATGATCCCCGGCATGCTCGCCGCCGGCCTGTACGTGGCCGCGATCGCGCTCTACGTGCGCCTGAAGCCCGAGCACGGGCCGGCCCAGCCGCGCCACGGCAGCGCGGAGCTGCTCGCCGCGACGAAGGAAGTCTGGCCGATCGCGGCGATCTTCGTCGTCGTGTTCGGCGGCATCTACGCGGGGTTCTTCACGCCTACCGAAGGCGCCGCGGTCGGCGCCGGCAGCACCTTCCTCAGCGCGGCGGTCCGGGGCGAGATGGGCCTGCAGGCCCTGAAGCGCTCGTTCCTCTCGACCGCCGAGACCACCGGCTTCGTGTTCATGATCTTCCTGGGCGCCGACATGCTGAACAGCGCGCTCGCGCTCTCGCAGATGCCGATGCGCATCGCCGAGGCCGTCGCGGGGCTCGAGGTGGCGCCGGTGGTGGTGGTCGGGTGCATCCTGCTGCTCTATATCGCGCTAAGCTCCGTGATGGACGAGCTCGCCATGATCATCCTCACCGTGCCGATCCTCTTCCCGCTGGTGGTCGAGCTCGACCTGTACGGGCTCAACCTCACCGAGAAGGCGATCTGGTTCGGCATCCTGGTGCTCTCGGTGGTCGAGATCGGCCTGATCGCGCCGCCGGTCGGCCTCAACGTGTACGTGGTCAACGGGCTTGCGCCCGACGTGCCGATGTCCGAGACCTACAAGGGCGTGGCGCTGTTCCTCGCCGCCGACGTGGTGCGCGTCGCGCTGCTGCTCGCCTTCCCGATGCTCTCGCTGTGGCTGGTGCGGCTGATATGGTGAGGCTGCTCGCGGCGCTGGGCGCCCTCGTCCTCGCGGCCGCCGCGCCGGCCCCGGCGCAGGAGCGCCGTCCCGTGGTCTACGTCGCGCCCATCGAGGGCATCATCGACCTGGGGCTCGCGCCGTTCGTGCAGCGCGTGCTCGACCAGGCCGCCGCCGAGGGCGCGGCGGCGGTGGTGCTGGAAGTCAACACCTTCGGCGGCCGCGTCGACGCGGCGGTGCAGATCCGCGACGCGCTGCTCGGCGCGCAGGTGCCGACCGTCGCCTACGTGAACCGGCGCGCGATCTCGGCGGGGGCGCTCATTTCGCTGGCCGCCGAGCACCTGGTGATGGCCGAGGGCGCCACCATCGGCGCCGCGACCCCGGTGATGTCCGGCGGCCAGGGCGGCGCGCAGCCGGTCTCGGAAAAGACCGTGTCCTACGTGCGCAAGGAGTTCCGCGCCACCGCCGAGAGCCGCAAGCGCCCGGCGCGCATCGCCGAGGCGATGGTCGACGCCGACGTCGCCATCCGCGGCGTGATCGAGAAGGGAAAGCTCCTCACCCTCACCACCGACGAGGCGCTCAGGCACAAGGTCGCCGAGCACCGCGCCGGGAGCGTCGCCGCGGCGCTCGAGCGCGTCGGCATCGCCAACGCCGAGCTGCGGGCGACGTCGCCCAACTGGGCGGAAAACGTGGTGCGCTTCCTCACGCACCCGGTGCTGAGCTCGCTGCTCGTCACCATCGGCATGCTCGGCATCATCATCGAGCTGCGCAGCCCCGGGTTCGGCGTCGCCGGGGCCATCGGCGTGGGCGCGCTCGCGGCGTTCTTCTGGGGCCACTGGATCGTGCAGCTCGCCGGCTGGGGGGAGCTGCTTCTCGCCCTCGCCGGCGTCGCGCTGCTGCTGGTCGAGGTCCTGGTCATCCCCGGCTTCGGCTTCGCCGGCATCCTCGGCATCGTGGCGCTCGTCGCCGCGCTCGTGATGAGCGTGGTCGGCTCCGGCGCCACGCCGGAATTCTTCCTGTTCGCCGCCTCACGCATCGTGCTCGCGCTGCTGGTCGCGCTCGGCGCGAGCTTCGCGATGCTGCGCTACATGCCGCGCACGCGCTTCGGGCGGCAGCTCATCCTGGACACCGGCCTCGCCAGCGAGCCCGAGGGAGACCTGCGCTGGCTCGGCAAGCGCGGGCGCGCGAGCTCGCCGCTGCGACCCGCGGGAATCGCCGAGATCGGGGGCGAGCGCGTCGACGTCGTGTCCGAGGGCGAGCTGATCGAGGCGGGCACCGAGATCGAAGTCATGCGCGTGGACGGCAACCGCATCGTGGTGCGCCGGGCAACCGATCACTAAGGAGAAGTCATGGGTGGAATAGAGACGGGCATTACCGGCGTGTTCGGCATCCTCATCGTCGTCGTCGTCGCGATCTTCCTGCTGCTGTACCTGGTGCCGATCCCGCTGTGGATCGCGGCCTGGGCCTCGGGCGCGTACGTGGGCCTGTTCACCCTGGTCGGCATGCGGCTGCGCCGCATCCCGCCCAACACCGTGATCACCGCGCGCATCAGCGCGGTGAAGGCGGGCCTCGAGCTCTCGGTGAACGACCTCGAGGCGCACTTCCTCGCCGGCGGCAACGTGGTGCGGGTGGTGAACGCGATGATCTCGGCCGACAAGGCGAACATCCCGCTGCCGTTCAAGCGCGCCGCGGCCATCGACCTCGCCGGGCGCAACGTGCTCGAGGCGGTGCAGATGTCGGTGCTGCCCAAGGTGATCGAGACGCCGAAGATCGCCGCGGTGGCGAAGGACGGCATCCAGCTCATCGTCGTCTCGCGCGTCACGGTGCGCACCAACATCGACCGCCTGGTGGGCGGCGCGGGCGAGGAAACCATCATCGCGCGCGTCGGCGAGGGCATGGTGAGCACCATCGGCTCGGCGGTGAACCACAAGAGCGTGCTCGAGAACCCCGACCACATCTCCAAGCACATCCTCTCCAAGGGACTGGACGCGGGCACCGCCTACGAGATCCTCTCGATCGACATCGCCGACGTGGACGTGGGCGAGAACATCGGCGCCAAGCTGCAGATCGACCAGGCGAACGCCGACAAGCAGATCGCCCAGGCCAAGGCCGAGGAGCGCCGCGCCATGGCGGTGGCGCTCGAGCAGGAGATGCGCGCGCGCGTGGTCGAGGCCGAGGCCGAGGTGCCGCGCGCCATGGCGGAGGCCTTCCGCAGCGGCAACCTCGGCATCATGGACTACTACAAGATGAAGAACGTGCAGGCCGACACCGAGATGCGCGGCGCCATCGCGAGCGGCGACGAGCCCTCGACCCCGCGCAAGCCGTAGCGCCATGGACCGCTTTCCGGTCGAGATCATCTACGTCCTGGTGTTCCTCGGCTTCGTGCTGTTCAATGTCCTGACGCAGATGGCGCGCAGGCGGAAGCAGGCGGAGGCACCGGCCGACGAGCCGCCCTCTCCCGCGACAGACGAACCGCTCGAGGACGTCTGGGGGCGCGTGCCGCCACCGGCGCCGGCAGCCGCGCCGCCTCCCGTCGCCGCGTCGCTCATCGCCCCGGCGCCGCCGCGGCGCGCGCACCCGGTGCGCGCGCTCCTCAGGGACAGGAGCGACCTGCGCCGCGCGGTGGTCCTCATGATGGTGCTGGGGCCCTGCCGCGCGCAGGATCCGCCCGAGCAGCGCTGAGCGCCGTGCCGGCCGCGCCCTCTTTCCATTCCTCGCCGCGCAAGCCCCGCCTCGCCCTCCCCCCCGGCGCCTGCGACACGCACTTCCACGTCTTCGGCCCGCAGGCGCGGTTTCCCTTCGCCGCGGAGCGCCGCTTCACTCCCGCCGACGCGCCGAAGGAGAAGCTCTTCGCGCTGCACCGCCACCTCGGCATCGAGCGCGGCGTCGTGGTGCAGTCCGCCGTGCACGGCTACGACAACTCGGCGGCCGCGGATCTCATGAAGGAAAAGAAGGAGTATCGGGGGATCGCCCTCGTCCCTCCCGACGCACACAGCTCCCTTCTTTCCACATTACATTCGCAAGGCTTCCGCGGCGCGCGCTTCCAGTACATGCGCCACCTCGGCCAGGGCGCGCCGATCGAGGAGGTGCTGCGCTTCGCGCAGCGACTGGCGGAAATCGGCTGGCACCTGCAGATCCACCTCGAAGCCGACCTGCTCGAGGGGATGTCCGCCGCGCTCAGGCGCTCGCCGGTGCCGGTGGTCATCGATCACATGGCAAGGATCGATGCCTCGCAAGGTCTTCGACAGAAGCCTTTTTTCCACCTGGAGCAGCTTCTCGAGAACCCCAACATCTGGGTGAAAGTCAGCGGCGTCGAGCGCGCGACGCGCCAGGGCCCGCCTTACGCGGACGCGGTGCCGTTCGCGCGCAAGCTGGTCGAGGCGTTCGGCGACCGGGTGCTGTGGGGCACCGACTGGCCGCACCCGAACCATAGCGGGGCGATCCCGGACGACGGCGAGCTGGTCGACGTGCTGGAGCAGATCGCGCCCGCCGGCGCGCAACGGCAGGCGCTGCTCGTCGACAATCCGGCGCGCTTCTACGGGTTCAGCTGAAGTAGAGCGCGAGCGGGGTCTCCGCGCAGATTCTCTTTCTCGTGGAGGGATCCGGAACCCATCGCTCCAGATCGGCGATGGTATCCGCGTACTTCACCTTGTCCTCGAACGCCGCGAAGGGCCAGTCGCTGCCCCACATCAGCCGCTCGGCGCCGGCCACCTCGAGAAGTTTTCTTGCATAGCGTGAGGGCGCATCCGGCGGCTCCAGGCGGAATCCTGCCGAAAGCTTTACCCAGGTCCTGCCCCGCTCGAGCGCCGCGAGCACGGCGCGGAAGCCGGGGCAGTCCACGCCGAGCTCCTTCGTCGGCCGGCCGAAATGCTCGACCACCAGCCTCACGCCGAAAGGCTCGATCGCGGCGATGGCGGGCGCAAGGCGCGCCCCGTGGTCGTGCAGGTGCACGATCCAGCCCAGATCGGCGACTTGCTTGAGTAATTCTTGATAAACCAGCGATTGAAGATCTGGAGGTGCCGCTCGGTCGCGGAACTGGAAGCGGATGCCGATGAAGCCGTCCTCGCGCAGGCCGCGCAGCAGGCCGGCGTCCGCGTCGGGCTGCACGATCGCCGAGGCACGCAGGCGCCCGGGGTGTCGCCTGAGCGCTTCGCGCGTGTACTCGTTGTAGTCGCCGTACAGGCTCGCGGGCGCGAGCACGCCGTGCGTCACGCCGTGCGCATCGAGCGTGCCGATCAGGCGTTCGATGGTCGCGTCCTCGGTCGGCTTGTGCCAGGCGGTCGCGGCGAGCGGCATGTCGCGCGTATAGACGTGAAAGTGCGTGTCGACCATCGGCGCCGCTACTTTATTCCGAACGCCTTGACGGCCTTCGCATCGAAGCTGAAGCCCCAGCCCGGACGCTCGGGAACGACGGCGTTTCCCTGCGCGTCGAGCTCCACCTGCTCGGCATACACCGGGCTCGCCCAGGGCATGTACTCCAGGCACCGCGCGTTCGGAATGGCGGCGAGCAGCGCGAGGCTCATCTCGGGGAAAAGATGCCCGGAAACGGGCACGTCGTGCGCCTCGGCGAGCGCCGCGGCCTGGAGGAATCCGCCCGGCCCGCCCATGCGCTGCAGGTCGGGCATGAGCACGTCGGCCGAGCGCAGGCGCAGCATCCCGAGCATGGCGCGGCTGCCGTAGACCGACTCGCCGCTCGCGATGGGCGTGGCGAGCGCCGCGGCCACCTCGGCCTCGCCCTCGTGGTCGTGCGCCGCGACCGGCTCCTCGAGCCAGCCCAGGTTGAACGGCTCCAGCGCGCGGCCCAGGCGGATCGCCTCCGCCGGCGCCGCCAGCCGCTGGTTGAGGTCGGCCATCAGCGTGAGCTCCGGGCCGATCGCCTCGCGGACCGCTCTCACGCGGGGAACGTCTTCCTGCGGAATGCCCTTGAGGCGCATCTTCATCGCCCGGAAGCCCCTGGCGACGTGCGCCTCGGCGGAGCGCTGCAGCTCATCGATGCCGAGCGATACCCAGAGCTCGCCGCTGTGGTAGGCGGGGATCGAGCTGCGGCAGGCGCCGAGCATGCGCGAGACATTGAGGCCGAGCAGCTTCGCCCGCAGGTCGTACAGGGCGTTCTCCACGGCAGCGGCCGCGTGGACCGCCTTGCTGCTTTCCCATTGCATGGGGAAGCGGCCGGCGGCATGCGGATCGCGCCCGACGATCAGCGGGGCGAGCTCGCGCACTGCCTCGTCCAGGGCGGGGAGGCCTTCCGCGTTGAGGCTGCAAGCGAGCCCCTCGCCGGTGACGCCCTGGTCGCTCTCGAGGAAGACCAGCACGCAGCCGTTCGAGCGCAGGATCGCGCGGCCGATGTCGATGGGCCGGTCGAACGGGATCTCGACCACCGCGGTGCGCAGCCCGGTGATCCTCATCGGCCGCGGCAGAACCTCTCGAGCGCCGCGAGCTCCTCGCCGCCGGCGGCGAAACGCCGGTAGAGCTGCGCCATCGCCCTGAACAGGTCGCGCGCCGCTTCGTCGTCCTCGAGGAAGGCGGCGATCTCCTGCATCTCCGGCTCCCAGCGGTAGGCCTTGGGGAACATCGCCGGCACGAAGCGGCGGATGTACTCGAGGATCGCCGGCTGCGAGTCGGCGAGCTGCCCGACGAGCTCGGCCTGGGCGCCGTTGCGCATCGCCGCGAGCGCCATCAACGCGCCGATGGCGGTGAACCCCTTGTTCAGGCCGGCAAAGGACAGCTTGAACGCCGACGCCGCGCCGGCCGGGCCCGCCATGACTTTCACGTCCACGCCTTTCAACCGCTGCAGCGCGGAGGCTTCTTCGCCGGAGCAGTACATGACCACCCCCGGCTTGCCGGAGGTCGGGCCGCCGAAGAGCGCGGCGTCGACGAACGGACGGCCGGTGGGCTCGATCAGGGCGGCGATGCGCCGCACCGTCTGCGGCGCGACGGCGTTGCAGTCGACATAGATCGCCCGGGACTTCGCCAGCGCCGGCGCGAGCCGCTCGGCCAGCGCCACGGCGGCCCCCGGCGGCACCACCGAGAGCACGAAGTCGGCTTGCGAGACGAGCTCGACGTCATCCGCCGCGACCGAGAATCCCGCCTGTCGCGCCCGCTCGGCGCTCGCCGGCCCGCGCCCGGCGAGCGAGGTCGAGATGCGCACGCCCTGCCCGGCGAGCGCGCGCCCGATGGCGCTGCCCATCTCCCCGGGCGCGACGATGGCGACGTTCACTGCTTCTGGATGCCCGCTCGCTGCACCGCGTCGGCGAACTTGTCGATGGTCGACTTGAACAGCCGGCCCATCTCCTCCGGCGTGCTCGCCTTCGCCTCGACGCCCAGGTCGAGGAAGCGCTTCTGCACGTCGGGCAGCGCGAGGATCTCGCGCACGTGCCGGTTGAGCAGCGCGATCGTCGCAGGCGGCGTCCCGGCCGTGGCGAAGAGCGAGTTCCAGCCCGTCATCTCGAAGTCCGCGTAGCCCGATTCCTTCATCGTCGGCACGCCGGCAAGGAGCTGCGAGCGCGCCGGCCCGGTCGACACCACCGGGCGCAGCTGCTTGCTCGTGATCGCCGCCTTCAGGCTGGTGTACGCGTCGATGGCGAAGTCGGTGTCGCCGCGCAGCACGCTGCCCAGCATGTCGCCCGAGGTCTTGTAGGTGATGATGTTCGCCTTCATCCCGGTCGCCGAGACCAGGAGGTGGCCAGTGAGGTTCTGGATGCTGCCCGTGCTCGTGGTGGCGACGTTCAGGCCGCCGGGCTTCGTTTTCGCGAGCGCCACCACCTCGGCGATGCTCTTCAGCGGACCGTCGCCCTTCACCAGCACCAGCAGGTCGAAGAACGCGACGCTGGTGATCGGCGCGAAGTCCTTCTCCAGGTCGTAGGGCAGCGATTTCAGCAGCGACTTCGACGCCGCGTTGCCCGTCACCATGATCATCAGCGTGTGGCCGTCGGGCGCCGCGGTGGCGACCGCCTGCGTGGCGAGGATGCCGCCCGCGCTGGGCCGGTTCTCGACCACCACCGGCTGGCCGAGGCGCTCGCCGAGCTTCTGGCCGACCAGGCGCGTGGTCACGTCGGCGAGGCCGCCGGCCCCCGAGCCGATCATGACGCGGATGGGTTTGGTCGGGTACGAAGTCTGGGCGTGAGCCGGAGTGAAGCAGAACAGCGAAGCGACCAGCAGCCCGATGCGGATTTTCATGTGCCTCCTTTTTGGAAGGGGCTGACTATACTAGGTTCGCTGCACCAGTCCGAGGATGTCCGCGCCGTAGGCTTCGAGCTTCCTCGCGCCGACGCCGCTGATGCCGCGCAGGGCGTCGAGCGATGCGGGCCGCGCGCGGGCGATCTCGGCCAGGGTGGCGTCGTGGAAGATGACGTAGGCCGGCACGCCGTGGCTGCGCGCCGCCTCGCCACGCCAGGCGCGCAGCTTCTCGAACAGGGCTTGCGTTTCTCCGGACAGTCCTTCTGGAAATGCTTTTCGTGTACGGGAGCTTCTCTTCGCCTCGCGCCACTCCCGCAGCGCCACGCGCTGCTCGCCTTTCAGCACCGCGCGGCTCCCGGCGGCGAGCCTGAGCGCGCCGTAAGCGTCGTGGTCGACCTGGAGCAGGCCGAGGGCGATGCACTGGCGGGCGATGGCGCGCCACTCGCGCCCGCTGCGCGCGGCGCCGATGCCGAAGGTGGAAAGCCGCTCGTGCCCGCGGCTCGTCACCTTGGCGGTCGCCTCCCCGCGCAGCACGTCGATCACGTGCAGGGCGCCGAAGCGCTGGCCGGTGCGGTACACGCACGAGAGGAGCTGCTGCGCCGCCTCGGTGCCGTCGAAGGTGGCGGGCGGGTCGAGGCAGGTGTCGCAGTTGCCGCAGGGCCCGGAGGCTTCGCCGAAGTAGCCGAGCAGCCGCATGCGCCGGCATTCGGCGGTCTCGCAGAGGCCGAGCATGGCGTCGAGCTTCGCCGCCTGGATGCGCTTGTGCGCCTCGCCCGCCTCGGATTCGTCGATCATGCGGCGCAGCTGCACCACGTCCTGCAGCCCGTAGGCCATCCATGCGTCCGCCGGCAGGCCGTCCCGGCCGGCGCGGCCGGTTTCCTGGTAGTAGCCCTCGACACTCTTCGGCAGGTCGAGGTGCGCCACGAAGCGCACGTCGGGCTTGTCGATGCCCATGCCGAAGGCGATGGTGGCGGCCATGACCACGCCCTCCTCGCGCTGGAAGCGCTCCTGGTGGCGCCGGCGCGCCTCGCCGTCCATGCCGGCGTGATAAGGAAGGACTGTCATTCCCTGAGAGGAGAGAAATGCGGCAACCTCGTCGACCTTCCGCCGTGACAGGCAGTAGACGATGCCCGCCTCCCCGGCATGCTCGGCGCGGATGAAGTCGAGCACCTGCCGGCGCGCGTCGTCCTTCTCGACGATGCGGTAGCGGATGTTCGGCCGGTCGAAGCTCGAGACGAACACGCGCGCCTCGGCGAGCTCGAGCCGCTCGAGGATCTCGGCGCGCGTCTGCGCGTCGGCGGTCGCGGTGAGCGCGACGCGCGGCACGCCGGGAAAGCGGCCCTTCAGCAGCGAGAGCTGCAGGTACTCCGGGCGGAAATCGTGGCCCCACTGCGACACGCAGTGGGCCTCGTCGATGGCGACGAGCGCGAGGCGGCTCTGCGCGAGGAGCTCCAGGCAGCGCTCGGTCATCAGGCGCTCGGGCGCGACGTAGAGCAGGTCGAGCTCGCCGCGGCGCACGCGTCCCTCGACCTCGGCCGCCTGCGCGCCGCTCAGCGTCGAGTTGAGGAACGCGGCCCGCACCCCGAGCTCCGCCAGCGCCGCGACCTGGTCCTGCATCAGCGCGATGAGCGGCGAGACGACCAGCGCCACCCCCTCGCGCAGCAGCGCCGGCACCTGGTAGCACAGGGACTTGCCGCTGCCCGTGGGCATCAAGACCAGCGCGTCCCCGCCGCCCGCCACGTGCGCGATCACCTCGGCCTGCTGGCCGCGGAACGCCGGGTAGCCGAACACCTCGTTGAGGACCTGCAACGCCGCGCTCATCGCCGCCATTGTGTTACAGTGCGCGCGCAGGATCTCAAGTAGTGAGTAGTGAACGGCAGTAAGTTCCCTCCCTTGATCGTCGTGCCCGCAAGCGAGACCCGGATTCGTCCCGCACTGACTCAAGGATTGGAACAGCACATGGCTACAGGTACCGTCAAGTGGTTCAACGACGCGAAGGGCTTCGGCTTCATCACCCCCGATGACGGCGGCAAGGACCTCTTCGCCCACCACAGCAGCATCCAGGGCAGCGGCTTCAAGTCCCTGAAGGAAGCGCAGAAGGTCAGCTTCGACGTCGTGCAGGGTCCCAAGGGCCCGGCCGCGTCGAACATCAAGCCGCTCTAAGCCCGGCTTTCGCTTGAAGAACTCCGAAGTGCCCATGATGGCGCTTCGGCGGGCCGTCCAGCTCTGCAACGGGCTGGACGCGCTCGGCGACGCTCTCAACCTCTCCACCGGCAGCATCGAGCGCATGCTCTCCGGCGAGGAGGAGATCCCCCTCCCCGTCTTCACCCAGACGGTCGGCCTGCTCCTCGAGGCCACGGCCACCCGCAGCCCGAAGCGCCCGACCCCGGACTCCAGTGACGGGGGCAGGAAAGGTCCCCGCCACTAGTATCATTGCCGGGTGCTGATCGACTTCTTCCTCAAGCTGAAGTCCCACAAGCTGCCGGTCTCGATCAAGGAGTACCTGACCCTCCTCGAGGCGATGGACAAGGGCGTGATCGGGCCCTCGGTGGACGACTTCTACTACCTCTCGCGCGCCGCGCTGGTGAAGGACGAGGCGAACTTCGACAAGTTCGACCGCGCCTTCGGCGAGTTCTGGCACGGCGTCGAGACCATCCCGGGCATCGAGGCGCAGATCCCGCTCGAGTGGCTGCTCAAGCAGGTCGAGCTGACGCTCTCGGAAGAGGAAAAGAAGCAGATCCAGGCGCTCGGCGGCTGGGAAAAGCTCATGGAGACGCTGCGCCAGCGCCTGGAGGAGCAAAAGGGGCGCCACCAGGGCGGCAGCAAGTGGATCGGCACCGGCGGCACCTCGCC
>CBDDRQ010000160.1:0-4052 GCA_965233125.1 uncultured bacterium
ACCCCGAACGAGCCGATGTACCAGACCGAGCGGATGCTCGACATCACGCTCTCGCGCAGCGCGTGCGCGGTCTGCATCACCCGGTTGGCGATGCGCCCGGCGAAGTCGTTCTGGAAGAACGGCCAGCTCTGCCGGATCACGTGCCAGTGGCTCTGCCAGCGGATGAGGTTCGTGACCCCGGGAATGAGCGCGTTGTGCCGGATGGCGATGTCCATCAGCATCACCGCCGGGCGCACCACCAGCACCAGCACCACCATCCCCGCGAGCAGCGGCCACTGCTCCGCCAGCGCTGCCTTTCGGTCGGTGGCCTCCATCAGCGACACGAGGCGCCCGATGAACAGCGGAATCACCGTATCGAGGAGCGCCACCCCCAGGCTCGCGCCGAACATGGCCGCGTACCAGCCTTTCGTCTGCCTGACGAAATGCCAGTAAAAGGCGAGCAGGCCCGCCGGAGGCGAACCCGGGCCGGGACTCGCCGTCCCGCGGATGCTGGATTGGAAAAGCTTCAACGACCTTCTTTCTGCGTAGGCAATGCCGATTTTCGCATGTCCGCCTGCGCCGCGCCCCTGTCGCCGGGATCCGACACCATGGAAGACTTCGGCGCTACGCTCTGTTTACCGCTGTACCGACTGACGAGGAGAGAGGGAAATGGTTGTCACGCAAACGCAGATCGACCGGCAGGTGTTCAGCCTGTACGACGAGTATTGCCACGGCCGCATCGACCGCCGCGAATTCCTGGCGAGGGCGGGCGCGCTAGGAGCGGCCGGCCTGGCGATGGCTTATGGCCTGATGCCGAACTACGCGCGGGCGCAGACCATCTCGTTCACCGACCCGAGGATCAAGGCGCAGTACGTGAGCTATCCGTCACCGGGCGGGAACGCGGAGACGATCCGCGGCTACCTGGCGGTGCCGGCGGGGCAGGGGCCGTTCCCGGCGGTGATCGTGATCCACGAGAACCGCGGGCTGAATCCGTACGTCGAGGACGTGGCGCGGCGCGCCGCGGTGGCGGGGTTCCTCGCGCTCGCGCCCGACGGGCTTTCGCCGCTGGGCGGGTATCCGGGCAACGACGACGACGGGCGCGCGATGCAGTCGAAGCTCGACCAGGCGAAGCTGCGCGCGGACATGCTGAACGGCGCGTGGTGGGTGAAGAAGCTGCCGATCTCGAACAAGAAGCTCGGCGCGACCGGGTTCTGCTGGGGCGGCGGCACGACGAATTTCCTCGCGGCGGCGATGGGCGCGGACCTGCAGGCGGCGGCGCCGTTCTACGGCGCGGCCGCCGCGAGCGAGTCGGTGCCGAACATCAAGGCGCCGATCCTCGCGCACCTGGCGGAGAACGACGAGCGCATCAACGCGATGTACCCGGGCTTCGAGGAGGCGCTGAAGAAGGCCGGCGTGCGCTACGAGGTCCAGGTCTATCCCGGCACGCAGCACGGCTTCCACAACAACTCCACGCCGCGCTACAACGAGGCGGCGGCGAAGCTCGCGTGGGACCGCACCATCGCGCACTTCAAGAAGCATCTCGCGTAACACCGGCCATGGTGAAAGGCCCGTAAAGGGCGAAATGGTTCCCGATCGGGAACCACCCGGCCACTAGCGCCAGTCGAGGAGCAGCAGGTTGGCGCGCGGCTTCTGGTAGGCAGGGTCCAGGCGCGCGGCGAGCTCGATCTCGGTGCGCGCCTCGGCCTTCCTGCCGGCGAGGTAGTAGGCGTACCCGAGGTTGTTGCGCGCGCGCGGGTTGGCGGAGTTCTCCCGCACGCTCGCTTCCCAGAGCCTGATTTCATCCCGGTAGTCGAGCTGACGAGAGATGCTCGCGGCGGCGAAGGCAATCGCGGCGGCGGCGGTGAGGGCCACGGGAATTTTCGAATTCAGATTGAAACCCGAGATTTGGACCGTGAGAGCGAAAAACAGTCCCCAGCAGGCGAGGTAGAGCTGGCGGTCGTTGGCGACATCCAGGCGCGGCACGATGGAGTTGGTGGGCGAGAGCTGCAGGAAGAACCAGAGGATGCCGAAGGCGAGCCAGGGCCGGGTGCGCAGGGTGGAAAGGCCGAGGGCGAGCAGTCCCAGGATGAGTGCGGCCTGGGCGAAGAACACGGCGGTGAAGCCTTGAAAGGCCGCCAACCCCGGATCGACGTTGTAGCCCTGCAGGGTGACAAGGCGCGCGAGCAGGTAGGAGATGCCGCCGACCTGGGTGAGGAGGTTGTCGATCGGTCCGCGCTGGGAGAAGCCGTAGGCGACGAGGTCGAAGTAGCGCGGCACGAGCAGGATCACCAGGCCCCCGGCGGCGAGCACGAGCCAGTGCGGAAGCTGCAGGCGCCAGGACGCGCGCCCGGGACGCACCAGCTCGATAAGGAGCAGCGCGGCGGGAAGCGTGACCGCGGTCTCCTTGACGCCGAGGGCGAGGATGAAGGGGATGACCGAATAGAAAGACCCCCTGAGATACAAAAGCATCGAAGCGAGGTAGAGCGTGGCCATCAGCGAAACGGAGCGGCCGCTGATGTAGGTCACGGCCTCGGTCTGCGCCGGGTGCAGCGCAAAGAGCAGCGCTGCGATGAGCGAAGCGTTCTCATGATCGGGAAATATTCTTCTGCCGATGAAAAACAAGAGCACTGCGTTGAGCGAATGCAGCGCGACGTTGACGAGGTGGAAGCCGAAGGTCGAGCCGCCGCCGAGGGTCCAGTTGAGGGTGTAGCTCGCCTTCAGCAGCGCGCGCACGCCGGCGCCGGCGCGCTCGGAGAGCAGCTCCCACGAGTGCACGGTGGGGTAGTGGACGATGACGTTGTAGTCGTCGAACTGGAAGGCGCCGCCGAAGGACGGCAAGTACGCGGCGAGGGCTGCGGCAGCGACGAGGGCGGCGCGCCTCACGGCGCCGCCTGAAAGGCGCGATCGAGCAGCCCCACCGCGTTCCACCAGCGGTTGGGCGAGTTCAGCATCACCACCAGCACGCGCACGCCGTCCCGCTCGGCGAGGGCGACCAGGCAGTGCCCGGCGCCCTCGGTGTAGCCGGTCTTCAGGCCGATCGCGCCCTCGTAGCGGCCGATGAGCGCGTTGGTGCCGGCGAGGGTGAACCTGCGCCCCGCGGCGCTGGCGACGCGCACGCGCGGCAGGCGGGCGAGGCGCAGGTACTCGGCGTGGGCGGTGACCGTCCCGGCGAGCCGCGCCAGGTCCGCGGCGCTCGTGTACTGGCCCTCGCGGTCATGGCCGCAGGGGTCGGCGTAGCGCGTGTCGGCGAGCCCGAGCGCCGCGGCGCGCGCGTTCATGAGCGCGACGAAGTCCGCGGCGACGTGGTCGGCGAGCGCGCGGCAGGCGTCGTTCGCCGAGCGCACCACCGTGGCGGCGAGGAGGTCGCGGGCGGTGAATTTCTCGCCGGCGCGCAGCCCCATGCGTGTGCCGCTCGCGCGCGCGGCGGCGGCGCTCACCGCGACCGTCTCGTCGAGGCGGCCGCGCTCGAGGACGAGCAGCGCGGTCATCAGCTTGGCGAGGCTTGCCGGCGGCAGGCGCCGCCCGGCATTTCCCGCCCAGAGCACCTGGTCGCCGCGCTTGACGAGGTAGGCCTGCGCGGCGCGCGGATAGCGGTCCTCCGCGGCCTGCACGATGCAGGCCGTGAGGAAGGCAGCGAAAAAGGCTAGCGGCCGAATAGGCCTTTGAGCTTGTTGATGCCCTGCGAGACGCCTTCGGTGACCTTGGACTTGGCGTCCTTCTTCGCCTCGGGCTGCGCCGCGGCCGCGGGCTGCTCGATGCCCGCCTGCGCGAGATAGGCGGTGCAGAAGTCGCCGTACTTGCCGCCCGCCGCGGAAGTGTAGGAGCGCCCGACGCAATGCTGCTCGGCGATGGGCTTCGCCTCGGCGAGGCAGTAGCGCCCGAGGTAGGCGAGGTTCTCGGTCTTCTGCGCGCGCGGGCAGTGCGAGGCGGCAACCTGCTGGCGCGAGACGCCGCACATGCGCGCGCCGGTCTCGTCGCCCTTCGCCTTGAGGAAGCCTTCCATGGTGCGGTAGCGCTTGCAGTACTCGGCCGTGTTCGCCGTGCACGCCTTGGCCGCTTTCGGCTGGCTCTGC
>CBDDRQ010000161.1:0-2622 GCA_965233125.1 uncultured bacterium
AGATCATGGGGCTGCGGCATCGCCGCCTGAGCGTCGAGGGGGTGCAGTTCCATCCGGAGGCCTTGCTCACCGAGCACGGCCACAAAATGCTGCAGAATTTCATCGCAGGGGGAAGACCATGAAACAGATCACCGTGGCGGAAGCGATCCAGCGCACCGTCGAGCACCGCGAGGTGTTCCACGACGAGATGCTGCACATCATGCGCCAGATCATGAGGGGTGAGCTCAGCCCGGCGCAGATCGCCGGGTTCATCGTCGGGCTGCGCGTCAAGAAGGAGACGATCGGCGAGATCGCGGCGGCAGCGCAGGTGATGCGCGAGCTGGCGACGCCGGTCGAGGTGAGCGACGACCGGCATCTCGTCGATACCTGCGGCACCGGCGGCGATGGCGCCCATACCTTCAACGTTTCCACCTGCGCGGCTTTCGTGGCCGCGGCGGCGGGGGCGAAGGTGGCCAAGCACATGGGCCGCTCGGTCTCCTCGTCCTCGGGGAGCGCCGAGGTGCTGGAGGCGCTCGGGGCGAACATCGGCCTGACGCCCGCGCAGACCGGCCAGGCGCTCGAGAAGCTCGGCATCGGCTTCATGTTCGCGCCCGCCCACCATGCCGCCATGAAGTACGCCGCCCCGGTACGCAAGGAGCTCGGCGTGCGCACGATCTTCAACATCCTCGGCCCGCTGACCAACCCCGCCGGCGCCAAGAACCAGGTCATGGGCGTGTTCCATCCCGACCTCGTCGGCATCCAGGTGCGGGTGCTGCAGCGCCTGGGCTCGAAGCACGTGATGGTGGTCTACGGCCTGGACGGGCTGGACGAGATCTCGATCTCGGGCGAGACGCTGATCGGCGAGCTGGTGAAGGGAGAGATCAACGAATACAACTTCCATCCCTCGCACGTCGGCCTGGAACTGTATGACCGGCGTGCGATCCAGGTCACGACCGTCGAGGAGTCCAGGGCGATGATCCAGGCGGTCCTCGAAAACCAGCCCGGCCCCGCGCACAACATCGTCGCCCTCAACGCCGGCGCCGCGATCTACGTCGCCGGACTGGCGAAGACCTTCAAGGCAGGCATCGAGCGCGCCAGTCAGGCGATCAAGAGCGGCGTCGCCAAGCAGAAGCTGGAGGAGTTCGTCGCCTTTACGCAGAAGCTCAAGAAGGCGTGACCATCCTCGATCGCATCCTGGAGGTGAAGCGCGCAGAAGTCGCTGCGGCAAGGAGAGGTTGTTCTCAAAACCAACTGGAAGACTTGGCTCGCCAGGCGCCACCACCTCGCGACTTCATCGGCGCCCTGCGGGCAAGGAACCCGGCGGTGATCGCCGAGATCAAGCGCGCCAGCCCGTCCAAGGGCCTGCTGCGCGCGGACTTCGATCCCGCCGCGATCGCGCGAAGCTACGAGCAGGGCGGGGCGGCGTGCATGTCGGTGCTTACCGACGTGCAGTTCTTCCAGGGCTCGCCCGAGCACCTGCGCGCGGCGCGCGGCGCGTGCAGGCTGCCGGCGCTGCGCAAGGACTTCATCATCGATCCTTACCAGGTGCTCGAGTCGCGCTCGATGGGCGCGGACTGCATCCTGCTTATCGCAGCCTGCCTGTCCGCCCCGCAGATGGCCGAGCTGGAGTCGATCGCCGAGACGCTGCGCATGGCAGTTTTGGTCGAAGTGCATGACCGGGCTGAACTCGACCTGGCGCTGCGCCTCAAGACGCCGCTGATCGGCGTCAACAACCGAAACCTGAAGACCTTCGAAACCCGCCTCGAGACCACGCTCGAGCTCGCGGCGCATGTGCCGAAGGACCGACTGCTGATCGCCGAGAGCGGCATCCTTTCGCGCGCCGACGTGGCCACACTGCGGGATGGAGGGGTCCGGGCTTTTCTGGTCGGGGAGGCCTTCATGCGCGCCCCCGACCCCGGCGAAGCCTTAGCCAAACTCTTCGATTTTCGCGTAACCCCTTGACATTCTTGAAGAACAACTCTGTAGCGCCAACACAACAGACCAGGCCCTGAACCCCTGTAATTCCGTCATTTGCGTTGCTCTGCTGCAGTGCCCCTTGGGAGAATCTGCGCTGACTTCTCGCGTTGAGAGGTTAACCAACCACTAACCCTGGGGGAGTATTCAATGAAGAAGAAGCTTCTAGCAGCAGCGGTCGTGGGGGCGCTGGCCTCGCCTGCCGCGTTCGCACAAACGTTGTACGGCATCGTCGACCTCGGCTATTCGAATTCGAAGCACGCCGACGGCGACGTGAACAAGAACTTCATCAACTCGGGCATGCACAGCGGCTCGCGCCTGGGCGTGCGCGGCAGCGAGGATCTGGCCGCCGGCACCTATGCCATGTACCAGATCGAGTTCGAGATCGTGGCCGACAGCGGCGCCACGTCGCCCAGCGGCATGACGCACCGCCTGACGACCCTCGGCTTGGGCAGCAAGGCGTGGGGTGAGCTCACGCTCGGCCGCCAGTACACGCACACGTTCCACACCTTCGCCGTCGGCTCGGCGGCGGGCTACGGCACGTACGCCTCGGCGTTCACCTGGGCCGGGTTCGTGCCCTCGCGCGCGAGCAACTCGATCAAGTACTCGAGCCCGGTCATGGGCGGCTTCTCGGTCGGCGCGCTGTGGTCGTTTACGAACCCCGGAACC
>CBDDRQ010000162.1:0-6570 GCA_965233125.1 uncultured bacterium
TTGGGCGGTCGGATTTTTGTAAAGGCATGAATTTTAGCTGATAATCTACGCCCTCTTCCCCGAGGCGCCCGTAGCTCAGCGGATCAGAGTATTGGCCTCCGAAGCCAAGGGTCGTGGGTTCGAATCCCGCCGGGCGCGCCAGATCCAGCAGGATGAAAGACAAAGGCGCCCGCAGGCGCCTTTGGTCCGGCAGCGCCGCTCTAGGCGACGCCGTGCTTCTTGAACCAGGCGAGCATGCGCTTCCAGCCGTCCTCCGCAGCCTCCTTGCGGTAGCTCGGCCGGTAATCGGCGTTGAAGGCGTGCGGCATGCCTTCGTAGACGTGGATCTGCGACTTCTTGTCGTTGCCGAAAGCCTGCAGGCCGGCGCGCATGCGCTCGACGTGGTTCAGCGGGATGCCCTGGTCGGCGCCGCCGTAGAGCCCGAGCACGGGGCGGTCGATCTTGTCGGTGACATCGAGCGGGCCGGTGGGCATGGCGGGCGGGATGGGCATGAGCGAGCCGTACCAGGCGACGCCGGCATCGACCTTCTTCTGGTGCGCGGTGTACATCCACACCATGCGCCCGCCGCGGCAGAAACCGGTGATGCCGAGCTTGCGCGCGTTGGCGCGCGGGTGGCGCTCGGCCCAGGCGAGCGTGGCGTCGAGGTCGGCGAAGGCCTGTGTGTCGCTGAGCTTGTTGGCGGAGGCGATGACCTCCTTGATCTCGGTCATCTTCGCCAGGTCGCCGATGCGCGAGTAGGGCTCGGTCGCGACCGCGAAGTAGCCGGCCTTGGCGAGCCGGCGCACCACGTCCTTGATGTGCTCGTGGTTGCCCCAGATCTCCGCCACCACCATCACGACCGGGCGCTTGTCGGCGCCCTTGGGCACCGCGTAGTAAACGGGAACCTCGCCGATCTTCGCATCCCCGCCCACCAGGCCGTCCATCGGCGTGCGGATCGCCTGCGCCAGCAGCGGCTCGGCGGTGACCGCGAAGCCGGCGGCGATTGCCGCGGCGATGAAGCCGCGCCGATCCACCTGCACGTCGGGCAGCAGGCTGTTCAGATGGTCGTTGCCCAGGTCCCTCTTCATGGCGCTCCTCTCGTTGATGTCGACAAACGGAATACGTCTGGCGGCGGGCTTTATTCCGCGACCGGCGGCCGGCGCTTCCAGAATTGCGTCTCGGCCTCGAAGGCATGCGCGAGCTGCAGCACCCCGAAGTCGTCCCGGTAGCGCCCGACGATCTGCAGGCCCACCGGCAGGCCGGCGCTGCTGAACCCCCCGGGCACCGAGACCGCCGGGTGGCCGGTGACGGTGATGAAGTAGCAGGTCTTCATCCAGTCGAGGTAGTTGCCGAGCTTCTCGCCGTTGATCTCGGCGACGTAGGGCTGGGTCACCGGGAAGGGCAGGACCTGGTTCACCGGCAGGCACAGGAAATCGTAGCGCCGCATGAACTCGCGCATGCGATGGAAGACCTCGGTGCGCAGCGCCTGCGCGCGCGCGACGCGCGCGCCGTCGAGGGCGAGGCCCTGCTCGATGTTCCAGACGACGTCGGCTTTCAGCTTGTCGCGGTGCGTTTTCAGGAGCGCGCCGTACTTCTGCACGAAGCCGACCGCGCGCAGCACATGGAAGGCCTCCTCGGCGCCCGCGAGATCGGGCTCGGCGTCCTCGACGACGCAGCCCAGCCCCGACAGGACGCGCCGGGCGGGCTCGAGCACGCGGCTGACTTCGTGCTCGACCGGCAGCCCGCCCAGGTCGCGGCTCCAGGCGACGCGGGTCCGCTTGAAGGTTCTCTTCAGTGATTTTCCGAAGACCTCCCCTGGCTCGAGGATGGAGGTCGGGTCGCGCGGATCGGGCCCGGCCATGGCGGAGAAAAGCAGCGCGCAATCGGCCGCGGTGCGCGCGAGCGGCCCGATCACGGTGAGAGTCTGCCAGGCGTCGGCCGCCGGCCAGGCCGGCACGCGGCCGGGCGTCGGGCGAAAGCCGACCACGTTGCAGAAGTTGCCCGGGTTGCGCAGCGACGCGCCGAGGTCCGAGCCGTCGGCGAAGGGCAGCATGCCGCAGGCGACCGCCGCGGCCGCGCCGCCGGAGGAGCCGCCGCAGGTCCGCGAGAGGTCGTACGGATTGAGCGTGGCGCCGAACACCGCGTTGAAGGTCTGGCTGCCGGCGGCGAATTCCGGGGTGTTGGTCTTGCCGATCGTGATGGCGCCCGCCGCGGAGAGCCGCTCGACGGTCAGGTGGTCCTCGGTCGGGACATGGTCGCGATAGATCGGCGAGCCGAAGGTGGTGCGGATTCCTTTGGTCGGCACCACGTCCTTATAGGCGATCGGCAGGCCCGCGAGGGCGCCCCGGAAGGCGCCCTTCCGGTCGAGCGCCCTTGCCTGCTTCAGCGCGCGCTCGGGCAGGAAGGTGACGATCGCGTTGACCTTCGGGTTGACGCGCTCGATCTGCGCGATGAACGCCTGCGTGACCTCGGTCGCGGAGACCTTGCGCGCATGGAGCAGGCGCGCAAGGCGCGTGGCCGGCGTAAAGCAGATCTCGCTAGACAATGCCGCTCCGGGTTCTTCGGTAAGTCCGTTCCAGTTCGCCATAGAGCTCGTCGGCGAGGCTCGGCGAAGGGGCGAGGCGCGACAGGATCTCGGCCATGTGCTCGTTGTCCTCGCGGCCTTCCCAGGTCTTGCGGTACTCGCCGCTCTTGTAGCCGTTGTCCTGCCGGAAGTGGTTGAGCACGTTCTTCGACACGTAGTCGCGATAGAGCCGCTCGGCGTCCATGCCGCAGTCCTCGAGCAGGGCGGCGAAGAGCGGAAGGCAGGGCCGGCGCGCGACGGAGAGCCCGGCGAGCAGCTCGAGCTTGCCGCGGCGATCCTGCGTCGCCAGGTCGTAGGTGACGCCGTCGAAGGCAACGCGCGCGGGTTCCTGCCAGTCCGCGGCGATCCGCTCGCCCGCCTGCGGTACGCTTCCCTGCGCCTGGACGAGGTAGTGGGACAGCAGGAAATGCCAGATGTCGATGAGCTCGATGCGCAGCTGCTCGAGGTTGGGGTCCTGGCGCTTCCACCACTTCCACCCGTAGTGCTCGAGGGCCTCCACGGACTCGACCAGCACCGCGCGCAGGAACTCGTAGCCCGCGGTGCGCCACTCGGGATTGATCTTCCGGTTCATGCGCTCCTGCAGCTCGAGCATGGCCTCGAGCATGGCCTGGGTGGGCTGGTTCATGGCGCTCACATCAGCACGATGTCGAACTGCTCCTGGGTGTAGCTCGACTCGAGGTGCATCGAGATCGGCTTGCCGATGAAGTCCGAGAGCATGGCGAGGGCGGGCGAGTGCTCCTCGTGGAACAGGTCGATCACCGGCTGCGCGGCAAGCACGCGGAACTCCTTCGCGGGGAAGGCGCGCGCCTCGCGCAGGATCTCGCGCAGGATCTCGTAGCACACGGTGTGCGCCGTTTTCACCGCGCCGCGCCCGGCGCAGGTCGGGCAGGGCTCGCACAGGACGTGCGCGAGCGACTCGCGCGTGCGCTTGCGCGTCATCTCGACCAGGCCCAGGGCGGTAAAGCCGCTCACCGTCATGCGCGTGCGGTCGCGCGCGAGCGCGCGCTCGAACTCCTCCAGCACCGCGGCGCGGTGCTCGTCGTTGTGCATGTCGATGAAGTCGACGACGATGATGCCGCCGAGGTTGCGCAGCCGCAGCTGCCGCGCGATCGCCTGCGCCGCCTCGAGGTTGGTCTTGAACACGGTGTCGTCGAAATTGCGGCTGCCGACGAAGCCGCCGGTGTTGACGTCGATGGTGGTCATCGCCTCGGTCTGATCGATGACCAGCGTGCCGCCCGACTTGAGCTCGACGCGGCGCGCGAGCGCGCGCTCGATCTCGGTTTCGACGTCGTAGAGCTCGAACAGCGGCCGCTCCCCGGTGTAGTGCTCGATGCGCCCGCGCACCTGGGGCATGTACTGGCCGGTGAAGGCGGCGAGCTTCTGCCAGGTCTCGCGCGAGTCGACCACCACGCGGCTGGTGTCCGCGCTCACCATGTCGCGCAGCACCCGCTGCGCGAGCGACAGGTCCTGGTACACGAGCTGCGGCGGTGCCGCGCCAAGAGACCTTTCCCTGATGACCTGCCACAGGTTGCGCAGATAGGCGAGGTCGGCGCGCAGGTCCTCCTCGGCGGCGCTCTCGGCGAGGGTGCGCACGATGAAGCCGCCTTTTTCCTCCGCGCCGGCGAGCTCGCGCAGCCGCTCGCGCAGCGCCGCGCGCCCGCTCTCGTCCTCGATCTTCTGCGAGATGCCGATGTGGGGATCGTGCGGCAGGTAGACGAGCAGCCGCCCGGCGATCGAGATCTGCGTGGACAGGCGCGCGCCTTTCGTGCCGATCGGGTCCTTCGCCACCTGCACCAGCAGCGGCTGGCCCTCGGCGAGGATCCGCTCGATCGGCTTCGCTTCCTTCTTGTCCTCCCAGATGTCGGCGACGTGCAGGAAGGCGGCGCGCTCCAGGCCGATCTCGATGAAGGCCGACTGCATGCCCGGCAGCACGCGCGCGACGCGTCCCATGTAGATGTTGCCCACCAGGCCGCGGCTCGCCGCGCGCTCGATGAGCAGCTCCTGCACCACGCCGGCCGCGGCCACCGCGACGCGCGTCTCCTGCGGCGTGACGTTAATAAGGATTTCTTCTGTCACCACGCAGCCTGTCGAGGAGCTGGCTCGTCTCGTACAGCGGCAGGCCCATGACCCCCGAATAGCTGCCGCGCAGCTCGACCACGAAGCGCGCCGCGCGGCCCTGGATGGCGTAGGCGCCGGCCTTGTCGTCGCCCTCGCCGGTGGCGGCGTAGAGGCGGATCTCCTCCTCGGTGAGCGTCTTGAGGCGGACTTCCGAGCGCGACACCACCACTTCGAGCCAGTCGCCGCTCTTGAGCGCCGCGGCGGTCAGCACCTCGTGCGTGCGCCCGGAAAGCGAAGCGAGCATCTCCGCGGCCTGCTCGCGCCCCGCGGGCTTGCCGAAGATGCGCCCTTCGAGCGCGACGGTGGTGTCCGCGGCGAGCACCGGCGCGTGCGGCAGGTTGCGCTGCAGGAGCCGGCGCCAGCCCGCCTCGGCCTTGGCGCGCGCCATGCGCTCCACGTACGCGCCGGGCTCCTCCCCGGCGAGGGGCGTCTCGTCGACCTCGGCGTCCTCGCCCGGCCGCGAGCGGAACAGCAGCAGGTGGTAGCGCACGCCCACCTGGGACAGCAGCTCGCGCCGGCGCGGGCTGCGCGAGGCGAGATAGATGCCGCGCTCGATCGGGCTGACCATGAAAAAACTATACCCGATGGTACGGGTGGCCGGTGAGCAGTGTCGCGGCACGGTACAGCTGCTCGAGCAGTACGACCTGTGCGAGCGCGTGCGGCAGCGTGAGCGAGGACAGGCGCACGAGCAGCGCCGCTTCCTTTTTCACGCTTTCGTCCAGGCCGTCGGGGCCGCCGATCAGGAAAGCGGTTTCCTGCGAGAGCAAGCGGCTGAACGCGCGCGTGTCGAGGTCGCGGCCGCGCTCGTCGAGCGCCACGAGGCGCGCGCCCTTCGGCAGTGCGCCTTTCAACCTGTTGCTTCTTAGCTGATAGCGTGACACCTCGTAGCCGCGCGGCATACGCTTCGCGTACTGCGCGCAGGCCTGCTCGGCCCACGCCGGCAGCCTAGCGTCGAGCGCTACGACGTGCAGGCGCGGCACGCTTCTTCGCCTTCGCCTTCGCCTTGGCTTTCGGCTTCGCTTTCGGCGCGGCATTGGGGGTCACGCGCACGGGCTTGCCGCCCCAGACTTCCTCGAGGTTGTAGAAGCCGCGCACCGTCGGGTGCATGATGTGCACCACCACGTCGCCGAGGTCGACGAGCACCCATTCGCCGCCGGCTTCGCCCTCGACCCCGTAGACGCGCCCGCCGCCTTCGCGGATCTTCTCCTGCACCCGGTCGGCGAGCGAGCGCACCTGGCGGTTGGAGTCGCCGCTCGCGATCACGACGCGCTCGAACATCGAGGGCATGCGCGCGGTGTTGTAGATGACGATGTCGCGGCCTTTCACGTCCTCGAGCGCCTCGATCACCATGCGCTGCTTCTTGCGGAGGTCCATTATCGGTAGAGCCCGTGCGTGGCGATGTAGTTCGCGACGGCCGGCGGCACCAGCGCCGAGAGGTCCTCGCCGCGCCCGGCGCGCGCGCGGATGTCGCTCGCCGACAGGGGAAGCGGGGCGAGGGGGACGATCTTCACCCCGCTGTCCCGGATGGGAAAGTCCGGACGGGCGAACACGGCAATGCGCGCCAGCCGCCTGACCTCGTCCGGGCGGTGCCAAGTGCCGAGCTTGGCGTACTGGTCGGCGCCCATCAGCAGGTAGAGCGGCGTATCGCCGTTCTCCAGGCGTAGCTCATGCAGCGTGTCCACCGTGTACCCGGAGGCCCCGGGAGAGAGCTCGCGGGGGTCGATCTCGGCGCGCTCGTCGCCCTCGATGGCGAGGCGCAGCATGGCGAGCCGATCGTGCGCCGATGCCACGGCGGCATCGCGGTAGCGCGTCGTGCCCGTCGGAATCCACAGGATCTTCTGCACGCCGAGGTGCTCGATCGCCGCGCGCGCCATCGCGAGGTGCGCGTT
>CBDDRQ010000163.1:0-2696 GCA_965233125.1 uncultured bacterium
TCGCAGATCGCGCCGGTGGTGGTGATGAGCCCGGCCAACGTTTTCCGCGGCTATGCCATGCGCTACCTGCGGCACTTCCTGCCGTTGCAGAACTATCGCTTCCGCGTCGCGCCGGACGCGGGCCTGGCGGAGCAGCTGACCGATCGGTTGCTCGCCACGCTCCCGTACCCGGAGGAGGAGTTCGCGGTCGAGAATCCCGGCCCGTGGCACTTCTGGCGCCGCACGCCTTTTGCGGGCACCCGCCACCGCATGGATGCGCTCTACGGGCGCGACTTCAGCCTGGCAGGCAAGGATGGCAAGCCGCTGCTCGACGACCCGGTGCTCGACTGCATCGACGACCTGTTCGGGCCGCTGAACATCGAAACCGTAGCGCAGGCGATCCACTTTGCTCGCGCCGAGATGATTACCAACCGCGAGGGACGCAACGTGTTCGTCCAGCCGAGGAACATCTGGGAGAACTGGACCTTCGACACGTTGAGCATCCACGGCGAAGAGAACGGCCTCTCCGACGTCGCCACGCTGCAGCGCTTCAAGTCCCGTTTCAAGGAGGAAGCCGACCTCGAGATCATGACCCTGCCGATGAAGGACTTCGGCCATCAGGATTCGCTGATCGGCAAGAACGCCGCGCAGGTGTTCGAGGCGGCCTACCGCTTCATGGAGCTCGGTCCCGATGCCCGTCGCCCAGCCTAAGCAGGTCGCCGCGCTGCCGCGCTATATCGCGCGACTGCCTTGGCTCGGCCCGATCCAGGGCGGCTTCGTGCCTGGCGCCGTGCGGCTCGGCGCCTGCTGCGATCCCCTGATCGGCAAGGCGCTGCTCGCGGCGTACCTCCCCGTGCGCCGCAGGAGCGACCGCTTCGTCCGCATCGCCGGCACGGGATGGGTCGCTCCCATTGCACCCGACGCGCAAGGGCGCTTTCGCTTCGAGGCGCCGCTCGACTGGTGGCAGCAAGGCGGCGCCGGGGTGCTGATGGTCATGGTCTACGACCGTTCCTCCACCGTTTACGACCCGGTGGCGGGCATAAACATCGGGCGCGGCTTTCCCGCCGACTGGGCGGGACAGCTCGCGCATTTCGACCCGAAGCTCTCCGCGACTGCGGTAATGCACATCACGGCGCTGCCGGACCGCATCCCCGAGGAGATCGAGCAGCGGCTCGACGAGCTGCTCGCGCGGCCAGCTGCGGACCTGGAGGAGGCCCTGATCGAGCTCGCCCGGCCGGCGCCCGCGACGCTCACCTTCGCCGTGGCGAGCTGCCAGTACCCGGCGAACTTCATCGACGGCGACGTGGCCAGGCGCTCCTACGAGCGTCTGCGCCGGCGCGTCGAAGCCCCCGACGCGGGCTCGCGGCCGGCGTGCCTGCTGCTGATCGGCGACCAGGTCTACATCGACCCCACCGCGGGCCTCTTCGACCCCTCGGCGCTCTCGGATCGATACGACCTACCCTACGAGCGCCTGCTGCAGACCACGCCGCTGCGGCACGTCCTGCGGCGCCTGCCGCTCTATACGATGCTCGACGACCACGAGATCGAGGACAACTGGGAGCCGCCGAGCGGCGGCGTGAAGAGCCTCGAGCGTGGCCGGGCGTATTACCTGGCGTACCAACGAATGGCGGAGCCGCCACGCCTGCCCGCGGACCGGCTCTGGTATGACTTCACGGCCGCGGACTTTCGCTTCTTCATGGTCGACACCCGGACCGAGCGCGAGGCGAGGACCGCGGTAAACGTAGCCCAGGCGCAGATCACGAGCCCGGAGCAGCTTCAGGCGCTCAAGGACTGGATGGACGACAACCATGAGAACAGAAAAGGCATGCCGATGTTCATCGCGTCACCCGCCTCCTTCCTGCCGCGCCACCGCAGGGCGGTGCACAAGCCGGGCGGCGCGGGTGCGCTGCGCTCCGACGGCTGGGACGGCTATCCCGCCTCCTTCCACGCCATCGTGGAACACATCGCCGAGAAGGAGATCCGCAACGTCGTGTTCCTGTCGGGCGACGAGCACATCTCGTTCGCGACGACGGCGGTCGTCCGCGACGGCGCCGGGAAGGAGCTAACGCGTTTCCACTCCATCCACAGCTCCGGGCTCTATTCGCCGTTCTCGTTCGCCAATTCGTCGCAGGACAACCTTGCCTGCTGCGAGGCCTTCCCGTCCGGCGGCTACCAGTGCGAAATTTCGACCGAATTCGCGCCGCCTGGAGACGGCTTCGCGCTGGTGCGGGCCTGGCGGGAGAACGGCGGTTGGCGCATCGGCTGCCTCTTCGACCGCGAGCCGCCGGCGTCCCCGCGCTGGATCGACCTCTCCTAGGTCAGGCGCAGGCCGAGCTTCGCGGCGGCGTAGACGGCTTCGGTGCGGTTGCGGGCGCCGAGGACGTGCATGACGGCCGAGAGGTGCGCCTTCACCGTGCCTTCGGAGATGTCGAGCTCGCGCGCGATCACTTTGTTCGGCTTGCCCTGGATCACGCAGCGTAGGACGTCCATCTGCCGCTCGGTGAGGCCCGGCAGCTTGGTCTCACCTGCGGCTGCCTTGGGCGGCAGCGAGGCGGGAAGCCGGCTGTCCAGGACCGCCGGCGGTAGGTACACGCCGCCCGCGGCGATCAGGCGCATGGCCTGGATCAGCACCTCCGGCGTCGAGGACTTGGGGATGAAGCCCATCGCGCCGAGCTCGATCGCGGCGCGCACCACGTCCGAATACTCTTCCCCTGACA
>CBDDRQ010000164.1:0-11086 GCA_965233125.1 uncultured bacterium
GCTCGCGAACCAGGAGCGCGTGGTCGAGCGCCAGCAGAAGCTCGTCTCCCAGGGGTTCATCTCGCAGAACGCGCTCGACGAGGCGCTCGCGCAGCGCACCGTGCTGCGCGAGCAGCTCAGCGCCGCGCGCGTGCGCGCCGAGTCGACCGGGCGCAGCCTCGGCAAGACGCGCGTCGTGGCGCCGATCGACGGCGAGATCGAGAGCCAGGTGGTGGCGACCGGGGACTACGTGAAGGTGGGCGACCCGCTGTTCACGCTCGTCGGCATGAGCCGCCTGCGCGCGCATCTCCTGTTTCCGGAAAGCGCCGCCAACCGCATCCGCCCCGGTCTCAAGGTGGCGCTCGAGTCGCCGGCGGCGCCCGGGCGCCTGATCGAGACGCGCATCGACGAGATCAAGCCGACGGTGAACGCGGGCAACCGCGCGCTCGACGCCATCGTGCGCTTCGACACCGACGACGGCGCGTTCCGCGGCGGCGGCAGCGTCAACGCGCGCGTCGTGATCGACGTGAAGGAGAACGCGCTGATGGTGCCGGAGCAGAGCGTCGTGCTGCGCCCGGCCGGCAAGGTCGTCTACGTGCTGAACGAAGGGCGCGTGGCGCAGCGCCAGGTCGAGACCGGCCTGAAGCAGGACGGCTGGCAGGAGATCGTCAAGGGGCTCGCCGCGGGCGAGACGATCGCCGCGGACGGCGCGGGCTTCCTCAGCGACGGCGCCGCGGTGACCCTGCCCGAAGCCACCAAGGCAGGACCCGGGAAAGGCAAGGCGAAATGAACCTGCCCGAGCTCTCCATCCGCCGGCACGTCTTCGCGTTCATGCTGAACGCGGTGCTGATCCTGTTCGGTCTCATCGCCTACCAGCGCATCGGCGTGGACAAGCTGCCGTACATCGAATTCCCGGTCATCTCGGTCTACACGGCGCAGCGCGGCGCGAACCCGGAAGTGATCGACGCGGCGATCACCAATCAGATCGAGACCGCCATCAACAGCGTTCCCGGCATCGAGCACATCCAGTCGACCTCGGTGCCCGGCGCCTCCACGGTCGCGATCACGTTCGACCTGGCCAAGTCCGTCGACGTCGCCTTCCAGGAAGTGCAGGCCAAGGTGAACCAGGTGCTGCGCCGGCTGCCCGAGGACGCGGACCCGCCGGTGGTGGCCAAGGTCGAGACCAACAGCTCGCCGATCTACTGGATGGCGCTGCAGGGCGATCGCACGCAGCAGCAGCTCAACCAGTACGCCATCAACGTGATCAAGAAGCGCCTGGAGACGGTCGACGGCGTGGGAGAGGTGCGCATCGGGGGGCGGCGCGATCGCACCATCCGCGTCAACCTGCTTCCCGGCCGGATGGCGGCGCACGGCATCGCCGCGCAGGACATCACCAACGGCTTCCGCAACGAGCACATCCAGTTCTCGGGCGGCTTCATCACCGGCCAGTCGAGCGAGCACTTGGTCAAGATCGACCTGGAGTTTCACAAGCTCGACGACCTGGCGGCGATGATCGTCGGCTACAAGGACGGCGCGCCGGTGCGCCTGCGCGACATCGCCGAGATCGAGGACGGGCTGAACGACTTCCGCCAGATGGCGCGCGCCAACGGCAAGCAGACGGTGGGTATCGGCATCGTCAAAGTGCCCAATACCAACACCGTCGCCATCATCGAGAGCGTCGAGCGGCGCATCGAGCAGGACCTCAAGCCGCAGTTGCCGCCGGGCCTGGAGCTCAATCCGGTGCAGAACGACGCGGTGTTCATCGACGAGATGGTGCAATCGCTGAAGAGCCACCTCATCGAGGGCACGCTGCTCGCCGCGCTCATCGTGTGGCTGTTCCTGAAGAGCTTCCGCTCGACGCTGATCATCGCCACCTCGATTCCGGTATCGCTGTTCGGCGCCATCGCGGTGATGTACTTCTTCGGCTACACCTTCAACTCGGTCACGCTGCTCGCGCTGCTGCTGCTGGTCGGGGTCGTGGTCGACGACGCGATCGTCGTGCTCGAGAACATCTACCGCCACCGCGAGCACCTCGAGCCCGACCGCATCAAGGCGGCGATGAGCGGAAGCCGCGAAGTGACCTTCGCCGTGATTGCGGCGAGCATCGCCCTCGCGGCGATTTTCGCGCCGGTGATCTTCGTATCCGGCATCCTCGGCCAGTTCCTGCGCTCCTTCGCGGTGGTGGTGACGTTCGGCGTGCTGGTGTCGCTGTTCGTCTCGCTCACGCTCACGCCGATGCTGTGCTCGCGCTTCCTCGAGGTGAGCGAGAAGCACGGCCGGGTCTACTGGGCGCTCGAGCGTTTTTTCCGCGGCATGGAGCGCGGCTACCGCGCGACGCTGGACGCGGCGCTCGGCCACCGCTGGGTGATCCTCGCCGCCGCGCTCCTCGTCACGGCCTCGTCGGTGTATTTCTTCCGCGTGCTGCCGGTCGAGCTCGCGCCGCAGCAGGACGAGGGCAAGTTCTTCGTCACCATGCGCGCGCCGGCAGGCTCGTCGATCCACTACATGGAAAGGAAGCTGCGCGAGGCCGAGCAGATCGTCGCCAGCTATCCGGAAGTCACCACGATCTACGGCGTGATCGGCCTGGGCTCGGCGGCACAGGTCAACCAGGCGACCGTCATCGCGCGCATGAAACCGCGCGCCGAGCGCAACCGCTCGCAGCAGCAGGTCATCGATCTCCTGCGACGCGATCTCGCGCATATCCCCGGCGTGCGCGCCTTCCCGCGCGCGCCCGGGCTCGTGCCGCGCCAGCGCAGCGAGCCGCTGCAGTTCGTGGTGCGCGGCCCGAACCTCCAGGAAATGGGCCGCGTTGCGGCCGAGATGCAGGAGCGCCTGCAAACGGACACGCGCATCGGCCGCCTGGATACCGACCTCCAGCTTGATCTGCCGCAGCTCGTGCTCGAGCCCGACCGCGTACGCACCGCGTCGCTCGGGCTTACCTCGTCGGACGTCGCGCTCGCCGTCAACATGCTCACCGGGGGAGTCGACATCGCGAAGTACAACGACCAGCCCGGGGATGGCGAGCGCTACGACGTGCGGGTAAAGGCGAAGGAAGGCGAGTTCCAGCAGCAGGCGGACCTCGGCAAGATCTACCTGCGCAACCGCACCGGGCAGCTGGTGCGCCTGGACAACGTCGCGCGCTTCCGGGAGGTGATCGGCCCGGCGGTCATCTCACGCTTCGACCTGCAGTACGCCGCGAGCTTCTATGGGAATCCGGCGGTGCCGCTCGGCGCCGCGGTCGACATCGTGCGCGAGGCGGCCGACACCCTGCCGATCGGCTACAGCGTCAGCTTCATCGGCGAGGCTGAGCAGCTCGACAAGACGAGCAACGCTGCGAAGTTCACGTTCGCACTGGCGCTGATCCTGCTCTACATGGTGCTTGCGAGCCAGTTCAACAGCTTCCTGCAGCCGTTGCTGATCATGATCGCGGTGCCTCTCGCGATCATCGGCGGGGTGATCGGGCTGTGGATCTTCGGCCACTCGCTCAACATCTACTCCATGATCGGGCTGGTGCTCCTCATCGGCCTGGTGGCGAAGAACTCGATCCTGCTGGTCGACCTCGCCAACCAGAGGCGCGCGCAGGGCATGAGCGTCGACGACGCCCTGCGCGACGCCTGCCCGATCCGCATGCGCCCGGTACTGATGACTTCCGCCACCCTGATCCTCGCGCTCACGCCCGCGGCCATCGGCCTGGGGGCGGGCGCCGAGACCAACGCGCCGCTCGCGGTCGCCGTCATCGGCGGCATGATCACCTCCACGCTGCTCACGCTGGTGGTAGTCCCCTCCGCCTACTCGCTGGTCGAGAACTGGCGCGCGCGACGCCGCACGCGCCACGCCGCCGGTGCCGTCCCGCTGCGCGCCCCGCAATCCCCTCGCGAAGGACACTGACGTGGCGAACGGCGATTCGAAGAGCCTGGCGGTGTTCTGCGACTTCGAGAACATCGCGCTCGGCGTGCGCGAAGCGAAGTACGCGCAGTTCGAGATGGAGAAGGTGCTCGAGCGGCTGCTGCTCAAGGGCTCGATCGTGGTGAAGAAGGCCTACTGCGACTGGGAGCGCTACAAGGAGTTCAAGACGGCCATGCACCTCGCCTCCTTCGAGCTGATCGAGGTCCCGCACGTGCGCCAGTCCGGGAAGAATTCGGCCGACATCCGCATGGTGGTCGACGCGCTCGATCTTTGCTACACGAAGGGGCACGTCGACACGTTCGTCATCGTCAGCGGCGACTCGGACTTCTCGCCGCTCGTCTCCAAGCTGCGCGAGAACGCCAAGACCGTGATCGGCGTCGGGGTGAAGAACTCGAGCTCGGATCTGCTCATCGCCAACTGCGACGAGTTCATCTACTACGACGACCTGGTCCGCCAGGACGAGCAGAAGCGGCGCGCGGCGAAGAAGCGGCGCGAGACCGCGCCACCCAGCGGCGAAAAGGGCGACAAGAAGCAGGAGGCCTTCGACCTGGTGATCGAGACGCTGAACGCGCTCATTGCCGAGCGCGGCGAGGGCGAGAAGATCTGGGGCTCGATGGTCAAGCAGGCGCTCAAGCGCCGCAAGCCCGGCTTCAACGAGTCCTACTACGGCTTCCGCGCCTTCTCGGATCTCCTCGAGGAGGCCGAGGGCAAGAAGCTCATCACGCTTGAGCCCGACGAGAAGTCCGGCGGCTACCTCATTCGCCCGGCCGCCCAGTAGGCGGGAGCTCCTCGCCGCGGCCAATCGCGGCATCCGCGACGTCGTCGCGCCCGGGTTGAAGGTACTTTTCGTCGGCATCAATCCCGGGCTCTACTCCGCCGCTACCGGCCACCACTTCGCGCGCCCCGGAAACCGCTTCTGGCCGGCGCTGCACGGCGCCGGCTTCACGGCGCGCCTGCTGCACCCGTCGGAACAGACCGAATTGCTGAAGACGGGCTGCGGCGTCACGAACTTGGTGAACCGCGCCACGGTGACGGCGGCCGAGCTCGCGCCCGGGGAGTTCGTCGCCGGGCGCAAGCGCCTCGCTGCCAAGGTGAGGCGCTACCAGCCGCGCACCGTCGCCTTCCTCGGTGTCGGCGCCTACTGCCAGGCGTTCTGCCTGAAGCAGGCGACGGTGGGCCCGCAATCGCACCGCTTCGAAGGCGCGCAGGTCTGGGTGCTGCCCAACCCCAGCGGCCTGAACGCGAACTATCAGCTCCCGGCGCTGGTCGGGCTGTTTCGCCGCCTGCGGCTGCAGCGGCCATGGCGGAAGGGAGGAAAAGCCCCAGGTGGTTCCCGATCGGGAACCAGGGCCCTCAGGGATTGAGCTGCTGGTAGACGGCGTTGGCGACCTTGAGGAGGTCTTCCTTGCTGATGTCGTTGGAGGACAGTGCGTAGCCCATCTTGCGGTCGACCCAGTAGAAGACGCCGACGCTGCCTTCGCGCGCGTAGCGGAATGCCGTCTCGGGGTTTCCCGCCGCCTCGGTGCGCACGTAAAGCGTGACGCGCGTGCCGCGGTTGCACTGGTACATGAAGTGGGCGACCGGCCCCGCGTCGCCGGGCAGCAGGCGCCCGCCCACCAGGCTGTAGCCCACTGCTTCGAGCTTAGGCGCACGCAGCGGCGCGCCGAGCCGCTTGGACAGCCAGGCGACCAGATGCGCTTCCTGGTCCGCGCCCACCTCGACGGGATGTCGCACCTCGGGCGAATAGGTGGCGTGCGCTACCGCGGCGCGCCGTGCCATCGTCGCCCCAACCTCCGGAGCGGCTGCAGTCACCGGCTGCTCGCCGCGCAGCTCCCAGCCGGCAAGGCCGCCGATGGCAGCGCCGAGCGCCATCCAGACTGCCACTGCCGCGACGCGCCCCCGCCAGCGGCGTTGCCCGGGCGCCAGAGCATGCGCGAGTGCGCCGGGCAGCGGCTCGAGGAGAACCGGCTCGTACAGGCCGCGCAGCTCCGCGCCGAGGCGGCGGTAGTCGGCGATGCGCTCAGCCTCGTCGGGATGCGCGGCAAGCCAGCCCTCGACGTCGGCGCGCCGCGCGGCGTCGAGACGCTGATCCACGTAGGCCTGCAGATCCGCTTCCGTGATCGCGCCGGTGCTCACTTCACCACCTTCAGCTTCGCCGCGGCCTGTCCGAGCATCATGGCGCGCAGCTTCTCGCGCGCGCGCGAGAGGCGCGACATCACCGTGCCGATGGGAATGCCGAGGGTGCGCGCCACATGCTCGTAGCTCATCTCCTCTAGGGTCACCAGCAGCAGCACCGCGCGCTGTTCGGCCGGCAGGCGCGCGATGGCGCGGTCGAGGTCGCGCACGACCAGAGAGTCGCCCTGCGCGGCGCGCTGCGCGAGCTCGGGCATCTCGTCCTCGAGCGGATCAGTGGCGCGCGCCGAGCGCACCTTGTTGACGTGTACGTTGTGCATGACCGTGAACAGCCAGGCGCGCAGGTCGGTCCCGCGGCGATAGAGGTGCAGCTTTGCCCACGCGCGCTCGAGTGTGTCCTGCACCAGGTCGTCGGCGGAGGCCCGGTCGCCGACCAGCGCGCGTGCGTATCGCCGCAGCCGCGGAATGAGCTCAACCAGGCGCTGGGCTTCGTTCATTGAGAATAACAGGCCCTCGTCGGCCGCTATTCCACGCTATTTCGGCTCATCGGGCAATGGCGGCAGCGAGCGCAGGTAGGCCACCACCGCATCGAGGTCCGGCGCGCTGAGCTGGCCGGTGGTGTTCTTGATCACCTCGCCCATGGTCTCGCCGGTCACGTCGCCGTCGGGAGTCATGCCGCTGCCCAGAAAGTCCTTCAGCTCGCCATCGCTCCACTTCTTCAGCCGCGTCGGGGTGAGATTCGGCGCGCCGTCGTCGCCCTCGACGTCGCCGCCGAGGAAGCGGTCCTTCTTCATCGCGCCGAGCCAGTTGCGCGGGGTGTGGCATTCGCCGCAATGGCCGAGCGCCCGCACCAGGTAGGCGCCGCGGTTGAGCGCGGGCGAGCGCTGCGCGTCTGCAGCGAAAGGGCCGGGCGTGAAGTACAGCCACTTCCACAAGCCGACGAGGAAGCGCCAGCGGTAGAGGAACTTCAGCTCGTGCGGGCGGCTTTCGCGCGCCTCGGGCTTGAGCGAGCGCAGGTACGCCCAAAGGTCGCGCAGGTCGGCGTCGGTGATGTTCGTAAACGAGGGATACGGGAAGGCAGGGAAGTAGTGCGCGCCGTCCGGGCGGCGGCCCTCCCGCATGGCGCGCACGAAGTCCGCCTCGCGCCAGCGCCCGAGGCCTGCGGCGTGCGGCGTGATGTTCGGGCCGTAGAAGACGCCGAACGGCGTTTCGAGCGCTCTACCGCCGGCGTAAGGCACAGCACCCTCGCGTGCCTCGGTATGGCAACCGAGACAACCACCGGCCTTGGAAACGTATTCGCCGCGCTTCGCATCGCCCTGGGCGAGAGCCAAACCCGCCCAGAGCGTCAGCGCGACGACAAACGCGCTACTGCTTCTGCCGGAAGTTGTCGTGACAGCTGCCGCAGACTTTGCCGACCGCCCCGATCTGCGCCTTCACCGCGGCTTCGTCTCCGCCCCGGCTCAACTGCACCAGCTTGGCCGTCTCGTTCTCAAGCTGCGCCGTCGCCTCCTTGAACTTGGCGTTGTTCTCATAGATGGCAGGCAGGGCACGCGACTTCTCACCCTTCGTGCTGGGATCGAATCCGTCCCAGGCCATGCGACTCAGGTTGTCGAGAAAACCGGCGTTGCGCTGCACGACCTGGGCGTTGTAGGGCACTTTGCCCTGTGCCATGGCCGCCATCGGGCCGAAATATTTGCCCTGCAGCGTCATGACGGCCTGGCGCTGCTTGACGAGGACTTCGGGCTTCGCCTGGGCGAGCACGCTGGTTGCCGCTGCGCTCAGTGCTACCGCGAGCGCTGCCGCGAGAAAGCTGGTTTTCATCCGATTCTCCTCCGAGGGTTTAAGGCAAGAGGATGAACACCCCCGCCCGTGCGGATATTCCCTCAGCGCAGACCGGCCGCGTACTCGGCGACCGCGCGGATCTCCTGCTCGGTCATGCGCGCTGCGACGCCGCGCATCATCGCGTTCGGGTCGTTGGCGCGCGCGCCTTCCTTGAAGGCCTTCAGCTGGGCGACGAGGTAGTCGGCGAACTGGCCCGCGAGCCGCGGGTACTGCGCCGGCATGCCGGCCCCCGTCGGGCCGTGGCAGCCGGCACAAGCCGGCACACCGCTCGCTGCGATCCCGCCCCGCCAGATCTTCTGGCCCAGGGAGGCGAGCTCCTTGTCCGTCGCGGCCGCGGGCTTGAGCTTCTGGCCGCCGTAGAACGCCGCCAGCGCTTTCAGGTCGGCCTCGGCGATTCCCGCCACCATGCCATTCATGATGGCGCTCTCCCGCGCCGGCTTCTTCCCGGCCTGCGGCTTGAAGTCCACGAGCTGCTTGCCCAGGTACTCCGGGAACTGGCCGGCGATCTTGGGGTTGGCCGCGGTCGGGCTATTGCCGTCCGTGGCGTGGCAGGCAGCGCATACCTGCCCGGCGATCTTCTCGGCGCGGGCGAGGTCCTGGGCGGGCACCGCGCCGGCCCATAGCGCCGCGAGTCCCCCGGCAAGCGCGAGTGCGCGCATCATCTGCCCTGCCCCCTGAATGCGAAAGCGGCGATTTTATTAGAATTCGCGGCCTTCCCATGAGCCTTCTTTCGCAAGCGCAGTTTCGCACCTCGGCCGCCCGGCCGGCCGACCTCCTGCCCGAAGGCCCTCCCGAGATCGCCTTCGCCGGGCGCTCGAACGTCGGCAAGTCGAGCGCCATCAACGCGCTCGCCGGGCGCAAGCGCCTGGCGCGCACGAGCAAGACGCCAGGACGCACGCAGACCATCAATTTCTACGACCTGGGCAGCGAGGCGCGACTGGTGGATCTTCCCGGCTACGGCTACGCGCGGGTTTCGCGGAGCCTGCGCGCCCAGTGGGGTGAACTGGTCGGCGCGTACCTGCGCTCCCGCGCGGTGCTCGCCGGCGTGGTGGTGCTGATGGACGCGCGCCACCCCATGACGGCGCTCGACGTGCAACTGCTCGATTGGCTCGCGGACGTGCGCAAGCTCGTGCTGCTTTCGAAAGCCGACAAGCTCGCCAAAGCTGAGCAGAAGACAACCCTGCAGCAGGTGAGCTCTTTGGTGGAGGGCGATGTACGCCTCTTCTCGAGCGTCACGCGACAGGGGGTCGAGGAATGTCGCGGCCTGCTGGAGCGGTGGCTCGCGCAGGCCGCGGAAATAAAAGGCCCCCGGTAAAGGGGATATAAACCGGGGGCGAAAAGCCTTAATCTTTGGAATTAAGGCGCCCGCTCAGGGAGGAGAAGCGGGAGACGATAAACATCGTCTACAGGTAAGATGCATCGCTCCGTGGAAAAGTTCCCCCTGCGGAAACCACGAAAAAAATCAGTCAAATGAAGCTCTACGGCCAGTTCCCGGCAGTGCGGATGCGGCGCATGCGGCGAGACGATTTCTCCCGCCGGCTCATGCGCGAGACCGTCCTCACTGCCGACGACCTCATCTATCCGGTGTTCGTGCTCGAGGGCAAAGCCCGTACGCAGAACGTGGATTCGATGCCGGGGGTGCAGCGCATGAGCGTTGATCGGCTCCTGCCGGTGGCCGAGCAATGTGTCGCCGCCGGCATTCCGGTGCTTGCGCTCTTCCCGGTCATCGAGCAGCGGCTGAAGAGCGCCGATGGACGAGAGGCGTTCAACCCGAAGGGCCTAGTGCCGCGCGCGGTAGCGGCGCTCAAGGCGCGCTTCCCGGGCCTTGGGATCATGACCGACGTCGCGCTCGATCCGTATACGTCGCACGGCCAGGACGGCGTGATCGACAAGAGCGGTTACATCCTCAATGACGCGACGCTCGACATCCTCGTCAAGCAGGCGCTCGCGCAAGCGCAAGCCGGCGTCGACATCGTCGCGCCCTCGGACATGATGGACGGCCGCATCGGCCGCATTCGCGCCGCGCTCGAGAAGGCGGGCCACATCCACACGCGCATCATGGCGTACTCGGCGAAGTACGCCTCGGGGTTCTACGGTCCGTTCCGCGACGCGGTCGGCTCGGCGGCCAGCCTCGGCAAGAGCGACAAGAAGACCTACCAGATGGATCCGGCCAATTCCGACGAGGCGCTCTGGGAAGTGGCGCTTGATCTCGAGGAAGGCGCGGACATGGTGATGGTCAAGCCCGGCATGCCCTACCTCGATGTCCTGCGCCGCGTGAAGGACGAGTTCAAGGCGCCGACCTATGCCTACCAGGTGTCGGGCGAGTACGCGATGCTGCGCGGCGCGGTCGACCGCGGCTGGCTGCCCGAGTCCTGCATCCTCGAGTCGCTGCTCGCGTTCAAGCGCGCCGGTGCCGACGGCATCCTGACCTACTTCGCGCTCGACGCCGCGAAAGCGCTCAGGGCGCGCCCGTCGCGACCGAAAGGCTCTTCAGGAAGCGCTCGGCGTTCTGGTAGCCGATCACGCGCAGCCCCTTGATCTCCTCGCCGCGCGCGTCGAAGAACACGATGCCCGGGGGCCCGAATAGCGAGAACCGCTTGAGCAGCGCACGGTCGCCCTGCGTGCCCTGCGTCACGTCGGCCTGCAGGAGCAGCATGCCGTCCATCACCGCGCGCACCCTGGGATCGCTGAAGGTGAACTTCTCCATCTCCTTGCAGGACACGCACCAGTCGGCGTAGAAGTCGAGCATCACCGGCCGGCCGGGGGCGCGCAGCCGCTGCTCCAGCTCGCCGAGCGAAGCCACGCGCACCCAGGGTAGCGGCGCCGCCGGCGCCGTCGCCGGCCCGACGATTCCGGCAAGCGGGCGCAGCGGATCGCGGTTGCCGGCGAGCATGCCGGCGAGCAGCGCCACCCCGGCGATGAGCAGCATGACGCCGGCGCCTTTCCACAGGCGCCACCAGCCGGACGCGGCAGCGGGCAGCGGGTCGAGCGCGCGCAGGAAGATCCCCGAGCCGATCAGCAGCGCCGCCCAGGCGAGCATCAGCGCCGCATCGGGCAGCACCGGGGTAATGATCCAGAGGGCCACCGCGAGCAGCAGCACGCCGAAGAACTTGCGCACGCCTTCCATCCAGGCGCCTGCTTTCGGCAGCACGGCACCCTCGAAGACACCCACCGCCATGAGCGGCACGCCCATGCCGAGCGCCATGACCAGTAGCGCCGAGCCGCC
>CBDDRQ010000165.1:0-7043 GCA_965233125.1 uncultured bacterium
TCGTGATGCGCCGGCAGGCGTCGATGACGCGCTTCATCGCCGCCTCGTTGTGCTCGCTGTAGAGCCCGGTGCAGCCGTGGGTGATGCGGCCCTCGCGCGTAACGTTGGTCTTCTCGACCACGATCATGCCGGCGCCCGAGCAGGCGAGGCTGCCCAGGTGCACGAGGTGCCAGTCGGTCATCGAGCCGTCGTCGGCCGAGTACTGGCACATGGGCGAGACGACGATGCGGTTGGGCAGCGTGATGCCGCCGAGCTGGATCGGGGTGAAGAGCTTAGGGGGCGGCAACCTGGATTCCCTTTTCTTTGAAAACCATTCTTATCTGTCTTGCGAAAGAAGCAGCACCGGGCTGATCCCCGTGAAGGCAGAGCGTGTCTGCCGCCACCGGCACGCGCTTGCCCGAGACGCTGGTGACGTAGCCCTCTTCCACCATCGCCAGCGCCTGCTGCACCGCCTTCGCCGCGTCCTCGATCATCGCGCCCGGCCGGTCGCGCGGCCACAGCGTGCCGTCGTCGGCATAGCCGCGGTCGGCGAACACCTCGCCGAGGACGCGGATGCCCGCCTTTCTGGCGATTTCATGATTCCTGCTGTTGGATAACACGTAAAGCATGACCCCCAGATCCCTGGCGGCCCGCACCATGGCCTCGGACAAGCCTGCGTCGTTCGCCGCCATGTTGTAGAGCGCCCCGTGGCACTTGATGTGGTGCAGGCGGCTGCCGGCGGCGCGCGCGAAGCCTTCGACCGCGCCGGCCTGGTAGACGACGAGGTCGTACATGTCCTGCGGGCTGATCTTCATCGCGCGCCGGCCGAAGCCCTGCAGGTCCGGAAGCGACGGATGCGCGCCGATGGCGACGCCGTGCTGCACGGCGAGCGCCACCGTGCCGCGGATCGTCGCCGGGTCGCCGCCGTGGAAGCCGCAGGCGATGTTCGCCGAGCTGATGAAGGGCATGACCTCGGCGTCGGCGCCCATCTTCCAGGCGCCGTAGCTCTCGCCCATGTCGCAGTTGAGGTCGATCGATTTCAGTTGCCGTACTCCCATGCAATGCCGCGCAGCGCGGTCTCGAGCCGCTCGAGGACATGCCGGCGCAGCTCCACCGCGAGCTCGAGGGTGCAGCGCGCGAAATGCACCGTGCCGCCCGGCCCGAGCTGCGCGAGCCGCGCCACGTCGGCGGAGGCGATCTCGGCGATCTTCGGATAGCCGCCGGTGGTCTGGTGATCGGCCATCAGCGCGATCGGCGTGCCGTTCGAGGGCACCTGCACCGTGCCCAGGCAGGTGGGCCCGGATAGTATCTCATCGTCTTCGGCGCGCACGAGCTTCGGCCCCTCGAGGCGAAAGCCCATGCGGTTGGATTCCGGCCCGATCTTCCACACCGCGTCGGTGAAGGCGCGCTGCGAGCCGACGTCGAAGCTCGGGAAGTGCTGGCCGTCCAGCACGTGCAGCACCACCGGCTCGTGCTCCGGCACCGTCTGCGGCGGCGCCGACCAGCGCACCGTGTTGCCGGTCTTGCGCTTCAGCCGGCCGAACCGCTCGCGCGACAGGTCCCGGGAATTCTCCGCCAGGGGCAGCACGTCCCCCCGCCGCAGCGTCCGGCCGCCGAGCCCGCCGAAGCCCCCGGGAAGGTAGGTGCTGCGGCTGCCCAGCACCGGCTCGACGGCGATGCCGCCGGCGAGCGCGAGGTAGGCGCGCGCGCCGCGGGGCGCGCGCCCGATCGAAAGGCGCGTTCCCGCCTCGAGCAGCACCGGCCGGTTGAGCGGCATGTTGGCCTCGAACTCCGCGCCGCAGAGCGCGGCGAGCGTGTCGCGCTCGAGCTCGAGGTCGGGGCCGAGCACGGTGAGCTCGAGCGCCGCCGCGCCCGGCTCGTTGCCGACCAGCGCGTTGGCGAGCGAGGCGGCGATCGGATCCATCGCGCCGCCCGGGCACAGGCCGAGGTGCTGGTGGCCGTGGCGGCCGAGGTCCTGCACCGTCATCAGCAGGCCCGGGCGGAGCACCCTAATCATGCTTTTCCAGGTTCTGGAATTCCGCTTCTGAAATCACATGAAAATGCACCCGGTCGCCGGGGCCGAAGAGGCTCGGCTGCTCGCGCTTGGCGTCGAAGATCACGAGCGGCGTGCGCCCGATCACGTTCCAGCCGCCGGAGATGGCGTAGGGGTACACCACCGCCTGCTCGTTCGCGATCGCCACCGAGCCCGCCGGCACCTCGGGGCGCGGCGTGGCGCGCCGCGACAGCGCGAGCGAGGGGTGCAGCCCGCCCATGTAGGCATGGCCGGGCGCGAAGCCGATCATGAGCACGCGGTATTCCGCGGCCGCGTGGCGCCGCACCACTTCGTCGGGCTCGAGCTTCACGCGGCGCGCGACCTCGGCGAGGTCGGGCGCGAACCGCGGCGCGTAGCACACCGGCACCTCGACCTCGCGGCCGACCTTCGCCGGCGGCGGCAGCTCGTCGAGCGCGCGCTCGACCACCGCGAGCGACGCCTGCACGAGGTCGCCCGCGAACTGCGGCGCGAAGTGCAGCGCGATGCCGCCGAGGGCCGGCACCACGTCGCGCAGCTCCGGCTCGCCGCGCGCGTGCACCGCGAGCGCGAGGCGCTGCACGAACGCGTTCACCTCGAGGTCGAGCGTCGGGGAGAACTCGACGTAGGCCGCGAGGTCGCCCAGCGGCCAGACGCCCAGGAGCTTAGGCGTTCTTGCCAGGGGACTTGGGCAGCGAAACGCCGATCATGGAATCACGGGTGACGAGCGCGGCGAGCCGCTCCTCGTCCCAGCCCCCGGTGCCGGCCGGGCGCATCGGCAGCACCAGGTAGCGCATGTCGGCGGTCGAATCATGGACCCGAATCTGGGTTTGCAAAGGTATATCCAACCCGAATTCCTTCAAGACTTCTCGCGGCTCCCGCACCATGCGCGAGCGGTAGGCGCGCGACTTGTACCAGTCGGGCGGGATGCCGAGCAGCATGCGCGGGTAGCACGAGCAGAGCGTGCAGACGATCACGTTGTGTACCTGCGGCGTGTTCTCGACCACGAGCAGCTTGAGCGCGGGAACGTCGAGGCCGAGCTCCTCGCAGGCCTTTGTCCCGTTCTCGAGAAGCCTTTTCCTGAAAGAATCGTCGCTCCATGACCGCGCCACGACCCTGGCGCCGCGCTCGGGCGTGCGAGCGCGCATGTCCTCGACTTCCCGGCGGATCTGCTCCTCGGTGAGCAGCCCCTTCTCGACCAGCAGCTCGCGCAGGGTCACTTCCATCAGCTGGAAGTACGTCAGGGGCTTGTAGGTGCCCGAATCCTTCATGCCTTGTCCAGCCAGTGCTCGTAGATCTCGACCTCGACGACGTCTTCCTCGGGGCCCTGGTAGTCGGGCCACACGTCCTTCTGCCGGAAGCGTACCCGGTAAAGCGGCTGCGCCGGCAGCCCGTCGCGCATCTGCGCGAGCTCCTCCGGGTTGGGGAAGGCGCCGCAGACGCGCTCCACCGTGCCCGTCTGCCCGCGGATGTAGAACGGCGTGCGGATATGCCCGGGCGGATAGGCCTTCATCACGCGCACCCGCTCGCCGGCCTTGTACCTAGCCTGCATGCTTCGCCATTTTCTTCGCCAGCTCCCCGGTCGTGATCAGGCCGCGCTGGATGAGGCTCTGCGCGAGCGACACGACCCAGCGATCGTAGTACGCCATCGCGTCGTACTCGGCCGGCGCGATCGCCTCGATGTTGCGCCGCCGCTGGTCCACCTTCACGTGATCCGACATCAGCACCGCCATGGCGTCGACGCGGCGCTCCCATTCCTCATACTCGTGCTCCCCCGGCCCGGAGGGGCCCGCCGGCTCTCCACCCATGTCGTGGTGGCTCCTCTCGCCCACCGCGTCCCCGAGCTTCTTCCCCAGCTCGGCCGTAGTGAGGATTCCCCTCTGGATCAGGCACTGCGCGAGGCTCCACACCCAGCGCTCGTAGTAGCTCATGCGCTGGTAGGCCTCCGGCGGCAGCGACTCGATGTTCTTGCGGTGCTCGTCCACCGTCATTCGCCGCGGGCCGCCCTTGATGCCCCAGAGGAGCACGCACATCGCGTCGACCCGGCGCTCCCAGTCGTCGTAGTCGTGCTCGGTAGGCTCGAGCTTCCCGGCCGGCTCGCCGCCCATGTCGTGGTAGCTGTGCGGGACCTTCATGCCACCCATTCCGACACCGGCGCTTTCGCCTCGTGCAGCGGCTGGCAGACGATGTCCACGAGCGTAGGCCCGTCCGCTTTCAGCGCTCCCTGGAGAACTTCCTGCAATTTTCCGGGATCGCTGACGCGCCAGCTCCTCACGCCGAAAGCCTCGGCGACCTTCGCGTGGTCGGTGACGCCGAAGTCGACCGAGAAGTAGCGGCTCCCGTAGCCCGTCTTCTGCCCGGCCTTGATCCAGCCGTAGACCGCATTGGCGATGACGACGAAGGTGACCGGCAGCTTCAGGCGCACCGCGGTCTCGAGCTCGCCCGCGCACATGCCGAAGCTGCCGTCGCCCATCACCGCGACAGTCTTCACCGAGGGCCGGCCAAGATGCGCGCCGATCGCCGCGGCGAGCGAGTAGCCGAGCGCGCCGTGCGCGCGGTTGGAGAAGTAGCGCCGTCCGGTGCCCTTCACCTGGTAGAACGCGGAGAAGTAGGGACACGGCGTGCCCGGGTCGGCGACGAGAATTGCGTCTCCATCAAGGGCTTTCTGTATCTCTGAAACGACCCGCTCGGGCTTGATCGGCACATCGTCCGACGCGGCCAGCGCCTCGAAGGCGGCGAATTTCTCGCGCTTTTTCGCATCGACGAGCGTCAGGTCGCCTTCCCGGGGAGAAACAGCATCCATCAGCATCGAAAGGCAAAGCTTTGCATCGCCGACGAGCGGGACGTCCACCTTGTAGTTGCGGCCCGGTACCGCGGGATCGACATCGATGTGGATGATCTTTGCCTTCCCGGGGGCGGGATGGCGCCAGCGCTCGGTGGTCACCGAGCCGGCGCGGCAGCCGGCGAAGACGATCACGTCGGCGGCGTCGACCACGGCGCGCGTCTGGGGCGTGCCGCCGTTCGAGCCGACCACCCCCACCGAGTGCGCGCAGCGCTCGTCGATCGAGCCTTTGCCGCTGACGGTCGTGGCGACGGGGGCAGAAAGCTTTTCAGCGAGGGAAAGTAATTCCTGTTCAGCACCCGAGAGCACCACCCCGCCGCCGCAGATGAAGAGCGGGTTCTTCGCGCCGCGCAGGAGCTTCGCCGCCAGCTCCACGAAGAAAGGGTCCGGTCCGCTTCTTCTCGAAGGAAAGCTTCCCAGCGTGGGATCGGCGAAGACCTCGGCGCGCTCCACCGGGCCGTTCTGCACGGCGGAGGGCAGCGCGATGTGCGCGGCGCCCGGGCGGCCGGTGGTCATCGCCTCGAAGGCCTGGCGGAAGACGCGGGGAATGTCGGCCGAACGGTCGAGCACCGCATTCCACTTGGTGAGCGGGCGCATGAGCGCCCTCTGGTCGAGCTCGGTGAGGGTGAACTTTCCCCTCGAAGAAACGGAGACGTCGGTGTTGATCGCGAGGATAGGCACCGAGGACTCGTTCGCCTCGACCAGGCCCGGCAGGATGTAGGTGGCGCCGCCGCCCGAAGGGCCCTCGCACACGCCGACCTTGCCGGTGACGCGCGCGTAGCCGTCGGCCATGTAAGCCGCGTGCCGTTCATCCCGCGTCAGGATGTGCCTGAGGTCTTTTGAACTGCGAAAAGCATCATAGAGCGGCAGGCTGGTATCGCCGCACAGGCCGAAAACCACCTCGACGCCATGGCCCCTGAGCATCTCCACCACCGCCTCGGCGCCGTTCAGCGCGACCGCCTGCGTCTGCTTTTCCGCCGGCCTCTCGGCGATCCGATCGAAGGGCTTGTTCATGGGGCTAGTTTAGAATGATTTCGTGATCCCCCGTACGCTGTTCGCGCCCGAGCACGAGACGTTTCGCGACAGCGTGCGCCGCTTCATGCAGGAGGAGGTGGTCCCGCACGACGAGCGCTGGCAGGAGCAGGGCTACGCCGACAAGGACGTGTGGCGCAAGGCGGGCGCGAACGGGTTCCTCTGCCCCACCATGCCGCCCGAGTACGGCGGCGCCGGCGCCGACAAGCTCTACAGCGTGGTGCTGATGGAGGAGCAGGCGCGCGCGAACAATTCCACGCTCGGCTTCGGCCTGCACTCCGAGATCGTCGCGCCCTACCTCCTCGCCTACGGGTCTGAGGCGCTGAAGAAGAAGTACCTCCCGAAGATGGCCTCCGGCGAGATGGTCGGCGCCATCGCCATGAGCGAGCCGGCCGCCGGCTCGGATCTGCAGGGCGTCAAGACCACGGCCCAGAAGAAAAACGGCTCCTACCTTCTGAACGGGTCGAAGACCTTCATCACCAATGGCTGGAACTGCGACCTGGTGATCGTGGTGGCGAAGACCGATCCCGCGAAGGGCGCCAAGGGCACGAGCCTGCTCATCGTCGACACCTCGATGCAGGGCTTCAGCAAGGGCAAGCGGCTGAAGAAGATGGGGCTCAAGGGCCAGGACACCGCCGAGCTCTTCTTCGACAACGTCGAAGTGCCCCCGGAGAACCTGCTCGGCCAGGAAAACAACGGCTTCATCTACCTCATGCAGGAGCTGCCCTGGGAGCGCCTGCAGATCGCCATCGGCGCGGTGGCCAAGGCGGAAGCCGCGATCGAATGGACGCGCGCCTATGTGACCGAGCGCAAGGCCTTCGGCAGGCCGGTCTCGAGCTTCCAGAACACCCGCTTCAAGCTCGCCGAGCTGGCGACGGAGGTGCAGGTCGCCCGCGTCTTCGTGGACAAATGCATTCAACTTCTCATTGAAAAGCAACTCGATACCGCGACCGCGTCCATGGCCAAGTACTGGGTGACCGACCTCGAGTGCAAGGTGATGGACGAGTGCGTGCAGCTGCACGGCGGCTACGGCTACATGTGGGAGTTCCCGATCGCCCGCGCCTACGTCGACGCCCGAGTGCAGCGCATCTACGGCGGCACCAACGAGATCATGAAGGAAGTCATCAGCCGCTCGATGGGCCTGGGTGGCCAAGAGAAGTA
>CBDDRQ010000166.1:0-31757 GCA_965233125.1 uncultured bacterium
CGCCTCGAGGGTGCGCCCGATCATCTCGCGCCGGTTGCCGCGCGCGGCGGCGGTGGCCTTGGCGAGCACCTTGTAGCGCAGCGGGTAGAGGTGGGTGAAGGCGAGCTCCTGCAGCTCGTGGTAGAGGGTGTTCAGGCCGAGGCGGTTGGCGATCGGCGCGTAGATCTCCATGGTCTCGCGCGCGATGCGCCGGCGCTTGGCGGGCGGCACCGCGCCCAGCGTGCGCATGTTGTGCAGGCGGTCGGCGAGCTTGATGAGGATGACGCGCACGTCGCGCGCCATCGCGAGCAGCATCTTGCGGAAGTTCTCCGCCTGCGCGTCCTCGGCGCTCTGGAATTCGATGCGGTCGAGCTTGGAGACGCCGTCGACGAGCTCGGCGACCGGCTGGCCGAAGGTGTCGGAGATCTCGTCGTTGGTGACCGAGGTGTCCTCGGTCACGTCGTGCAGCAGCGCCGCCATCAGCGTCTGGCCGTCGAGGTGCCAGCCGGCGAGGATCTCGGCGACCGCGAGCGGGTGGGAGATGTAGGGGTCGCCCGACTGGCGGGTCTGGCCGGCGTGCGCCGCCTCCGAGAAGCGGTAGGCCTCCGCGAGGCGCGCCACATCCTTCGCCTTGAGGTAGGCGAAGCGTCCGGGGTCGGGCAGCGCTACGGCGACGGCCATAAAGGGGTCAGAACAAATTTCCCTTAATCATCCCTACGCATTGTGCGCCGGGTGATCGGAAATTTGTTCTGACCCCTTTATAGCGCTACAGGGTCGGGCCGGGCGGCGGCGTGGCGTTGCGCTTGAGGACCTCGGTGCCGACCTTGCCGGTGGCGATCTCGCGCAGGGCGATCACGGTCGACTTGTCGCGGTTGGGCTCGACCAGCGGGCTGGCGCCGGCGCTGAGCTGGCGCGCGCGGTAGGTCGCGGCCAGCGTCAGCTGGAAGCGGTTGGGGATTCTCTTCAGGCAGTCGTCAACGGTGATGCGGGCCATGGGGTTTCGCTCTTTCCTTTTGGACAATCTCCGCCAGCTCTTGCCTGGCGGTATCGAAGTCTTTGTTAATTATAGCGTATTCGAACTCGCCGGCATGCGCGAGCTCGTCGCGGGCATTCTGCATCCTGCGGCGGATGACGGCGTCCGAGTCCTGCGCGCGCGCGCGCATGCGCCGCTCCAGCTCCTCGATGGAAGGCGGGTGGATGAAGATGCCCACGCAGTCGGGATAGAGCGCGCGCACCTGCTGCGCGCCCTGCCAGTCGATCTCCAGGACGAGGTCCTGCCCCTTCGCGAGGGTGTCGGTGATCAGCTTTCTGGACGTTCCGTAGCGGTAGCCGTGCACTTCCGCGCTCTCGAGGAACTCGCCGCGCCCGCGCATCGCAAGGAAGGTCGCGTCGTTGACGAAGTGGTACTCGCGCCCGTCCTGCTCCCCGGGCCGCGGCGGCCGCGTGGTATAGGAGACCGAGAGCTTGAGGCGCGGGTCTTCCTTGAGCAGGGCGCTGATGAGCGAAGTCTTCCCGGCGCCGGAAGGCGCGGTGATCACGAACAGACGGCCGCTCATTCGATGTTCTGCACCTGCTCGCGGACCTGCTCGACGAGGAGCTTCAGCTCCAGCGCGCATTCCGAGACCGCCTGGCTCGCCGCCTTCGAGGCGAGGGTGTTGGCCTCGCGGTTCAACTCCTGCGCGAGGAAATCGAGGCGCTTGCCCGCGGGAGAGCCGCGCCCCCCGCCCTGCGCGAGCGTGCGCTCGACCTCCGAGAGGTGCGCACGCAGGCGGTCGAGCTCCTCGCCGACGTCGATCTTCGCGGCGAAGAGCGCGACCTCGGCGCGGATGCGGTCGTCGTCGGCGGCGGCGCCTATGGCTTCGCGCAGTTTCTCGACCAGCCTGGATTGATAGATCCGGATGGATTCCGGTATGAGCGGCGCCACCTCTTCCAGGCGCCGGCGCATCGCGGCGACGCGCTCGCCGACCGCCGCGGCGAGCTTCGCGCCCTCGCGGCGGCGCGCCGCGAGGAGCTCGTCGAGCGCCTGCGCGCACAGGCGCTCGGCCGCCGCGCGGACCTCGCCCTCGTCGGCGCCGGCGGCGGCCACCACGCCGGGCCAGCGCAGCACGTCGGCCACGCGCAGCGGCGCCGCGTCCGGAAAGGCGCGCGCGGCTTCCGCGGCGAGCGCCTTCAGCCGCTCGAGCGCGGCCGCGTCCAGGCGCTCCGACGATTGCGCCGACGACGCCACGAGAAACAACCGGCAATCGACCTTGCCGCGCGCAAGGCGCGCCGAGAGCGCCTCGCGCAGCATCGGCTCGAGCGCGCGCAGCTCTTCCGCGACGCGCAGCGACACATCCAGGAAGCGCCCGTTCACCGAGCGCAGCTCGATGCCGAGGGTGCCGCGGCCGGTATCGGCCGACGCGGCCGCGTAGCCGGTCATGCTGCTGATCATCTGTGACAAAATCATAGGGGAGATGCCATCGCAAGCCAACAACAAACAGCTGAACCTGCCCCTGGCGCAGGGCGCCTGGGTCGACAACTACGAGATCCTCAAGCTCCTCTCGAGCGGCGGCTTCTCCTTCGTGTACCTCGCGCACGACGAGAACCAGGTCCCGGTGGTGCTCAAGGAGTACCTGCCCTCGACCCTCGCGCTGCGCACCGCCCGGACGGGAGAAGCGGGCGACGGGCGGCTCGCGCCCGCGCTGTCGGAAGACGACCTCGCCAAGTTCCGCTACGGCATGAAGTGCTTCTTCGAGGAGGGGCGCGCGCTCGCCTACATCTCGCACCCCAACGTGGTGCGCGTGCAGAACTTCCTGCGCTTCAACGACACCGTGTACCTCGCCATGCGCTACGAGCGCGGCCGCACGCTCCAGGAGCACATCAAGCGCCACCACGGCGCGCTCGAGGAGGCGTGGCTGCGCAACACCTTCGCGCAGCTCCTGAACGGCCTGCGCGAGGTGCATACCCACAAGCTGCTGCACCTGGACATCAAGCCCGCGAACGTGTACCTGCGCAACGACGGCTCGCCGGTGCTGATCGACTTCGGCGCGGCGCGGCAGGCGCTCTCGCAGGAGGGCATGAAGCTGCCGCCGACCTACACCCCGGGGTTCGCCGCGCCCGAGCAGCACAGCCGGGGAGGCGAGCTCGGTCCCTGGACGGACGTCTACGCCGTCGGCGCGACGCTCTACACCTGCCTCTCGGCGGCCTCGCCGCCGCGCGCCGACGAGCGCATGCACAAGGACGAGCTCGCGCCGGCGCGGCGCGCCTTCGCGGGGAAATACTCCGCGGCGCTGCTCGAGATCGTCGACTGGTGCGTGCAGCTCGGCCATAACGACCGGCCGCAGAGCGTGTTCGAGCTGCAGAAGGCGCTGCGCGGAGAGAAAGTGGCATGAGGGCCGCTTGAAGTTCGCGCTCGCCCAGGCGACCCGCGTCGGCGGGCGCGCCAACAACGAGGACCGCGTCGGCTTCTGGTCGACGCCGGACGCCGCGCTGATGGCCGTCGCCGACGGCCTGGGCGGCCACCTGCACGGCGAGCTCGCCGCCGGGATGGCGGTCGAGCTCTTCGGCGCGGTCTTCCGGCGCGAGGCGCAGCCGCGCCTCGCCGACCCCGCGGCGTTCCTCGCGCGCGCCATGGCCGCCGCGCACGCCGCCATCCTGCGGGAGGGCCAGCGGCTCGGCCTTCCCGAGACGCCGCGCACCGTGATCGTCGCCTGCGTGGTGCAGGACGGGCACGCCTGGTGGATGCACATCGGCGATTGCCGGCTCTACCTCATCCGCGAGGGCCGAATCGTCACGCGCACGCGCGACCACACTGTGGTGCAGCGCCTCATCGACGAGGGGCGCATTCGCGAGGAGGCGGTCGCCTCGCACCCGGAGCGCAACCGCCTGCTGCAGTGCCTGGGCGGCTACCTCGCGCCCAGCCCCGAAGCCGCCGGGCGCACGCGCCTCGCCCGGGGCGACGTGCTGCTGCTCTGCTCCGACGGCTTCTGGGGCCCGCTCACCCAGCGCCAGATGCTGCATGCGCTGCTCGCGCGCAGCCTGGAGCACGCGATCCCCGAGCTCGCCGAGCTCGCCGAGACGCGCGGCGGCCCGCTGAGCGACAACGTCTCCGTGCTCGCCATGACCTGGGGCGAGGACGAGCTCGAGCCCTCCGGCCCGGCCGAGGAGGCCACCGTGGTGCAGGACTTCACCGCCACCGACCTCGACTTCATGCGCATGTCGGACGAGGAGATCGAGAAGGCGATCGACGAGATCCGCGTAGCGCTGCGGCGCAACGCGCCCCCCCAATGAGGCCAAGCGGCAGGAAGCCCCACGAGCTGCGCGCGGTGCGCCTCACGCGCGGCTACACCCGGCACGCCGAGGGCTCGGTGCTGGTCGAGTTCGGCGAAACGCGCGTGCTGTGTACCGCCTCGGTGGAGGAGCGCGTGCCGCCGTTCCTGCGCGACAGCGGCCGCGGCTGGGTCACTGCCGAGTACGGCATGCTGCCGCGGGCCACCAACACGCGCGGCGAGCGCGAGGCGGCGCGCGGCAAGCAGTCGGGCCGCACCCAGGAGATCCAGCGCTTGATAGGACGCTCGCTAAGAGCGGTCGTCGACCTCTCTTCGCTGGGAGCGAGAACGATCCAGGTGGACTGCGACGTGCTGCAGGCCGACGGCGGCACGCGCACCGCGGCCATCACCGGCGCCTTTGTCGCCTTGCAGGACGCCGTCTCCTGGCTCCAGGAACGCAAGCTCATCGTGCAAACCCCGATCAAGGACTTCGTGGCGGCCGTGTCGGTCGGGATCTACCAGGGCACGCCGGTGCTCGACCTCGACTACGCCGAGGACTCCGGCTGCGACACTGACATGAACGTGGTGATGACCGGCGCGGGCGGCTTCGTCGAGCTCCAGGGCACGGCGGAAGGGGCGCCGTTCTCGCAGAAGGAGCTCGACGCCCTGGTCGAGCTCGCCGCGCGCGGCATCCGGGAGCTGATCGGGCACCAGAAGACCGCGCTGGGCCTGTGAAGCTGGTTCTCGCTTCCGGCAACCCCGGCAAGCTGCGGGAGATCGGGAGTGTGCTCTCGCCGCTTTCCTTCGAAGTGGTTTCCCAGGCAAGTCTTGGCATCGCCGAGGCGCCCGAGCCGCACGACACCTTCCTCGAGAACGCCCTCGCCAAGGCCCGCCACGCGAGCCGCGCCGCCGGCCTGCCTGCGCTCGCGGACGATTCCGGCCTTTGCGTCGAGGCCCTCGACGGCGAGCCGGGCGTGCACTCGGCCTATTACGCGGGCCGCGAAGGCGACCGGGAAGCGCGCGATCGCCGCAACAATGAGAAGCTTCTCTTGTCCCTGAAAGAGAAGCGAAAGGCTTACTACTACTGCGTGATGGTGCTCGTGCAACGCGCCGACGATCCAAGACCCCTCATCGCCGAAGGCCTCTGGCGCGGCGAGATCGCGCGCGCGCCGCGCGGCACGGGCGGCTTCGGCTACGACCCCTTGTTCTACGTCTCGAAGCTCCGCAAGACGGCGGCCGAGCTCGATCCCGCCGAGAAGAACCGCCTGAGCCACCGCGGCCAGGCACTGAAGAAGCTGATCGCGCTGCTCGACCAATGGAAATAGCCCTGCAAAGCCCTTCCCGAGTTCATCTCGGGCTGCTCCCGCCGCTGGCGCTCTACGTCCACATTCCTTGGTGCGTGCGCAAGTGCCCGTACTGCGATTTCAATTCGCACGAGCGCAGCGGTGTTTTACCAGAGACAGCGTATGTCGAGCGGCTGGTGCTCGACCTCGAAACCTTGCTTCCTTCCGTATGGGGCAGGCGCATCGTCAGCGTCTTCATCGGCGGGGGCACGCCCAGCCTGTTCTCGCCGGAGTCGATCGACGCGCTCCTCTGCGCCGTGCGCGCGCGCCTCACGCTCGAGCCGGGTGCCGAGGTCACGCTCGAGGCGAACCCCGGCACGGTCGAGGCGGCGCGCTTCCGCGGCTTCCGCGACGCGGGCGTGAGCCGCATCTCGGTCGGCGTGCAGAGCTTCGACGACGCCATGCTGAAGAGTCTCGGCCGCATCCACTCCGCCGCCGAGGCGCGGCGCGCGATCGACGCGGCGCTGGCGAGCTTCGACAACGTGAACCTCGACCTCATGTACGGCCTGCCGGGGCAGACGCCGGAAATGGCGGCTGCCGATATCGCGCAGGGCATGGCCTGCGGCACACCGCACCTCTCGGCCTACCAGCTCACCATCGAGCCCAATACCGCGTTCTGGCGCGAGCGCCCGGCGCTTCCCGAGCACGACGTGTGCGCCGACATGCAATCCATGGTCGAAGAGATGCTTCGTAAAGATGGATTCGAGCACTACGAGACCTCCGCGTTCGCCAAGCCGGGCATGCGCTGCCGGCACAACCTCAACTACTGGGAGTTCGGCGACTACCTCGGCATCGGCGCCGGGGCGCACGGCAAGCTGAGCTTTCCCGATCGCGTCACCCGCCACGAGCAGGCGAAGCAGCCGGCGGAGTACCTGAAGGGCGCGCGGATGAAGGATTCCGCCATTCCGGCGAAGGAGCTGCCTTTCGAGTTCATGCTGAACGCTTTGCGGCTGGTCGAGGGCTTCGAGAGCAAGCTATTCGCCGAACGGACCGGCTTGCCCCTGAGCGCTATTGAGCGGAGCCTTGAGAAGGCCGAACAGCAAGGCCTGATCGAGCGCGACTTCAAGCGCGTGCGGCCCACCGCCAGGGGGCGGCTGTTCCTCAACGAGCTGCTGGAGATCTTCCTCCCCTAGGGCTGGTAGACGATCGCGCGCACCGGCGTGGGGTTGAAGTCGTTCACCGGGTTGTTCATCTGCGGGCAGTTGGAGATGACGGCGAGGACGTCCATCTCGGCGCGCAGATCGACGTAGTCGCCGGGCTTGGAGAGGCTCGGTCCCATGTCCATGGCGCCGTCCTTGCCGACCGGGACGTACATGAAGAAGTTGAGGTTGGCGACCATGTCGCGCGGGCCCATGCCCCAGCGCGCGAGCTGGTCGAGGAAGTTCTGCCGGCAGTTGGGGTCGCCGGGCTTGCCGTAGCGGTGGCGGTTGAGGCCCGAGGAGCAGCAGCCGCCGATGGTGTCGTGGAAGCCGCAGGTGTCCTCGACCAGGGTGAACATCGGGTTGCAGTTCACCGAGTAGAGCACCGTGCCCTTGCGGATGAAGATGCTGCCGTTGATCTTCATCGTGTCGGCGGCGGCGTAGCGGTCCTCGGGGTCGGCGGCGTTGTAGCAGAGGAAGTCGACCGCCTGCCTGCCCTCGAGGTCGACCAGGCGCAGCACCTGGCCGCGCGAGATCTCGCGGCTCCAGCCGGCGCGCGCGGGAATCACCTCGTCGAGGATCTTCATGCCGGGCACTTCCATGGCGCGCAGTCTAGCGCTCCATGCACCACGATGGTGAGCGCGGGAAAGCCGGGGCCGGGGAAAACAAGGGCTTAGCCGCTGGCACGGTTGCTGCGAAGGAGGCGCCGTCCACTCAAGGGAGACGGCGCCATGCTTTCGTACAAGTGCACTTGCGGGCAGCACCATTCGCAGGCGGAGCACGACATCGTCGAGGAAACGGTGATGCGGGCGCTGTTCCCGGACCCCTCGCTCAGGCGGCGCTTCCTGCGCGCCGTGGGGGCGGGCACGGCGCTCGCCGCGGTCTCGAGCCTGTTTCCGCTCGGTGCCGCCAGGGAAGCTTTTGCCCAAACTTTAAAACCGGAAAAAACGAAACTGAAGGTCGGCTTCATCCCGATCACCTGCGCCACGCCGATCATCATGGCGCATCCGATGGGCTTCTACGCGAAGCACGGCCTGGACGTCGACGTGGTGAAGACCGCGGGCTGGGCGGTGGTGCGCGACAAGACGCTCAACAAGGAATACGACGCCGCGCACATGCTCTCGCCGATGCCGCTCGCGATCACGCTGGGCGCGGGCGCGACCCCGGTGCCCTACACCATGCCGGCGGTGGAGAACATCAACGGCCAGGCGATCACCCTCGCCGTGCGGCACAAGGACAAGCGCGACCCGAAGCTGTGGAAGGGCTTCAAGTTCGCGGTGCCCTTCGACTACTCGATGCACAACTACCTGCTGCGCTACTACGTCGCGGAACACGGGCTCGACCCGGACCGCGACATCCAGATCCGCGCCGTGCCGCCGCCCGAGATGGTGGCGAACCTGCGCGCCGACAACATCGACGGGTTCCTCGCACCCGACCCGGTGAACCAGCGCGCCGTGTACGACGGCGTTGGCTTCATCCACACGCTTTCCAAGGACATCTGGGAAGGCCATCCGTGCTGCGCGTTCGCGGCCTCGAAGGAATTCGTCACCACGATGCCCAACACCTACCGGGCGCTGCTGAAGTCGATCATCGACGCCACCGCCTACGCCCGCAAGGCCGAGAACCGCAAGGAGATCGCCGCCGCCATCGCGCCGGCGAGCTACCTCAACCAGCCGGTGACCGTGGTCGAGCAGGTGCTCACCGGCACCTTCGCCGACGGCCTGGGCAACGTGCGCAAGGTGCCCGACCGCATCGACTTCGATCCTTTCCCCTGGCATTCCTTCGCGGTCTGGATCCTCACGCAGATGAAGCGCTGGGGGCAGCTGAAGGGCGAGGTCGATTACCAGGCGGTGGCGCGCGAGGTCTTCCTCGCCACCGACGCGGCGAAGCTGATGGCCGAGAGCGGCCTGACGCCGCCGAAGTCGACCTACAAGAGCTTCAGCGTCATGGGCAAGGCCTTCGACCCGATGAAGCCCAGGGAGTACGTCGCAAGCTTCGCCATCAAGCGGGCCTAGGATGAAGCTGCGCCTCGTCGCCGGCCTGCTTTCGCTCTTCATGCTGGCCGTGGGCATAGGCGCGTGGCACCTCGCCACGCTGCCCGCGGCCGGGGCCAGGGCGGCCGACTCAGAGTACGCGAAGCTCCTAGGCGCGCAGGCCGCGGGCGGCGGCAAGTCCGCGTTCCCGACCCCGGCGGACCTCGGGCGCAAGATCGCCGAGCACGTGCGCGATCCCTTCTACGACCGCGGCCCCAACGACAAGGGCATCGGCGTGCAGCTCGCCTACTCGATCGGGCGTGTCGCGCTGGGCTTCGTGCTCGCCGCGGCCGCGGCGGTGCCGCTCGGGTTCGTGATAGGCATGTCGCCGCTCGTCTACCGCGCGCTCGACCCCTTCATCCAGGTGCTCAAGCCCATCTCGCCGCTCGCGTGGATGCCGCTCGCCCTCTTCACGCTCAAGGACTCGGACGTCTCGGCGGTGTTCGTGATCTTCATCTGCTCGATCTGGCCGATGCTCATCAATACCGCCTTCGGCGTCGCCTCGGTGCGCCGCGACTGGCTGAACGTGGCGCGCACCCTCGAGGTGTCGCCGCTGCGCAAGGCCTTCGCGGTGATCCTGCCGGCCGCTGCCCCGACCATCCTGACCGGCATGCGCATCTCGGTGGGCATCGCCTGGCTGGTGATCGTCGCCGCCGAGATGCTGGTCGGCGGCACCGGCATCGGCTACTTCGTCTGGAACGAGTGGAACAACCTGTCGATCGCCAACATCCTGTGCGGCATCCTCGCCATCGGCGTCATCGGCATGGCGCTCGACGTGCTGTTCGCCCGCCTGCAGCGCGCGGTCACCTACCCGGAATGAGCTACCTCCAGGTCCAGCAGCTCGCCAAGCGCTACGGCACTGCGACGGTGTTCGAGGCGGTCGACTTCACCATCGACAAGGGCGAGTTCGTCTGCATCATCGGCCATTCGGGCTGCGGCAAGACCACCATCCTCAACATCCTCGCCGGGCTGGAGGAGGCCTCCGGCGGCGTGGTGGTGATGGATGGGCGCGAGGTGGCGGGCCCCTCGCTCGAGCGCGGGGTGGTGTTCCAGGGGCACGCGCTCATGCCCTGGCTCTCCGTCATGGGCAACATCGCCTTCGCCGTGCGGAGCCGCTGGCCGGACTGGGACCGCGCCCGCGTGCAGGCGCATTGCCAGAAGTCGATCGACATGGTCGGCCTCGCCGGCGCCGAGCACAAGAAGCCGGCGCAGCTCTCGGGGGGCATGAAGCAGCGCGTGGGCATCGCGCGCGCCTTCGCGATCGAGCCGAAGATGCTGCTGCTCGACGAGCCCTTCGGCGCCCTCGATGCGCTGACGCGCGGCGTGATCCAGGACGAGCTGCTGCGCATCTGCCTCGCGACCCGGCAGACCGTCTTCATGATCACCCACGACGTCGACGAGGCGATCCTGCTCGCCGACCGCATCCTGCTCATGTCGGCCGGGCCGCGCGCCGGCATCGCCGAGGCGGTCGTGAACCCCCTGCCCAAGCCGCGCGCGCGCCAGGACGTGCACCACGACCCGCGCTACTACGGCATCCGCAACCACCTGCTCGATTTTCTCGTCAACCGGTCAAAGACCTACCAGCTGGAGGAGTATCGCCATGAAGCGCGACGCAGACGCCGCAGTTAACGCCCTGATGAAGCCGATGAAGCGCGAGGACGTCACCGACCTCATCGCGTTTCGCAGGATGAAGAAGGGCATCAAGTGGGCCGAGGTGGCGAAGAAGGTCGGCCACTCCAAGGAGTGGACCACCGCTGCCTGCCTTGGCCAGATGCAGATGACGAAGAAGCAGGCCGAGACCGTCGGGCGCCTCTTCGACCTGCCCGAGGAGGCCGTGCTGGTGCTGCAGACCGTCCCCTACAAGGGCTCGCTCCCCACCGCGGTGCCGGCCGATCCGTTGATCTACCGCTGGTACGAGATCGTCAACGTCTACGGCACCACCATCAAGGAGCTGATCCACGAGGAATTCGGCGACGGCATCATGAGCGCCATCGATTTCTCGATGGACATCGCGCGCGAGCCCCACGAGAAGGGCGACCGCGTGCACGTCGAGCTCTCCGGCAAGTTCCTGCCCTACAAGACCTTCTAGGGCCGGCGGCGGAAGACAAGCTCGCGGATCGGATGCCCCAGGCGCTTGCCGCGCGCTTCGAATTTGGTTACCGGTTTTGCGGTAAGGCCTTTGTCGCTTCTTTCCAGTAAAGGCTCCGTGGAAAAAACAGTCCCCATCCACTCCGCGTAGTCTGGCCAGTCGGTCGCGGCATGAAGGACGCCGCCGGGCGCGAGTTTGCGCGCGGCGAGCGCGGCGAAGGCCGGCTGCACGAGGCGGCGCTTGTGGTGGCGCTTCTTCGGCCAGGGGTCGGGGAAGAAGAGGTGGATCGCCGCGAGCGAGCCGTCGGCGACCATGTGCTCCAGCACTTCCACGGCGTCGTGGCGGATGACGCGAAGGTTTCCAAGCTCGTTTTTTTCTATCGCATTGAGGAGGCTGCCCACGCCGGGGCCGTGCACCTCGACCGCGACGAAGTCGACCCCGGGATGCGCCTTCGCGATTTCCACCGTGGTCTCGCCCATGCCCGAGCCGATTTCCAGCACCAGGGGTTTTCTAGTCTTGAGTGTCTGCTGGGCGAACGCGATGCCGTACTTCGGATAGAGCTGCTCAAGTGCGCGGCCTTGGGCCGGGGTGGTGCGGCCCTGGCGCAGGACATAGCTGCGGATGGGGCGGTTCAAGCCGCCTTCGAGGAGATCGTTCCTTCGGTGGGCGAGGAGGGCGCGGCGCTGTAGAGCTTCTTCGGCATGCGGCCGGCGAGGAAGGCCTCGCGCCCGGCCTCGACCGCCTTCTTCATCGCGCCCGCCATCATCACCGGGTCGCGTGCGGCGGCGATGGCGGTGTTCATCAGCACGCCGTCGCAGCCCAGCTCCATCGCGACCGCGGCATCCGAGGCGGTGCCCACGCCGGCGTCGACGAGCACCGGAACCTTCGCTTTCTCGATCACGAGCTGCAGGTTCCACGGATTGAGAATGCCCATCCCCGAGCCGATGAGGGAGGCGAGCGGCATCACCGCGACGCAGCCCATCGCCTCGAGCATCTGCGCCTGGATCGGGTCGTCGGAGCAGTACACCATCACCTTGAAGCCTTCGCCCACCAGCTGCTCCGCGGCCTTCAGGGTCTCCGGCATGTTGGGGTAGAGGGTGTGCGGGTCGCCCAGCACCTCGAGCTTGACCAGGTCGTGGCCGTCGAGGAGCTCGCGCGCGAGGCGGAGCGTGCGCACCGCGTCGGCGGCGCTGTAGCAGCCGGCGGTGTTGGGGAGATACGTGAACTGCGAGGGCGGCAGCGCCTCGAGCAGGCTCGGCTCGCCGCGGTTCTGGCCGATGTTGGTGCGCCGGATGGCCACCGTGACGATCTCGGCGCCGGAGGCCTCGACCGCGGCGCGCGTTTGCGCGAAGTCGCGGTACTTGCCGGTGCCTACGAGGAGGCGCGAGCCGTAGCTCTTGCCGGCGATGACCAGCGTGTCTTTCATCTGCCTAGCCTCCGCCGACCGCGACCACGATCTCGAGCTGGTCGCCGTCGGCCACCAGTGTGCTCGCATGCGCGCTGCGCGGGACGATCTCGCCGTTGCGCTCCACCGCGATCTTTTTCCCTGCCAGGGACATGGTCTCTACGAGCGCCGATACGGGCAGGGGGCTCGCGAAGCGTTGCGCTTTGCCGTTGACGATGACCTGGATCACGAAAAAGAGATTACCACGTGTAATCAAGGCCGAGCAGCAGGGTGCGATCGGTCGAGGCGCGGCCCGGCGCGGGGCGGCGCTCCCAGTCGACGTTGAGCTGCACGCTGGCGTTGACGCGCGCGACGAGCGGCATGCGCGCGCCCGTCTTCGAGCGCACGATCACGGCGTCGGTGTCCTCGAGGTTCCAGAACCCGTCCTGCTCGTGGAAGAGCTCGAGCTTCGGGCCGCGCGGCCGGAAGCTCGCCTTGACGCCCCAGCCCGCCGCCGGATAGCCCTCGTTCGGGCCGGCGATGCGCTCCACCGTCACGTAGTCGAGGCCCGCGCGCACCGAGAGCTGGGCCCGCGGCGTTTCGTAGAGCTGCACGCCGTAGCCGGCGCCCAGTGCCGTGCGCAGGTCGATGTCCTTGGACTCGTCGTGCTCGGCCGAGGTGCGCGCGTAGGCGAAGCGCCGCGCGTCGAAGAAATGGTCGTAGTTGCCGCCGGCGAGCCAGGCGGTGTTGTCCCCGAGCACCGGGTCCTCGCGCTGCTCGATCTTGCCCGAGACCGACCAGCGGTAGCCCCGCGCGCGCGCGGTGAGCTCGGCGTCGGCATAGAGACGCTCGCTCTCGGTGTTGCCGCTCGTGTAGGCGGCCGAGACGGTCGCGTGCCCGGCGTACGCGGCGCCGTCCGCGGGCGGCGCATCGACCGCGGCGATGTCCGCGAGCGCGACCTCGCGCGAGCTTCCATCGGGCCCGGCCACGGTGACCGAGACGACCTGCGCCGCGTCGATCGCCACCTCGCCCGCGTGCGGAGTGCTGATGACGAGCTTGCCGCCCTGCCTGCCCTTCAGCTCACCGCTGATGCGGTCGCCGTTGCTCAGGCGAACTTCGTCCGCGACAGCCGCGAAGGCTGCGAAGCACAGCAATCCGGCTAGCAGCAGGGTTCGCAACGAGGCCTCTCTTTCGCGGCGCGGGCGCATTGTATGATTGGCGCCGCGCGGGTGTAGTTCAATGGCAGAACGGCAGCTTCCCAAGCTGCATACGAGGGTTCGATTCCCTTCACCCGCTCCATGCGCTAGGGCAAGCGGCGGGCTTCGAAGGGCGACGTGGTCCGCGCGGTGCCGACGTCGCGCGCGAGCTCGCCCGCGATCGTGCCCTTGCCCACCTTGCCGCTGAAGTACCAGCCGGTATCCGTGCTCGGGTCGACGAGGACGAACCGGAGACTCGCGCCCTCGAGCTTCGCCTCCCACACGCCCACGGGCTCGCCGTCGAGCACCGCGTCGCCGGAGACCTGCTGGAAGCGCTGCTCGAAGCGCAGCTCGAGGCGCCGCTCGCCGATGCGGACCATCCAGCTGCCTGCGAGTTTCGCCGGCACCACCCAGAGCAGGACGTCCTTGCGGATGGCGGTGCGCCGGTCGGGCTTCCAGTCGCCGAGGTCCGCCGAGTGCGAGACGACGCGCGTGCCGGGCCGGAGCTCAAGCAGGCGCTCGCGCAGCCTCAGGTTCAGGTACGGCGGGAGATAGAGCGTCACCACGGTGGCGGGCGAGAGGTCGGTGTCGAAGATGTCCTGCTGCAGGATGCGCACGCGGTCCGCGACGCCCGCTCGCGCCACGTTCGCGCGGCTGCGATCGACCATGGCGGGATCGATCTCGACGCCAACGCCGCGGGCGCCGAACTTTCGCGCCGCCGTGATGACCACGCGCCCGTCGCCCGAGCCGAGGTCGTACACCACGTCCGTCGAAGCCACGCGCGCCATGCGCAGCATCTCGTCGACGACGGCCGGGGGCGTAGCGACGTACGGAACGTCCTCGACGATGCCGGGGTCCTGCGAGGACCCCGGGGGGCTGACCGCCAGCAGCGCGGCTGCGAGCGCAACCGCCGGCATCGCGATGACCGCCCTCTGTCGACGTGGCTCGGCGCGCATTGCGTGCCGGCCAGTCTACCTTCAATCGCGCAGCCTCAGCTTCCCGGGCGGGCGGGCGAGGCGAGCGGCGCGAGCAGGCCGACGAGCGCGTTCGGATCGCAGGGCTTCTCGAGATGATGGTCGAACCCCACCATCTGCGCGAGCAGCTTCTCCGAGGCCCTGTTCCACTTGCCGGAGATCGCGATCAGCAGCGGCGCGCGGGTTCCGTAGTAGAGCGTGCGCAGGTCCTGCGCCACCGCGTATCCGCTCATCTGCGGCATCTCGATGTCGAGGATGACGGCGTCGAAGCTGGACTGGCGCGCCAGCTTGAGCACGTCCAGGCCGTTGTAGACGGCCTGGACTTCATGACCCTCGTCGCGCAGGAGCAGCCCGAGCATCGACACCGTATCGCGATTGTCGTCGGCCACGAGGATGCGCAGCTTGCGCGAGCCGGCATCGAGCTTCGCGCTGCGCAGGGCCCGCTGCGCGAGCTGCTCCGCCACGAGCGCGAGCAGGCGATCGGCGCGCACCGGCTTGGTGAGGAGGCACTGCGCGCCGAGCGCCATGGCGCGGTCGACGGCCGCCTCGCTCGCGCCGAGGAAAACGAGCGGGATCTCCTTCGCGCGGCGGTCCGCGCGCAACGCGGTGAGAAGCTCGAGGCTTTCGAGGTAGGGAACGTTGACGTCGGAGACGATGAGATCCGGTGCGTGCTGCAGGACCATGCGCACACCGACCACCGCATCCTCGGCCAGCAGCACCTTGTATCCCGCGTTCGACAGATGCAGGCGCAGCAGCTCGCGGGTGCAAGGGTCGCCGTCGATCACCAGTACCACCCGCTCTGCGAGCGCCGACGCCGGAGGTGGCACTGCCGATCTCTCGAGTTCCTGTGGCGACTGGGACATGCGTGGAACGCAGTTGTATCGCTTAACTTCAGCGCGGTATGTCGGAGGGTCTGCCTTTTTGCTGTCGCGTATCCCCGACAGTTGCCCTCGCTCCCAGTCGAACGATTTCTACAGGCTGTCACCAGGCGCACGACAATGCGCCACACGCGGTGCTACATTGCCGCCATGCCCTACTCGGTCGAAGGCAAGCTGGTGGTGGCGATCTCCTCGCGGGCGCTGTTCGACTTCGAGGAGGAGAACCGCGTGTTCGAGCGCGACGGCGAGCCCGCCTACATCGCGCTGCAGTACGGGCGCCTCGACGTGCCGGCGCGCGAGGGCGTGGCCTTCCCGCTGGTGAAGAAGCTGCTCGCGTTCAACACGCCGCAGGCGAGCCGCGTCGAGGTGGTGATCCTGTCCAAGAACGACCCGGTCTCCGGCCTGCGCGTGTTCCGCTCGGCGCATCTCGCCGGCCTCGCCATCGAGCGCGGGGTGTTCACCCGCGGCCGCAGTCCCTACAAGTACCTGGAGGCATTAAAAGCGAATCTCTTCCTCTCGGCGAACGAGACCGACGTGCTGGGCGCGCTGGCGGCGAAGTGCCCGGCGGCGCGCGTGATCCCCGAGTCGCGCCAGGCCGCGAGCCGCCATGCCGACGAGGTGCGGATCGCCTTCGACGGCGACGCGGTGCTCTTTTCCGACGAGGCCGAGATCGTCTACCAGCGCGAGGGCCTGGACGCCTTCACCAAGCACGAGGCGGCGCACATGCTGCGGCCGCTGCCGCCGGGGCCGTTCAAGCCCCTGCTGGAAGCGCTGCACCGGTTGCAGACGGAGAAAGACTCCGGAATGAAAATCAGAACGGCCCTGGTGACCGCGCGCAGCGCGCCCGCGCACGAGCGCGCGGTGCGCACGCTCATGGAATGGAACATCGCGGTCGACGAGCTGATGTTCCTCGGCGGCCTGGACAAGGGCGAGTTCCTCAAGGCCTTCGAGCCCGACTTCTACTTCGACGACCAGAGCGGCCACATCGACTCCGCGCGGGCGCACGTCGCCGCGGGGCACGTGCCTTTCGGCATCGCCAATACCCGCTAGCTAGAGGAAGAGCTCCCGGGGGTCGACCTCGACCTTGGTCGACTCCATCGAGCGGCGGATGCGGTAGGGCTCGTCGGGGCCGGCCTTCGGGTCCTTCTCGAGGTCGAGGATCTTGTGCGGGCGCACCGGGTTGCCCTGCGGGTCGAGCACCACCATCACGCGCGGCTTCAGGCGGCGCACCAGGTTCTGCGTGATGACGATGCCGACCTCGCCGGAGTTGAGCTCGACCACCGCGCCGACCGGGAAGGCGCCCACGCACTGGATGAACTGCTCGACCAGCTCGCCGTGGTAGCCCAGGCCGCGCTCCTTGTAGAGGTAGGAGAGCGCGCTCGTGGGCGAGAGCGCCTCGGCGTAGGGGCGGGGCGCGGTGAGTGCGTCGAAGGTGTCGGCGATCGCCGCGATCGAGCCGTAGAGGCCGATCTCGCCGCCCTTCAGGCCGCGCGGGTAGCCCGAGCCGTCCTGGCGCTCGTGGTGGAGCATCGCGAGCGCCGGCAGGCGCTCGGGCAGGCCGGGCGTGGCCTTGAGGATCTCCACCGAGTACTCGACGTGCTGGCGCGCGATCAGCGTCTCCTCCTCGGTCAGGGCGCCGCGCTTCTCCATGATGGCAGCCGGCAGGCGCGTCTTGCCGACGTCCTGCAGCAGGCCGACCAGGCCGAGCAGCTCCAGGTCCTCGCGCGCGAGCTCGAGGTAGCGGGCGAACACCAGCATGTAGATGGAGACCTGCAGCGCCCGCGCGTGGGCGCTGGCGCTCTTCTCGCGCAGCTTGGACACGAGCAGCAGCGCGTCGGGATTGCGCACCACGCTGTCGGCGAGCCGCGTCACCGACTCCTTCACCGTCTTCGCTTCCAGCACCCCGCCCGGCCGCGACAGCGGCTGCAGGAGCTCGCCCACCGAGGCCGCGCTCTTCGCGTAGGCCTGGATGGCCGGCCGGATCTCGACCTCGACCGTCGCTTTCTCCGGGTACTTGGTGCTGCCGCGGATGCTGAACTGCGCCGCCGGCGGCCGCGGGTCGACGCGCTCGGCCTTCTCCGGGTCGACGAAGACGTGCTTGCAGAACTTCTTCAGCGCCGCGAGCTGCTGCTCGCTGCGCAGGACGAAGCCCTGGAACATGAAGGGGGTGTCGGTCCACGGCCGGTCGAGCTCGGCCACGTACATGCCGAACTGCAGCTCTCCCACCGTGACCTGTCGCTTCTCCACCTCGGAGGATTCTAGATCCTTCCCTGCCTCTTAGATTCTGCCTTCCTCCACGCCGTGGCAGGCGACGGAATCGATGACGGCGGGCCTTTCGACCCGGCAGCGCTCGTTCGCGTGCGGGCAGCGCGGATGGAAGACGCAGCCCGGCGGCGGCTCGAGGGGGTTGGGCACCTCGCCCGCCACCGGCGTGCGCGCCTTGCCGCTCATCTGCAGGTCGGGCACCGCGTCGAGCAGCATGCGGGTGTAGGGATGGCGCGGCCGCGCGAAGAGCTCGGCGGCGGGCGCAAGCTCGACCACCCGTCCGAGGTACATCACCCCGACCCGGTCGGCGACCTGCGAGACCACCGCCAGGTTGTGCGAGATGAAGACGTAGGTGAGGCCCAGGCGCCGCTGCAGCTCGGTCATCAGGTTGAGGATCTGCGCCTGCACCGAGACGTCGAGCGCCGAGGTGGGCTCGTCGCAGGCGAGGAGATCGGGCTCGCCGGCGAGCGCGCGCGCGATCGAGATGCGCTGGCGCTGGCCGCCGGAGAACTCGTGCGGGTAGCGCTGCGCGTCGTCCGCCGACAAGCCGACCTGGACGAGCAGCTCGGCGACACGATTCTCCAGGTCGGTTCTTATGTTGAGAACCCGGATCGGCTCGGCGACGATGTCCTGCACCCGCCACCTCGGATTCAGGCTGGCGTAGGGGTCCTGGAAGATCATCTGCATGCGCCGGCCGGTGAACGAGATGCGCCCCTCGGTGGGCGCGTAGAGGCCGACGATGAGGCGCGCCACGGTCGACTTGCCGCAGCCCGACTCGCCTACGAGCGCGAGCGTCTCACCGCGCTCGACCTCGAGGTCGACGCCGTCCACCGCGCGCAGGCTGCGCCGCGGCTCGCCCTCGAGGACGCGGTTCAGCCACGGCCGCGACACGTCGAAATCGCGGCTGACCGCCTCAAGCCGCAGCAGGGGCATGGAGCCAGCAGGCCGCCTCGCTCGTCCCGGCGGGCAGCAGGTCCGGCCGGTCGGCGAGGCAGCGCTCGAAGCGCTTCGGGCAGCGCGGGTTGAAGGCGCAGCCGCGCGGGATGGCGTTCAGGCGCGGCATGGCGCCCTCGATCTGAACCAGACGGGTTTTTTGAGAAGCAATTCTCGGTATCGAGCCCATCAGGCCTGCCGTGTACGGATGGCGCGGCGAGTGGATGACGTCGCGCACCGGGCCGATCTCGACGATGCGCCCGGCGTACATCACCGCCACGCGGTCGGAGGTCTCGGCGATGACGCCCATGTCGTGGGTGATGAGCATTACCGCGGTGCCGCGGGTCTGCGCTAGGCGCTTGAGCAGCGCGATGATCTGCGCCTGGATCGACACGTCGAGCGCGGTGGTGGGCTCGTCGGCGATGATCAGCTTCGGCTCGGCGGCGATGGCGAGCGCGATGACCACGCGCTGGCGCATGCCGCCGGAGAACTGGTGCGGGTAGTGCTCGAAGCGCGCCTCGGCGCCGGGGATCCCCACCTCCTTCAGGAGCGAGATTGCCCTCTCACGGGATTCGCTTCTTGAAAGGGCGAGATGCGTGCTGATCGTCTCCGTGAGCTGCTGGCCGACGGTGTAGAGCGGGTTGAGCGAGGTGAGCGGGTCCTGGAACACCACGCCGATCCTGCGCCCGCGCACCTTGCGCATCTCCTCGTGCGGCAGGTCGTCGATGCGCCGGCCCTCCAGGCGCACCTCGCCGCCGGCGATGCGCCCCGGCGGCTCGAGCAGGCGGATCACCGCCATCCCGGTGATCGACTTGCCGGCGCCCGACTCGCCGACGACGCCCAGGACCTCTCCTTCTTCGATTTGAAATGAAACGGAATCGAGGGCGACGAGCGTGCCCCGCCGGGTCGGGAACTCCACGCGAAGATCCTTGACCTCGAGAATCATCGCAGCTTCGGGTTGAGAGCGTCGCGCAGCCAGTCGCCGAGCAGGTTCACCGAGAGCACGAGCACGATGAGCGCGGCGCCGGGGAAGATGGTGATCCACCACTCGCCGGAGTAGAGGAACTCGTTGCCGACGCGGATCAGCGTCCCCAGCGAGGGCTGGGTCGGCGGCACGCCCACGCCGAGGAAGGAGAGCGTCGCCTCGGTGATGATGGCGGTGGCGATGTGGATGGTGCCGATGACCAGCACCGGTCCCATGACGTTGGGCAGCACGTGCTTCACCAGGATGGCGAGCGGCCGGCGCCCGATCACGCGCGCCGCCTGCACGTACTCCTTGTTCCGCTCCACCATCGTCGAGCCGCGCACGGTGCGCGCGTACTGCACCCAGCCGGCGAAGCCGATCGAGAGCACCAGCACCGGGATGGCGATCTCGTCGTGCCGGTCGCCGGCGAGCGCCACGCGCGCCACGCCGTCGATGAGCAGCGCGATCAGGATCGCGGGGAAGGAGAGCTGCACGTCGGCGATGCGCATGATCACCGCGTCGATGCGCCCGCCGAAATAGCCCGAAACGAGGCCGAGGGAGACGCCCAGGACCAGCGCCAGCAGCACCGAGGCGAGGCCGATGCCGAGCGACAGCCGCGCGCCGTGCATGATGGTGGAGAGGATGTCGCGGCCCTGGTTGTCGGTGCCCAGCACGAAGGCGGGCTCGCCGCCCTCGATCCAGGCGGGCGGCTTGAACGCCACGTTCAGGTCGAGCGCCGCCGCGTTGAACGGGTCCTGCGGCGAGAGCCAGGGCGAGAACGCCGCGCCCGCGACGCAGACCAGCGTCAGGAGCGCGGCGACGACGGTGACCGGCGACCTGCGGAAGCTCCAGGCGAGGTCGTGATCCCAGAGCTTGCGCAGCATCGCGCGGGTCTTACTTCACTGTGGCGAAGCGCGACTGCGGACGGTCGTCCGCGCTGTGCACCGTGGTGACGTTCTTCTTCATCGCCCAGGGGCGAAGCTGATGGTGCAGGGGCACGTAGTAGTGCATGTCGCGCGTCTTGATGAGCGCCTCGCGCAGGAGCGCATCGCGGCCCTTCGGGTCGGTGGCGATCTTGATCGCGTCGATGGTGTTGTCGAGCTTGGGGTCCGAGATGCGCCCGAGGTTGAAGTTGCCGTCCGCACCGGTGGTCTTGGTGCGCACCAGCGACTGCAGGGTGTAGAGCGCGTCGAAGGTCGCCACGCCCCAGCCCAGCAGGTAGGCGCTGGAATCGAAGTTGAGGATCTTCGGGATGAAGTTCGCGAACGGCATGGCGTTGAGCTTCACCCGCACGCCCGCCTTCGCCCACATGCCGACCAGCGCCTGGCAGATGCGCTCGTCGTTGACGTAGCGGTTGTTCGGGCAGTCGAGGGTGAATTCGAAGCCGTTCGGGTAACCCGCCTCGGCGAGCAGCTTCTTCGCGCCGTTCGGGTCGTACTTCATCACCCGGTCGATGTCCTTCGAGTGCCCGTGCACGCCCGGGGCGACCATGATGGCGGCCGGGATCGACAGCCCGCGCATCACCACGCGCCGGATCGCCTCGCGGTCGACCGCCATGTTGAGCGCCTCGCGCACGCGCACGTCCTTGAAGGGGTTCTTTCCCTTGACGTCGGCGTACTTCAGCTCGTCGTTGTGCTGGTCCATGCCGATGAAGATGGTGCGCACCTCGTGGCCGTCGAGCACCTTGGTGTTGGCGCTCTTGCGCAGGCGATCGACGTCCTGCACCGGCAGGTCGGTGACCAGGTCGACGTCGCCCGCGAGCAGCGCCGAGACGCGCGTCGCGTCGGACTTGATGGGCGTGTAGACGACATCGGTGACGTTGCCGTCGAGCTTGCCCCACCAGCCCTTGTGCGCGGCGAAGACGATCTGCTTGTCGGGCTCCCAGGTCTTGATCAGGTAGGGCCCGGTGCCGTTGGTGTTGCGCGAGGCGAAGGTCTCCTGCTTCTTCGCGTAGTCCTGCACGTTCTGCGAGTTGGTCTTGTCCGCCCAGGCCTTGCTCATGATGCGGAAGTCGATGATGTTCCTGAGCAGGATCGGGATCGGCCCGTCGGTGAGGAGATCGACGGTGTAGTCGTCGATCTTCTTCACCTCCTTGATGCCGGTGACGTAGATCTGCATCGTGCCCTGCGGCTGGCGGATGCGGTTGAAGGAGAACAGCACGTCGTCGGCGGTGAAGGGCGAGCCGTCGTGGAACTTGACGCCCTTCCTCAGGTTGAATCGCCAGTGCGTCTCCGACATCTGCTTCCAGCTGGTGGCGAGGCAGGGCTCGACCTTATAGTCCTTGGTGTAGCGCGTCAGCCCCTCGTAGGTGTGCTGCAGGATCGAGTTGGTGGTGGCGTGGTTCTGCGAGTGCGGGTCGAGCGTCAGGATGTCGTTCTGCGCCGCCCATTTCAGGCTTGCGCTGTGTGCCGGAAAGGCTGCCAGCAGTGCTGCCAGGAACAGCAATCTAAGGCTTTTCATCGGTCGTCCTCCCTCTCTATTTGAGCGGCAAGGCCTCTTCCACCAGCGCCGCGAGATAGCCGGCGCCCAGGGGAATCACCTCGTCGTTGAAGTCGTAGTTCGGATTGTGCAGGAAGCAGGCGCCCGGGCCGCCGCCCTGGCCGAGGAACACGTAGGCCCCGGGGCGCGCCTCGAGCATGTACGAGAAGTCCTCGCCGCCCATCACCGGCTCGAACTCGGTGATGACCTTGCCCTTGCCGAACACGCGCTCGCCCACGCGCGCCGCGAACCGCGATTCGGCCGGCGAGTTGATGGTCGCCGGGTAGCCGCGCGTATAGCGCACCTCGGCCGTGGCGCCGAAGGCCTCGGCCACCTTGCCCGCCATCTCGGCGATGCGCTTTTCCGCCATGTCGCGCGTCGGCGGCTTGAAGGTGCGCACCGTGCCCAGCATGCGCACCGAGTCGGGGATGACGTTGAAGGCGCCGGTCTGGCTGGTCAGCATCGAGCACAGGCTCAGCACCATCGCGTCCACCGGGTCGAGGCTGCGGCTGGTGAGCGTCTGCAGCGCGGTGATGACCTGCGCCGCCACCACCACCGGGTCCACCGTGAGGTGCGGGAAGGCGGCATGGCCGCCGCGGCCGCGCACCGTGATCTCGACCTCGTCGGTCGCGGCCATCACCGGGCCGGCGCGCACCGCCATCGTGCCCGCGGGCAGGCCGGGATAGTTGTGGATCGCGTAGACCTCGTTCGCGGGGAAGCGCTCGAAGAGGCCTTCCTTGACCATCACCTGGCCGCCGCCGCCGCCCTCCTCGGCGGGCTGGAAGATCACGTACGCGGTGCCCTCGAAGTTGCGCGTCTCGGCAAGGTAGCGTGCGGTGCCCAGCAGCATGGTGGTGTGGCCGTCGTGCCCGCACGCATGCATTCGCCCCTTGTTCTTCGATTTGTGCTCGAACGTATTGGATTCGTCGATCGGCAGGCAATCCATGTCGGCGCGCAGGCCGATCGCCCGGGCGCCCGGCTTCTTCCCTTTGATGGTCCCGACCACGCCGGTCTTCGCGAGGCCGGTGTGCACCTCGATGCCCCAGCCCTTGAGCCGCTCGACCACGAGCGACGAGGTGCGGCTTTCCTGGAAGGCGAGCTCCGGGTGGGCGTGGATGTCGCGCCGCAGCGCCTTCAGCTCGGGATGGAAACTGCGGATGCGCTCGACAGGGGTGGTCATATCGGCTGGACGCGAAGCCTCGGATCGACGGCATAGTAAAGGAGATCGACCACGAGGTTGATCACCACGAAGAAAAGCGCGATCAGGCAGAGGTAGGCCGCCATCACCGGCACGTCGGCGAAGTTCACCGCCTGGATGAAGAGCAGCCCCATGCCCGGCCACTGGAACACCGTCTCGGTGATGATGGCGAAGGCGATGATGGCGCCCAGCTGCAGCCCGGTGATGGTGATCACCGGCACCAGCGTGTTCTTGAGCGCATGGCCGAAATGCACCGCGCGGTCGGTCAGGCCGCGCGCGCGGGCAAAGCGGATGTAGTCGGTGCGCAGGACCTCCATCATCTCGGAACGAACCAGGCGCTGGATCAGCGTCATCTGGAAAAGGCCCAGCGTGATCGCCGGCAGCACCAGCGCCCGCAGGCCCGAGGCGGTGAGGAAGCCCGTCGACCACCAGCCGATCTGCACCGTGTCGCCGCGACCGAAGGCGGGCATCCAGCCCAGCAGCACCGCGAAGACGAGGATGAGCAGGATGCCGATGAGGAAGGTCGGCAGCGAAACGCCGGCGAGGGAGACCGCGAGCAGCATGTGCGACAACCAAGTGTCTTTTCTCAAAGCCGTATAAACCCCCATCGGGATGCCCGCCACCAGTGCGAACAGGGCGGCGACCAGCGACAGCTCGAGCGTCGCCGGCAGGCGCTCGACGATCAGCTTCGACACCGGTTGCACCTGGCGCAGGCTCAGGCCGAACTCGCCCTGCACCGCGTTGCCGAGGAAGTTGAAGTACTGCACGTAGAAGGGCCGGTCGAGGCCGAGCACGCGCGTCACCTCCACGCGCTGCTCGGGCGTCGCGTCCTGCCCGAGCATGAACAGCACCGGGTCGCCGACGAAGCGGAACAGCGAGAACGCGATCAGCCCGACGGCGAGCATCACCAGAACGGCCTGGGCGATACGTCGGAGGATGAACGCGAGCATGGAGTTTGTTGAGAGAATGTTACCGTGCCTTTTTCGCGAAAACTCATCGCCTGGCAGCGCCGCCACGGGCGCAGCGGCCTGCCCTGGCAGGGCACGCGCGACCCGTACCGCGTCTGGCTCTCGGAGGTGATGCTGCAGCAGACCCAGGTCGCCGCCGCAATCCCCTATTACCGGCGCTTTCTAAGCCGTTTTCCCTCGGTGGAGTCGCTGGCGCAGGCCGAGGAGGACGACGTGCTGCGCCTCTGGAGCGGCCTGGGCTACTACGCGCGGGGCAGGAATCTCCTCAAGGCCGCCAGGGAAGTCGTTCGCCTGGGCGGCTTTCCCAATACCCCACAGTCCATAGGGGAACTGCCCGGCGTCGGCCCCTCGACCGCCGCCGCGATCGCCGTGTTCGCCTTCGGCCGGCGCGCCGCCATCCTCGACGGTAACGTCAAGCGGGTTTTGTCTCGCTGTTTCGGCCTTGCCACAGAAGCCGATCTTTGGCATCGGGCGGAGCGGCTCCTTCCCCGAACCGACCTCGAGGTCTACACCCAGGGGCTGATGGATCTCGGCGCGCTCGTATGCACCCGCACCCGGCCCGGATGCGAGGCCTGCCCCGTCGCCGTGCAATGCATCGCCCGCAAGCAGAAGCGCATCCATGAGCTGCCGGCGCCCCGGAAGAGGAGAGCCCTGCCGCTCAAGCGCGCCACTTGGCACGTTTTCCTTCACGGCAACGACGTACTGCTCGAGCGCCGGCCGAGCCGCGGCCTCTGGGGCGGCCTGTGGGTGTTTCCGGAAAAGAAGATCCTCCCTTCCCGCAAGGGCGCCAGGCTCCCGCCCGTCGAGCACGGCTTCACCCACTTCCGCCTCCTGGCGCAGCCGCTCCTGCACCGCCTGCCCAGGCGCGCCGAGTCTCCCGGCCGGCTCTGGCTCGACCTCGGCGACGCCGCGCGCGCCGCCGTCCCCACCCCCGTCCGGGAGCTGCTTCTCAAACTCCAGTGAAATGTTCCCGATCGGGAACATTCTGGCCACGCCAAGGCCCGCCACCATGGCCGGTGCAAATTGCCTCGGCCGCGCAGGGGCTGGGGCAAGCCGCTGCTCATCGCCCTCGCCGCGTTCGTCGGCTACTTCCTCGTCGCGGTGCTGATCGGCGTCGTCATCGGCCTGGCGCGCGCCTGAAGCCTGAGCCGCGCGAGCACGCTACCGGCTCGGGCTGCCGCCGCTGATCAGCGGGAGGCGCAGGCATGTATCCCGGATGCAACAGCGTCCGTGTGCACTATGTCTTCTTTCGACTCAAACACCTGGAGCGCCCGCGCCGATCCCGGTATTTTGGTCGTGTAGTGGCGCGCGCCGCGCGGCAACCAGCGAACGCTGAAGCCGTGGGCTGCGCTTCGAATAGGAAGATAAGACCGGGGGGGTAGTCTGCACGCCAGTCGAAACACAGCCTGTCTGCTTTCCGCGCTCGCTCTGGCCATCGGCTGCACGACCTCGCCGGTCTCCGGCTTGGCGGTCCCGGACCCGCTTTGGCCAAGAGCAGGCAGCAGCTTCGATCATTTCCCGAGGTCCACCGAACTCGGCTGGACCGCGGTTCCCGGCGCGAGCAGCTATTCGATCGAGGTCGACTGCTTCCACTGCTGCGAAATCGGCAAATGGTGCACGCAGGTGGGCCGCGCGCGTATCGAGGCGTCCGGAATCGCGGCCACGCAGTACAAGTTCAGCTGGGTTGGCGCCAATCTGGGGCGCTGGCGCGTCTGGGCGGTCGGGCGTGATGGCAGGGCCGGCGAAAAGAGCGCCTGGCAGGATTTCCTTTACACCCGCTGACGACAACGAAGGGGAGATCGAATGCGACACCTGATGCTCTTGCTGCTCTTCGCTGGCATGGGCGCCGCCGGCGCCGCGTTGTCGAAGACCCCCGAGCCGGCGAGCTACCAGGAAGCCATCGAGCTTGTGCATGCCTTCAGCGGCGCCGGCGATGAGCTGCGCCGCGCTCGGCAGATCGCGCAGGATCTCGCGCGGTCGCACCCCGGCGGCGGCTATGCCGAGGTCATTCAGGCAGAGATGCTTTCCACGTGGAATCTCAACATGGCGGGCGGGCCGCCGGCGCTGCTGGAGCACATCCTCGCGCTCACCGATCAGGCGTTGCGGCTGAACCCGGAGCTTGCCCTTGCGCATGTCGCGCGCGCCAGGGCGCTCATCCGTGCCTCCAGATACGAGGAGGGCCACCAGGCGCTGGACAGCGCGCTGAAGCTTGCCCCCGATCTGGCCGGCGCGTTGTTTCTGCGCGGCGAGATGCACCGGCGAATGCGCAATGTCACAGACGCCGAGACCTGGTTCCTGAAGTTCATCGACCGCAGCCCGAGCGCGACACGCAAATCGAACGGCCATTATTGGCTCGCGCAGGCCTACGAGGCCGCCGCCTGGGACCACCCGCGGCAGTGGGACGCGTACGTCGCCAAGGCAAGGCAGGCGTACGAGCAATCGGTCGCCCTCGATCCGGGCGGCGCCTGGAAGAACGTCAACTTCGCCATTTTTCTCAACAACCAAGGCGCCGACTTCGCCGCCGCGGAGCGCTACGCCAGGAAGGCGCTGGAGATCATGGACTTCGAGATGGCGCGCTACCACTGGGCGATCGCGAAGTACCAGAAGCTACTGTCCATGAATATGTCGGACGGATCGCTCAAGCTGGTCGCAGCGGACATCGCCAGGTCGACCGGAGTGTCGTTCGAGGATGCCGCCAAATTCTCGGAGCGATACGGGACCTCCTACTCGCCGATGCGGGGCCGTCTGGGCAAGATCCGGCAGCGACTCGCCGGCGGCGGCAACTAGGGGAAGGCCAACAGTACGGAGGAGAGCCCATGCCGCTGATCGGAGCGATCGTTGTTCTCATCCAGTTCTGCTTTGCGTTTCACGTCCTGAAGAGCGGCCGACCGTATTGGTGGATCTTCATCATCATGGCTTTTCCGGTGATGGGCTGCGTCATCTACTACTTCGTCGAGGTGTTTCCCGGCTCGCGCGAGCAGCGCAAGGCGAACAAGGCAGCTCGCACGCTCGCCAGGGTGCTCGAGCCGGATGCGGACCTGAAGCGCCGCGCCGAGGAGCTCGCGATTTGCGGCAGCCTGGACAACAAGATCGCGCTCGCCGCCGAGTGCATGAATCACCGTATGTACGCGGATGCCGCCCGGCTGTACGAGAGCTGCCTGAACGGTGCCTACGCCGCCGACGGCGTCATTCTCTTCGGCCTCGCGAGAGCGGCGGTCGAGGACGGCGACTGGGACAAGGCGGGCCGCGCAACGGAGCGGCTCAAGGCAGATGCGCCGAAAGTACGGCCGCTCGAGGTGCGGCTGCTCGAGGCGCGCCTGCTCGAGGGGCGCGGGGAGAGCGACGCCGCGCTCGCTGTCTACCGCGAGCTTGTGCCGGTATTCGTGGGGCTCGAGGCCCGCTACCGGTACGGTCGCCTGCTGTTGCGCCTGGGCCGGCAGGAAGCAGCCCTGGAGATGTTCAACGAGGTTCTGAAGCACGCCAGGCGCTTCGCCTCCTCGATCGAGGAAGAGGAGCAATGGGCTGCGGCCGCCAAGCAGGCGATCGCCGGCAACTAGCCCGAGCGCTCGCCTAGGACGAGGGTCCCGCGCTGCGCGCGCCGATCAGGGCGTTGACGCGCTCGAGGCGCTGGCGCGCGTCGCCGAGCTCGAGCAGCTCCTGCTTCGCCGGCAGCGGCAGCGGCAGGACTTCCGCGAGCCGCGCGCCCACCCACGAGGCGGAATCGAGCCGGTGCGGCGGCTCGAAGAGCGAGGCCTGCTGCTCGATGAGGCGCTCGAGCAGCTTGACGCACGTGGCGCAGGACGCGGGGACCGGCGCGTCGCTTTCCTCCGGAAGCAGCTCGACCGATGCGATGGCGAGGCCGTCGCGCTGCACGCGCCGCTCGAGGATGCGAAAGCGCTGCTCGCCGCGGGCGAGGACGTGCAGGACGCCGAGCTGGGGCATGTCCCATTCGCCCAGGCGCGCGAGGGTGCCCACGGGCGCGGGCAGGGCGGGCTCGCCGACCTCGTTGCCCTGCACGATGAGGCATACGCCGAAGGGCGCGCTCTCCTTCATGCAGCGCTTGGCCATGTCCATGTAGCGGCTCTCGAAGATGCGCAGGGGCAGGCGGCCCCCGGGGAAGAGCACGGTGTTCAGCGGAAAGAGCGCGAGTTCTATTGCGCGCTCTCCTGCGCGAGGCCGCGGTGGCGCACCAGCACGCGCCAGTCGGCGCCGAAGGCCTGCGCGAGGCGCTCGGCCATGTACACGGAGCGGTGGCGCCCGCCGGTGCAGCCGATCGCCACGGTCACGTAGCTGCGGTTCTCGCGCACGATCTCGGGCAGCCAGCGCGCGAGGAGCGCCCGCACGTCCTCGAGCCAGCGCTGCGCCGGCGCGTCGCGGCCGAGGAAGTCGATCACCGGCGCGTCGCGGCCGGTGAGCGCCCGCAGCGCCGGGTCGTAGTGCGGGTTGGCGATCATGCGCGCATCGAGCACCCAGTCGGCGTCGAGCGGGATGCCGTGCTTGTAGGAGAACGACTCGAACAGCAGCGTCAGCGACCCGGCGCCCAGGCCGAGCAGGTCGCGCACCCAGTTCTGTAGCACGCGCGCCTGCAGCTCGCTCGTGTCGATGCGCTGGCCCATCGCCGCGACGCTCGCGAGCATGCCGCGCTCGCGCTCGATCGCCTCGGGCAGCGTCAGGCCGGCGCGGGTGAGCGAATGGCCGCGGCGCGTCTCCGAGAAGCGCCGCAGCAGCGTGGCGGTGCTCGCCTCGAGGTAGAGCACGCGGCAGTCGACGCCGCGGCCGGTGAGCTGCGCGATGTGCTCGGGGAGCGCGGGCAGCGCCGCGCTGCGCGCGTCGATGCTCACCGCGGCGCGGTCGTGCCCGGCCTCGGCGAGGAAGTCCACCGTCTCGAGCAGCAGCGTGGCGGGCAGGTTGTCGACGCAGTAGTAGCCGCCGTCCTCCAGCACGTGCAGGGCGATGCTCTTTCCGGATCCCGACAGCCCACTGACCAGAATCAATTGCACTACTTCTCTTCCATCTGCTGCTTCTGCCGCGCGAGGAACTCGGCGGTGGAGTCGATGCCGCGCAGCTTGAGGATCTCGTTCCTCACCGCGGCCTCGACCAGCACCGCGAGGTTGCGCCCGGCGGCGACCGGGATGATGACCTTGCGCACCGTGACCCCGAGGATCTCCTCGGAGAGCTCGGCGAGCGGCAGGCGCTCGGTGAGGTCGCGGCCGCCGGGCTGGCGCTGCAGGTGCGCGATGAGGCGCAGCTTCATCTTCCGGCGCACCGCCGTCTCGCCGAAGATGGTGCGGATGTTGAGCAGGCCCAGCCCGCGCACCTCGATGAAGTCCTTCAGCATCGGCGGGCAGCGGCCTTCGAGCGTGCCGGCGGCGATGCGCGAGACCTCCACCACGTCGTCGGCGACCAGGCCGTGGCCGCGGCTGATGAGCTCCAGGCCGAGCTCGCTCTTGCCCACGCCCGACTCGCCGGTGACGAGCACGCCCAGGCCCAGGACATCCATGAACACGCCGTGCAGCTCGACCTGGTCGGCGAGCGCCTTGGCGAGGTAGTGCGCCAGCGTCTCGATGACGCGCGCGGCGGCGACCGGCGTGGCGAACACGGCCGTGCCGCCCTTCTGCGCCGCCTCGAGCACCTCGGGAAACGGCGCCACGCCGTCGGCGAACACCACCATCGCCGGGCCGGCGGCGATCAGCCGCGCGGCGAGCTCGGCGCGGCGCGCGGCGTCGCGGCGGCCCGCCGCCTCGGCCTCGAGCGCGCCGATCACCTGGATCGCGTTGGGGTGGGTGAAGTTGAGGTGGCCGATCAGCGCGGCCGACGCCGCGGCCTCGCGGCTTATCGCGGCGGCGCCGCCTTCGCGCCCGCCCGCCCAGGCGAGCGCGAGCGCGTCGCGGTTGTCCTCATGCAGCCGCGCGACGTTGACCTGGAGCATCCGGCTGCCACGCGGTGATCAGCCCGTGCAGCTCGGCGGGATCGGCGGCGCGGCCCATCGCCTCGCGCAGCGTCTTGTCGGAGAACATCTGCGCGAGCTCGGAGAGGATCTGCAGGTGCTTCTCGGTCGCCTTCTCGGGCACCAGCAGCACGAACACCAGCGTCACCGGGCTGCCGTCGGGGGCGTCGAAAGGGATCGGCTGCGCGAGGCGCAGGAACGCGCCGAGCGCGTCCTTCAGGCCCTTGATGCGCCCGTGCGGGATGGCGACGCCCTGCCCCAGGCCCGTCGAGCCCAGGCGCTCGCGCGCGAACAGGCTGTCGAACACCAGGCTGCGCGCGATGGCATCGTGGTTCTCGAACAAGAGCCCCACCTGCTCGAACAGGCGCTTCTTGCTCGACACCTGCACGTCGAGCTGGACGTGCGAGGCGGGCAGCAGCTTGGCGACGAGGCTCATGAGCGGCGGCGCATTATACCGGCCTAGGGGCGCCTGCCATTGCGCTGCTCCTTGTAGCGCAGGACCTGCCGGTCGAGCTTGTCGACGAGGAGGTCGATGGCCGCGTAGAGGTCCTGCTCCTCGCTCTCGCAGTGCAGCTCCTTGCCGCGCACGTGCAGCGTGACCTCGGCCTTCTGCCTGAGCTTCTCCACCGTCAGGATCACGTGAGCGTCGATCACGTGGTCGAAGTGCCGCTTCACTCGCTCGAGCTTGGACTGCACGTAGGTGCGCAGGGCGGGGGTCACTTCGAGATGATGGCCGCTCAGGTTCAGGTTCATGTTACAAGGCCTTTCTCTGGTTGACGGGCGGGATCTGCAGGGATTCACGATACTTTGCAATCGTGCGGCGCGCCACCACGATGCCCTGCTCGCCGAGCACCTGCGCGATGCGCGAGTCCGACAGCGGCGCCCTGGCGTCCTCGGCGGCGACGAGCTGCTTGATCAGCGCGCGGATCGCGGTCGAGGAGGCGGCGCCGCCCGCGTCGGTGGCGACGTGGCTGCCGAAGAAGTACTTCAGCTCGTAGGTGCCGCGCGGGGTGGCCATGAATTTCTGCGTGGTGACGCGCGAGATGGTGCTCTCGTGCAAGCCGAGGGTCGAGGCGATCTCGCGCAGCACGAGCGGGCGCATCGCCACTTCTCCATGCTCGAGGAAGTGCCGCTGGCGGTCGACGATCGCCTGCGACACGCGCAGGATGGTGTCGAAGCGCTGCTGCACATTCTTGATCAGCCAGCGCGCCTCCTGCAGCTGCGAGGACAGGCCGTTCCTCGCGCTCGCGGCGAGCTCGGCGTAGAGCCGGTTGATGCGCAGGCGCGGCATCGCGTCGGGGTTGAGGCTCGCGCGCCAGACGTTGCGGCTCTTCTTGACGACCACGTCGGGGATCACGTAGCGCGCCTCGATCTGCGCGAAGGCCGAGCCCGGGCGCGGGTTGAGCCCCTGGATGAGCCGCTGCGCCGCGCGCAGCGCCGCCTCGTCCGCGCCGGTGGCGCTCTTCAGGCGCGTGTAGTCGCGGCTCGCGAGCAGCTCCAGGTGCTTGTCGACGATTTGCAGGGCGAGCGCCTGGACAGGATCCGAACTCAACGTTTTCAACTGCAAAGAAAGGCATTCTGCGGGCGAGCGCGCGCCCACTCCGGCGGGCTCCAGGTTCTGCAGGTGGCACAGCGCGATGGCGAGGTCCTCGGGCTCGGCCTCGGCCTCCGCGGGCAGCATCGCCGCGATCTCCTCGAGCGGCTGCGTCATGTAGCCGTCCTCGTCGAGCGCGTCGATCAGC
>CBDDRQ010000167.1:0-35771 GCA_965233125.1 uncultured bacterium
CCACCACCGCCTTCACCGAGCCGCTCTGGCGCGAGAGCTTCCCGTGCTGCATCTGCGACATGCCTTCCATCAGCAACCCGACCGCGGTCGCGTAGCGCGGGGTGCGCACGACTTCCGCGAGCCCCCCGCCGTAGCGCGGCGCGCCCAGGCGCACCGGCATGTGAAAGATCTCCTCGCCGAGCTCGACCATGCCCTCCATCACGGAGGAGCCGCCGGTGAGCACGACGCCGCTCGAGAGCAGCTCCTCGAAGCCCGATTCGCGCAGCACCTGCTGCACGAGCGTGTACAGCTCCTCCACGCGAGGCTCGATCACCTCTGCGAGCGTCTGGCGCGACATGGAGCGCGGCGCGCGCTCGCCGATGCCGGGCACCTCGATCATCTGGTTGGGGTCGGCGAGCTGGCGTAGCGCCACGCCATGGCGCGTCTTGATGTTCTCGGCGTCGGCAGTCGGCGTGCGCAGCGCCATGGCGATGTCGTTGGTAATCTGGTCGCCGGCGATCGGGATCACCGCGGTGTGGCGGATCGCCCCGTGCGTGAAGATGGCGATATCGGTCGTGCCGCCGCCGATGTCGAGCAGGCAAACGCCGAGGTCCTTCTCGTCTTCGGAGAGCACCGCGCGCGACGAGGCGAGCGGCTGCAGGATGAGATCGTTCACCTCCAGGCCGCAGCGGCGCACGCATTTCACGATGTTCTGCGCCGCCGACACCGCGCCGGTAACGATGTGCACCTTCACCTCGAGGCGCACGCCCGACATGCCGATCGGCTCGCGCACGTCCTCCTGTCCGTCGATGATGAACTCCTGGCGCAGCACGTGCAGGATCTGTTGGTCGGTCGGGATGTTGACGGCCCGCGCCGTGTCGATCGCCCGGTCGACGTCCAGGGCGCTGACCTCGCGATCCTTCACTGCAACCATGCCGGTCGAGTTGAAGCTGCGGATGTGGCTGCCGGCGATACCGACGAACGCCGAGGCGATCTTGCAGTCCGCCATCAGCTCGGCTTCCTCGAGGGCGCGCTGGATCGCCGCCACAGTCGCCTCGATGTTGACGACCACGCCTTTCTTCAGGCCGCGCGACTCGTGGCCGCCCATGCCGAGGATCTCGATCGAGTTGTCGGGGCGCAGCTCCGCGACCAGGCACGCGACTTTGGAGGTGCCGATGTCGAGGCCAACGACGAGGTTCTTGTTCTCCTTTGGCATGCGCTAGCTCCCGGTACCCGGCAGACGCAGCGCGAACCCATTCGGGTAGCGCAGGTCGACGTACTCGGCCTGCCTTTTCTTTTCCACCGAGGGATAGATCTCCACGAAACGGCGCAGGCGCGCGTCGGCCTGATCGGCGTCGCGGCCGAGCATGAGGTGCAGACCGTTGGCGAGCCGCAGCTGCCAGGCGAGCCGGGGTGTGAGAACGACGCGCTCGAGCGCCGTACCCATGGGCGCCACCGCGGAGGCGAAGCGGAAGTACTGGCGCGTGACTTCGCCCTCCGCGCCGGGCGGCCCGACGAACAGCGGCAGCACCCCATCGACGTGGCCGGGAAAGCGCTCGCCGAAGTTGTTCACGAGCTGCCCATCCCCCCAGCGCGCGAGGGGCACGTGCTCCTCGACGGCGACCTCGAGCCGGTCGGGCCAGACGCGGCGCACGGCCGCACGGCGCACCCAAGGCAGCGTCTCGATCCCGGCGCGCACCGCGGCGACGTCGACGGCGAAGAAGTTTCCCGCCGCGCGCTCGCCCACCGCGGCTTCGAGCTGCTCGCGCGTGAGGTGCTGCACCGGACCGGTGAGCTCGATGCGCCGCAGCGGAAACAGCTCCGACTTGAGCAGCGCGTGAAAACCCGCGAGCGAGAGGGCCAGCATCGTCACGCCGACCAGGAACCCGGCGGCGGCATTGAGCAGGCGCGGATTAGCCCACATGGGCACCCTCCAGAATCCGCACGCAAAGGTCTTCGTACGAGAGGCCCACGGCGCGCGCCGCCATCGGCACGAGCGAGTGGTCGGTCATGCCCGGAGCGGTGTTCACCTCGAGCAGGTAGGGACGGCCGCGCTTGTCGAGCATCAGGTCTACGCGCCCCCACCCGCGGCAGCCGAGCGCGCGGAACGCCTTCAAGCAGAGCGCCTGTAGCTCCTTCTCCTTTTTCGCGCTCAGCCCGGCCGGGATCAGGTAGCGCGTGTCGTTTGCTATGTACTTCGCCTCGTAGTCGTAGAACTCGCGCGAGGTCTCGATGCGGATGAGCGGCAGCACTTCGTTGCCCAGGACCGCGCCGGTCAGCTCCGGGCCGTCGATGAACTTCTCGGCGATCACCACCGGGTCGTAGTTCACCGCGAGCGCGTAGGCCTCCTCGAGCGCGGCGGACGAGCGCACCTTGGTCATGCCGACCGACGAGCCCTCAGAGGCGGGCTTCACGAACAGCGGCGTCCCCAACCTCTTTGCCACCGCGGTCAGATCCGTGTCCTTGCCCAGCACTTCGTGCGCCGCGGTGGGCAGGCCCTCGGCGTGCCACAGGCGCTTGGTGCGCAACTTATCCATCGCGAGCGCGGAGGCGAGCACGCCGCTGCCGGTATAGGGAATGCCCAGCCATTCGAGCGCGCCCTGCAGGGTGCCGTCCTCGCCGAATCGGCCGTGCAGCGCGATGAAGACGCGGGCGAACTTTTCCTTGAGCAGGTCTTCCAGGCTGCGCTCGCGCGGGTCGAAGGCGTGCGCGTCGACGCCGCGGCTGCGCAACGCCTTGAGCACCATGGCGCCGCTCTTCAGCGAAACCTCGCGCTCCGCGGACTTGCCGCCCAGAAGCACGGCAACCTTGCCGAAGCTCATGCAGGCTCCCCGACGATGCGCACCTCGGTGATCAGGACCACGCCTTTCATCTGGTAGACCATGCGCTGGATGTGCTGGATCAGCCACTCGATGTCCGCGGCGCTCGCCGCGCCATCGGGATTGACGATGAAGTTCGCGTGCTTCTCCGACACGCGCGCGCCGCCGCGCCCGAAGCCCTTCAGGCCGCACGACTCGATGAGGCGTGCGGCGTGGTCGCGCGGCGGGTTGCGGAACACGCTGCCCGCGTTGGGCAGCGAGAGCGGCTGGGTGGCGATGCGCCGCGCGAGCAGCTCCTTGATCACGGCGCGCGAGCTCTCCCCGTCCCCCGGCGCGAGGCGGAACCACGCCGCCGCGAACCATTCCTCGCGGAGCGTCTTCGGCGCGCAATGCCGGTAGCCGATGTCGAAGTCCTCGCGCGCGCGCTGGAAGGTGCGACCGCCCCGGTCCATGGTGAGGACGCGCTCGACGATGTCCCAGGTCTCCCCGCCGTAGCAGCCGGCGTTCATGGCGAGCGCCCCGCCGATGCTGCCGGGCACGCCGGCGAGGAACTCCGCCCCCTCGAGGTCGTTCAGCGCCGCGAAGCGCGCCACCTTGGGGCTGGCGACGCCCGCTTCGGCGTAGATCAGGGCGCCATCGAGGCGCGGCCGCCGGTTGGCCGCGTGCATCATCACCACCGTGCCGCGCCAGCCACCGTCCCGCACCAGCAGGTTCGATCCCAGCCCGACGAAGAGCAGCGGCTCCTCCGCCGGCAGGCGCGCGAGGAAAGCGGCGAGGTCGTCGAGATCCGCCGGCCCGTAGAAGCGCTCCGCGCGCCCGCCCGCGCGCCAGCTCACGTGACGGGCCATCGGCTCGTCGCGCTTCAGGTGTCCTCGGAGCCCCTGGAAGTTGAGCGGTTCGTTCATGTTCATGTCAGCAGGGCTGGGACGTTGCCGATCGACCCGGCCCCCATGGTGAGCACCACGTCGCCGTCCTCGGCCACGCGGCGGATCGCCGCCGGCATCTCGGCCATGTCCTCCACGAACACCGGCTCGACCTTGCCGAAGACGCGCAGCGCGCGCGCGAGCGAGCGGCCGTCGGCGGCGACGATCGGCGCTTCGCCCGCGGCGTAGACCTCCGCGAGCAGCAGGGCATCGGCGCCCGAGAGCACGCGCACGAAGTCCTCGAACAGATCGCGCGTGCGCGTATAGCGGTGCGGCTGGAACGCAAGCACGATGCGCCGCCCCGGAAAGGCGCCGCGCGCCGCTTCCAGCGTCGCGGCCATCTCCGCCGGATGATGGCCGTAGTCGTCGATGAGCGTGAAGCCGCCCCCGCCCTCGCGCGGCACGGCGCCGTAGTTCTGGAAGCGCCGGCCGACGCCGCGGAACTCGGCGAGCGCCTTGAGCATCGCCGGGTCCGACGCGCCGAGCTCGGTGCCCACCGCGATGGCGGCGAGCGCGTTGAGCACGTTGTGCCGCCCGGGGAGATTGAGGGTCACCTCGAGCGGCGTGCCGCCCGCGCGCCGCACCCGGAAGCGCATGCGGCCCGCGTCGTGCTCGATCGCTTCGGCGCGCACCGCGGCATCCTCGGCGGTGCCGTAGCTCAGCACCGGCTTGGACACCTCCGGCAGGATCTCGCGCACGTTCGCATCGTCTACGCACAGCACGGCCGAGCCGTAGAACGGCAGGTTCTGCAGGAACTGCACGAAGGCCTGCTTCAGCCGCCCGAAGTCGTGGCCGTAGGTATCCATGTGATCGGCGTCGATGTTGGTGACGACGGCGATCACCGGCTGCAGGTGCAGAAACGAGGCGTCGGACTCGTCGGCCTCCACGACGATGAACTCGCCCGCGCCGAGGCGCGCGTTCGAGCCGGCGGCGTTCAGCCGGCCGCCGATCACGAAGGTCGGATCGAGCCCCGCCTCGGCAAGCACGCTCGCCACGAGGCTTGTGGTGGTGGTCTTGCCGTGCGTCCCGGCAATGGCCACGCCCTGCTTCAGGCGCATGAGCTCGGCGAGCATTAGCGCGCGCGGCACCACCGGGATCAGCCGCTCGCGTGCCGCCACGACCTCGGGGTTGTCCGGCTGCACGGCGCTGGAGACCACGACCGCATCCGCGCCCGCGACCTGGCTGGAATCGTGATTCAGGAAGATCTTCACCCCAAGCCCGGCGAGCCGCTTGGTCGCCGCGTTGGCCGCGAGGTCCGAGCCGCTGACCTGGTAGCCGAGGTTGGCGAGCACCTCGGCGATGCCCGACATGCCCGAGCCGCCGACGCCCACGAAGTGGATGCGGCGTACCTTGTGTTTCATCGTGCGAGCTCCATGCAACGCTGCGCCACCACGCGTGCCGCGTCGGGTTTTCCCAGCGCGCGTGCCTTGCGCGCCATCTCGAGGAGCTTCGGCCGATCGAGCGAGCGCAGCAGCGATGCGAGCCTTTCGGGGCTCGCCTCCGGCTGGGGAAGCAGCAGCGCCGCCCCCTGGTCGGCGAGAAATCGCGCATTCGCCGTCTGGTGGTCGTCGACCGCGTGCGGAAAGGGAACGAGTACGCTCGCCATGCCACCGGCCGAGAGCTCCGCGACGGTCACCGCGCCGGCCCGGCAGATCACGAGGTCGGCCTCCGCGTAGCGGCGCGCCATGTCGTCGATGAACGCCACCAGCTCCCCTTGCACGCCTGCGGCGCGATAGTTCGCCTTGAGCGCTTCCAGATGCTTCTCGCCGGCCTGATGCACGACGACGAAATCCCCCGACAGAACGGCAAGGGCTCTGGGCAGCGCCTCGTTCAGCGCCTGGGCACCGAGGCTGCCACCCACGACGAGCAGCCGCAGCGGACCGTCCCGGTCGCGATAGCGCTCCTCGGGCGGCGCGATGGCGGCAATCGAGGCGCGCACCGGGTTGCCCGTCCACTCCGCGCGCTTGAGCGCGCCGGGGAAAGCCACCATCACCTTGTCCGCGACGCCGGCGAGCACGCGGTTGGCAAGCCCGGCGATGGCGTTCTGCTCGTGCAGGGCGAGCGGCCGGTTCAGGAGCGAGGCCATCATGCCGCCCGGGAAAGCGACGTAGCCTCCCAGGCCGAGCACCACGTCGGGCCTGAGCCGGCGCAGCCAGCGCGCGCTCTCCCAGAAGGAGAACAGCAGGTTCGCGGGCAGCAGCAGCTTCTGCAGCAGCCCCTTGCCGCGCGCCGCACGCGCGCGGATCAGGGCCGTCTCGTACCCGTGGCGAGGCACCAGCCGCTCCTCCATGCCGCCGCGCGCGCCCATCCACAGCACGCGCCAGCCGGCTGCGCGCAGCTCGTCGGCGACCGCGAGCCCAGGGAAGATGTGCCCGCCCGTGCCGCCCGCCATGATGAGAATCGAGCGGCTCATGCGTGCAGCCCCCTCGCCAACTGGCGGCTTTCCCAGTCGATGCGCAGCAGGATCGCGAGCGCGACGAAGTTGGCGAGCAGCCCCGAGCCGCCGTAGCTCATCAGCGGGAGCGTCAGACCCTTGGTCGGCAGCAGGCCCATGTTGACGCCCATGTTGATGAGCGCCTGGAAGCCAATCCACACGCCGATGCCCTGTGCCGTCAGCGCCGCGAAATGGCGCTCGTGCAGTGCGGCTTGCCGGGCGATGGCGAAGGCGCGCGCGACGACCCAGGCGAACAACCCGATCACCATCGCCACGCCGGCGAAGCCCAGCTCCTCCGCCATGACCGCGAGCAGGAAATCGGTGTGGGCCTCGGGAAGGTAGTGCAGCTTCTCGACGCTCGCGCCCAGCCCGACGCCAAGCCACTCGCCGCGCCCGAAGGCGATGAGCGCATGCGAGAGCTGGTAGCCGCGCCCCAGCGGATCGGACCAGGGATCGAGGAAGCCGAAGATGCGCTGCATGCGGTAGGGCGAGGTCAGCACGAGCAGCGCGAAGCCGCCGGCGAGCATGCCGACCAGCGCGACAAAGTGCCGGCCGTTCATGCCCCCGAGGAAGAGGATGGCGAACGTGGTCACCGCGATCACCACCAGCGCGCCGAAGTCGGGCTCGCGCAGCAGCAGCCACGAGACGAGCAGCATCACGCCGAGCATCGGCAGCAGGCCGCGCTTGAAGCTCTTCAGCACCGCGTGCTTGCGCACCGTGTAGTCGGCCGCGTAGAGCACCACCGCCAGCTTCACGAACTCCGAGGGCTGCACGGTCAAGACCTGCAGATCGAGCCAGCGCCGGGCGCCGTTCACTTCCCTGCCGATGCCCGGCACCAGCACCGCGACAAGCAGCGCCACCGCGAGCACGAACAGCCACGGCGCCGCCTGCTGCCACATGCGCGCCGGCACCAGGAACACCAGGATCGCCGCGCACAGCGCCGCGCCGAGGAACACCGTGTGGCGCGTGAGATACCAGGCGGAGTTGTTGCCGGTGAAACGGCTCGACTCGGCGATCGAGATCGAAGCGGAGTACACCATCACCAGGCCGGCGGCGGCGAGCAGCAGCCCCGCCCAGGCGAGCGAGCGGTCGTACTCGGCGTCCGGCGCGCTGCGCGCGAAGACATAGGTCCGGCTGGCGCGCTTCCCGGTCATGGCAGCCTCCGGACGGCGGCGGCGAACGCCTCGCCACGGTGCCGGTAGTCGCGGAACATGTCGAAGCTCGCGCAGGCCGGGGACAGCAGCACGGCATCGCCGGGGCGTGCCAGCTCGGCCGCCCTTGCCACGGCTTCCTGCATCGAGGCGCAGCGCTCTCCCGCGATGACCTTCCCGATGAGCGACGCATCGGCCCCGATGAGGAGCACCTGCCGCGCGAACTGTCGCACCGGTCCCGCGAGAGGCGTGAAATCCTGGCCCTTGCCCTCGCCGCCGAGAATGAGGATCGTCGGACGAGCGAGGCCGCGCAGCGCGGCGATGGTCGCGCCGACGTTGGTGCCCTTCGAGTCGTCGTACCAGTCGACGCCGCTGCGGCAGGCGACGAGCTCGAGACGGTGCGGCAGGCCACGGAAGCTGCGCAGGCCCGCGGCGAGCTGCGCGTGCGACACGCCGAGCGTGCGCGCGAGCGCGCACGCCGCGAGCGCGTTGGCCGCGTTGTGCAGGCCGTGGATCGGCAGCTCGTCCACGGGAAGGAGGGGCACCGCGCCCTCGGCCAGCCAGCCGCCCGCAAGCCCGAGATCGCGCTCCGCCGGGGGCGCGTCCAAGCCGAAGCTCACCACGGGGCTGCCCGGGCGCGCCATGGCCATCGAGCGCGCATCGTCGCGGTTGAGCACCTGCACGCCCGCGCCGGCGAAGATGCGCGCCTTGGCGGCGGCGTACTCGTCGAGGCCGCGATAGCGATCGAGGTGGTCTTCGCTGAGGTTGAGCATCGCTGCGGCGTGCGGGGCGAGCGACCAGGTCGTCTCGAGCTGGTAGCTCGACAGCTCGAGCACCCACGCGCGTGGCGCCTTCCCCGCGGCAAGACGCGCGAGCAGCGCATCGAGCACCGGCGGCCCGATGTTGCCGGCGACCTCGCAATCCATTCCGGCGCTTCGCAGCAGGTGGCCCGCCAGGGCGGTGACGGTGCTCTTGCCGTTCGTGCCGGTGACGGCGAGCACGGGCTCGCGCACGTACCAGGAGAAGAGCTCGACGTCGCCGAGCACCGGCAGTCCCTGCGCGATCGCCTGCCGGATGACGTCCTGCTCGAGAGAAAGCCCGGGGCTGACGCAGACCACGTCGACGTCGTCGAGCAGCGCTGCGGAGAAGGGTCCGGTCCGCAGCTCGCCGGCCAGGTCCTTGCGCCGCGGCGGCTCGGGCCGGGTGTCGGCGACGCGCACCTTGCCGCCTTCGCGCTCGACCCAGCGCGCGAGCGAAAGCCCCGTGTCGCCGAGGCCGAGGACGAGGACGCGCCGGCCGACGAGCGGCGTCGGCGCGGGACGGGGAACAGGCCGGAAGGCGGGCTCGCGCATCATCGGAGCTTGAGCGTCGAGAGGCCGAACAGCACCAGCATCATGGTGATGATCCAGAAGCGCACCACGACCTGGCTCTCCTTCCAGCCTTCGAGCTCGTAGTGGTGGTGCAGCGGCGCCATGCGGAAGATGCGCTTGCCGCCGCTCCAGCGGAAGTACAGTACCTGCAGCATCACCGAGAGCGTCTCGGCGACGAATACCCCGCCCATGATGAACAGCACGATCTCCTGGCGCACGATGACCGCGATGGTGCCGAGCGCCGCGCCGAGCGCGAGCGCGCCGACATCGCCCATGAACACCTCGGCCGGGTACGCGTTGAACCAGAGGAAGCCCAGCCCCGCTCCGGCGAGCGCGCCGCAGATCACCGCGAGCTCGCCGGCGCCGGCGATGTGCGGCAGGCCGAGGTACTTGGAGAACACCGCGTGCCCGGCGACGTAGGCGAAGATGCCGAGCGCGCTGCCCACCATCACGGTCGGCATGATCGCCAGCCCGTCCAGGCCGTCGGTCAGGTTGACCGCGTTCGAGGTGCCGACGATGACGAAGAACGTGAGCACGATGAATCCGACGGTGCCGAGGGGGTAGGCGACGTGCTTGAAGAACGGCACGATCAGCTCGTTGAGCGCCGGCATGCTCTGCGCGAGGTAGGCCAGGTAGCCCGCGGCCGCGAGGCCGATCAGCGACTGCCAGAAGAACTTTGCCTTGGCGGAGAGCCCTTTCGGGTTGCGGTGCACCACCTTGCGGTAGTCGTCGACCCAGCCGATCGTGCCGAAGGCTAGCGTCACGAGCAGCACCACCCACAGCAGGCGGTTCGACAGGTCGCCCCAGAGCAGCGTGGTGAGGCAGATCGACACCAGGATGAGCGCACCGCCCATGGTCGGCGTGCCGGCCTTGGTGAGGTGCGACCGCGGCCCCTCCTGGCGTACGGCCTGCCCGATCTTGTAGGCAGTGAGCTTGCGGATCATGTAGGGGCCTAGGATCAGCGACACCGCGAGCGCGGTGAGGCAAGCGAGCACGGCGCGCAGCGTGATGTAGTTGAAGACGTTGAAGACACGGGCGTCTTTCGCCAGCCACTGCGCGAGATCGAGAAGCATTAGTGACCCCCTCCTGTCGCGGCGCCGGTGAGCGCCGCCACAACGCGCTCCATTCTCATGAAGCGAGAGCCCTTGACGAGCACGGTCCTGCCGCGGATCGCCGGGACCAGCGCCTCGACGCTGTCGAAGTGCTGCGCGCCCGCGCCGAACGCCGCGACGGCCGCGCGGGTCGCCTCGCCCAAGGCAAGCAGGCGGGAGATGCCCCGGCTGCGCGCGTAGGCGCCGACCTCCTCGTGGAACTGCGAGCCGTGCGCGCCGACCTCGCCCATGTCGCCGAGCACGAGCACCGTCGGGCCAGGGCAGGCGGCGAGCACGTCGATCGCGGCGCGGACCGAGTCGGGGTTCGCGTTGTAGCTGTCGTCGATCACGGTGGTCGCGCCCGCCGTCTTCGACTGCAGCCGTCCGACATAGGGCTGAAATGCTGCAAGCCCTTTGACGATGCTCGAGAGGTCTACACCGGCGGCGTGAGCGCAGGCGGCGGCGGCCAGCGCGTTGCGCACGTTGTGGAGCCCGGGGATGGCGAGCGGCGCCGATGCTTCTGCCTCGCGTATCCGGATGTGAATTTCGCTCGACAGGGACTTCAGCGCGTATCGGCCCGTGACTTCGGCCGGCGCGTCCAGCCCGAAATCCACGACCCGGCGGGCGCCTGCCGCCGCACGGAAGACGGCGGCCTGCCCATCATCGGCATTGACCACCGCCACGCCGTGCGCCGGGAGCGCGGCATAGACGCTCGCGTTCTCGGCGGCCACTTCCTCCACCGAGTTCATGAACTCCAGATGCTCGCGCTGGGCGTTGTTCACCAGCGCGACCGTGGGCTGCGCGATGCCGGCGAGGTAGGCGATCTCGCCCTTGTGGTTCATGCCGAGCTCGATCGCGCACCAGCGGTGGCGCGCGTCGAGGCGCAGCAGCGTGAGCGGCAGGCCGATGTCGTTGTTGAGATTGCCGGCGGTGGCGAGGACCACCGCCTCGCCCTTCGCATGGACTCGCAGGATCGAGGCCAGCATCTCCTTGACCGTTGTCTTGCCGTTCGAGCCCGTCACCGCGATCAGCGCGGGCGTGAAGCGGGCGCGCCAGCCGCGCGCGAGCGCGCCCAGGGCGAGCTTCGTGTCCGCGACGATGAGCACCGGGATCGGGTACTCGCCGCCGTAGGCGCGGTCCACCATGGCGGCGCAGGCGCCCGCCGCCTTCGCCTGCGCGAGGAAAGCGTGCCCGTCGAAGTGCTCGCCGCGCAGCGCGACGAACAGCTCGCCCGGGCGCAGCGTGCGCGAGTCGGTCGAGACGCCGGCGAAGACCGGATTGCCACCGCTCGTGCGGCCCTCGGTCACCCCGGCGGCGTCGGCGAGGCTCATCATTGCGCCCCTCGTCGCGCCAGCGCCGTTCGCGCCACGGCCTGATCGGCGAACGGCTCGCGCCTGCCGCGGATCTCCTGATAGCTCTCGTGGCCCTTGCCGGCGACGAGAATCACGTCGCTGCGCGCCGCGACGGCGATCGCCTGCTCGATGGCGCGGCGCCGGTCCGGCTCGACCTCGCCGGCGGGCGCGCCGCGGCGAATCGCCTCGATGATGGCGAGCGGATCCTCGCTGCGCGGATTGTCCGAGGTGAGTACGACGCGGTCGGCGAGCCGCGCGGCCGCCGCGCCCATGAGCACTCGCTTGGCCGGGTCGCGGTCGCCGCCGGCGCCGAACACCGCGACCAGTCGACCGCCGCGCGCCTGGGCGACCGGGCGCAGGGCGTGCAGCACCTTCTCGAGCGCGTCCGGCGTATGCGCGTAGTCGACGACCACGAGCGGCTCCTCGCCGACGCGCTCCATGCGTCCCGGCACGCCCGGCAGATCGGCGAGCAGGGCCACCGCCTCGCCGAAGGGCAGGCCGCAGGCGAGCAGGCAGCCGAGCACGCCGAGCGCGTTGGCGACGTTGAAGCGCCCCAGTTGGTTGAGCGTCGCGCTCGCGCGGCCCCAGCTCGAGTCGACCTGCACGCTCGCGCCATCGATAGCGACGGCAGCGAGATACTCTCTTGTAAGAGGCGCCGTGAGCGGCGCCAGGCTGTAGCCGATCGTCCTGATACCGCCCCGAGCGGCGAGGCGCTGCGCGAGCCGCACGCCGGCGACATCGTCGAGGTTCAGCACAGCGGTCTGCAAGCCGGGGCTGTCGAACAGCCGCGCCTTGGCCTCGGCGTACGCGTCCATGGAACCGTGGTAGTCGAGGTGGTCGTGGGAAAGGTTGGTGAACAGCGCGCAGTCGAAGGCGATGCCGTTGACACGTCCCTGCACCAGCCCGTGAGAGGAGACTTCCATCGCCACCGCCGCCGCGCCCTGCTGCAGCATGGCCTTCAGCAAGGCATGCGCCTCGAGCGCGTCCGGCGTGGTATTGGCGAGCGCGCTGAGCGAGCCGGGAAAGCCGCTGCCGAGCGTGCCAACCACCCCGCTGCGCGTACCGCCGCGGCCGAGGGCCGCGGCGATCCACTGGCTGCACGAGGTCTTGCCGTTGGTGCCGGTGACGCCGCAGACCCACAGCGAATCCGAGGGGCGTCCGTAGAATTCGTGCGCGAGCGCCCCGGCGCGCTGCTTGAGCCCGCGCACCGCCACGTTCGGCACGCGCCATTCGGGCCGCCATGCGAAAGCTTCTTGCTCCCAGAGCACGGCCGCGGCGCCTCGCGCCGCGGCCTCCGCGATGTGTGCGCGCCCGTCCGCCTTCTCCCCGGGATAGGCGAAGAAGGCCACGCCCGGCGCGCAAGCGCGGCTGTCGGAAGTCAGGCGCTCGATCATCGCTCCCTGGGCGGCGAGACGCGCGAGCAGCTCCGGTTGCGTGTTTGCCACGGCACCTTTCCCGTCACGTGCTCTCCTTCGCTTCCTCGCCCTCGCCCGGCAGCTCGACCGGCACGAGCGGCGCATCGTGCGGCACGCCGAGCAGGCGCAGCGCGCCTTGCATCACGTGCGCGAACACCGGCGCGGCGACGGTGCCGCCGTAGTGCTCGCCGGCCGACGGCTCGTCGATCATGACGGCCACCACCAGGCGCGGCGCCGACGCCGGCGCGAGGCCGACGAAGGAAGCGAGATACTTGTCGGCGGCGTAGGCGCCGTTTTCCTGCTTGTGCGCGGTGCCGGTCTTGCCCGCCACCCGCCAGCCCATGATGCGCGCCCGCGGGCCGGTCCCGCCGGGCTGGACCGCAGCCTCGAGCATGGCGCGCACCGCGCGCGCGGCCTCCGCCGAGAGCACCTTCTCGGGTGCCGCCGCTGCGCCACTTTTGACCAGAGTAATCGGCACCAATTCCCCGTCGCGCGCGAAAACCGTGTATGCGCGCGCAAGCTGCAGCAGGCTGACCGAGATGCCGTGGCCGTAGGCCATCGTCGCCTGTTCGATCGGCCGCCAGGTCCGGTAGTGGCGCAGGCGCCCGGCCGCGGCCCCCGGAAAGCCCAGTTCCGGCGCCGCGCCGAAGCCGACGCGCCGGAAAAGGTCCCACATGGCCTCGCGCGGAAGCGCGAGCGCGATCTTTGCCGCGCCGACGTTGGAGGACTTCTGCAGGACCTGGGAGACGCTGACCGCCGCGGCCGGATGCATGTCGCGGATCGTGTAATTCGCGAGCCTGAGCCGTCCCTCGCCGGTCTGGATGAGCGTGCGCGGCGTCACCTTCCCGCTCTCGATCGCGAGGGCGACGGTGAACGGCTTGAGCGTCGATCCTGGCTCGAAAAGATCGGTAATGACGCGATTGCGCAGCTGCGCTCCGCTCAGCCGGGCGCGGTTGTTGGGGTTGTAGGACGGCGCGTTTACGAGCGCCAGGATCTCGCCGGTGCGCACGTCGAGCACGACCACTGCTCCCGCCCTCGCGCGGTGCTGCTCGACGGCGCCCTTCAGCGCCGCGAAGGCGAGGCTCTGAATCTTGCTGTCGATGGAGAGCGCCAGGTCGCGACCCGCCTGGGCGGAGCGGATCGACTCCACGTCCTCGACGATGCGCCCCAGCCGGTCCTTGATCACGCGGCGGCTGCCGGGGACGCCGCCCAGGCTCGCCTGGTATGCGAGTTCCACCCCTTCCTGGCCGGCGTCATCGACGCCGGTGAACCCCAGCACGTGAGCGGTCACTTCACCCGCGGGATAGTACCGGCGGAACTCGCTGTGCTGATGGATACCGCTCATCGCGAGGCGCTCGACGGCTTCCGCCGTCTCGGGCGATACCTGACGCTTCAGGTACACGAAGTCGCGGGAGGTATCGGCAAGCTTGCGCTCGATCTCTCGCACGCTCACGCCCAGCAGCGGGGCGAGCTTCCTGCGCTCGGTGCGGGTGAGCGCGGTGTCGGCCGGGATCGCCCAGACCGACTTCACCGGCGTCGAGACCGCGAGCGCCTCTCCGTGCCGGTCCAGAATCCTGCCGCGCGTCGCCGGGACCTCGAGCACGCGGGAATAGCGCGCATCGCCCTTCTCCTGGAGGAAGCCGGTACGCATGGCCTGCAGGTAGACCGAGCGCGCGGCCAGCACGGCAAAAGCGGCGACGAGCAGGGCCAGCACCACGCGAGCGCGCCAGACCGGCAGCCTTACCAGGCCCTGCGCGGCAGCGCTCACCGGCTCTCTTGGCGCGTCACGACCCGCAGGCGGCGCGGGTCCGGGGCGCGCAGGCCGAGCACGCCCGTGGCGATCTTCGCGACGCGCGAATGGAGCGCCCAAGTGCTCGCCTCGAGCTGCAGGCGCCCGTATTGCACGTCGAGCTCACGTGCGCGCGCGTGCTCGCGCTCGAGCTCGGAGAAGCGCTTGCGCGCGTTGTGCTGCGAGGTGACGAGCCCGAGCGCGCAGGCGACGAGAACCGCGAGGAGGAGGAGGTTCAGTTTCGCCACCGCGCGCCGGGCTCGATTCGATGTGGTACAGGGTCATAGGGGGCCGCGCTGCGCTCGGCCACGCGGAGCGTGGCGCTGCGGGCGCGGGGGTTGTGCTCGATCTCCTCGCGGGAAGCCTTGATGGCCCGGCCGAGAAGCTTGAGCGTCGGTTGTGGCATTTCGCTGGCGCGCAGCGGCAATTCCCGGGGCACATCGGGACGCGCGGCGCGGCCGAGGAAGCGCTTGACGATGCGGTCCTCCAGGGAATGGAAGCTGATCACCGCCAGGCGGCCGCCGGCGGCGAGCCCCGCGAGCGCCTGCGGCAGCATCAGCGACACTTCCTCAAGCTCCCGATTGACGTGAATCCGTAGAGCCTGAAAGGTGCGCGTCGCCGGGTCCTGGCCCGGCTCGCGTGTGCGGACCGCCTGAGCCACGAGATCGGCCAGTTGGCGGGTGCGGAGGAGTGGCTCGCGGCTGCGCGCAGCAACAACCGCCGCTGCAATCTGTTTAGCAAACCGTTCTTCGCCATAGTCGCGGATCACCTCAGTGATTTCTTGTTGTTCTGCGCGGGCGAGCCACTGCGCCGCCGATTCGCCTTGTGTCGGATCCATGCGCATGTCGAGCGGGCCGTCGGCGCGGAACGAAAACCCCCGTCCCGCCTCCTCCAGCTGCGGCGAGGACACCCCGAGATCGAAGAGCATGCCCTGCGCCTTCTGCCCGGCGAGGACTTGGCCCAGCGCCGAGAACCTGCAGCGGAAGAACGAGAAGCGCGGGTCGGCTAAGCCCTGTGCGGCGCTCTCGGCCTGCGGGTCGCGGTCGAGCGCAATCAGCCTGCCCTGCGGCCCCAGTCGTTCGAGGATTGCCCGGCTGTGCCCGCCGCGGCCGAACGTGCCGTCCACGTAGGTGCCGTCGGCGCGGATGGCCAGCGCGGCGATCGATTCGCGAAGGAGAACCGGCCGGTGCATGGTCGCCGCTCACAGCGAGAAGTCCTCCATGCCCGGCGGCGGCGCGGCGCTTCCGGCGAGCGCCTGGTCCAGCTTCGCGGACCACAGCGCGGAATCCCATAGCTCGAAGTAGCGTCCCTGCCCCACCATCATCGCGTCGCGCTCGAGCCTCGCGTGCTGTCGCAGCGCCGGCGGCAGCAGCACGCGCCCGGAGCCGTCGGCGGTGAGGTGCTCCTCGAAGCCGAGCAGCAGGCGCTTCCACCAGCTTGCCTGCGGATGGAAGCTGGGAAACGCCTCCACGCGCGCGCGCACCGGCTCCCACTCGCCGGCCGGGTACATCAGCACGCAGCCCTCGGGGTGGGCGGTGAGGACGAGCGACTTTCCGGAATCGAGCAGCGCGCCGCGATGGCGCGTGGGAATAGCGACGCGACCTTTCGCGTCGAGCGTGACGACCGCCGCCCCGTGAAACCCTCCGCCCATTTGGCTGTTTGTGCCACTTTTTTCTACGTTTTGCCACTGTAATCTCAGGAATCACGGCAGGTCAAGGAGTTTCTTCATCTATGACAAGCACTTAGCGTCACTTTTTCAGCTACATTCTGCATCGATAGATTTAATATAAATCAAATAGATAGGAAAATGACCTAACGTAGTGCATCAAGAGCTGGGGCCAGAAATGCGGGTGAGATAATCCCGGCCCATGATCGACAAGATCGTCGCCAGCCCGGAAGCCGCGCTCGCAGACGTTCCCGACGGCGCTACGGTCATGATCGGCGGCTTCGGCAACGCGGGGATGCCGGCGACGCTCATCGATGCGCTGATCGCGCGCGGGGCGCGCGACCTCACCATCGTCAACAACAATGCAGGCAACGCCGATGCCGGGCTCGCCGCCCTGATCAAGGCGAAGCGCGTGCGCAGAATCCTCTGCTCGTTTCCCCGCCAGGCGGACTCCTGGCACTTCGATGCCCTCTACCGGGCGGGAGAGATCGAGCTTGAGCTTGTGCCCCAAGGCACCCTGGCTGAGCGCATTCGCGCCGCCGGCGCGGGCATCGGCGCCTTCTATACCCCCACGGCCCACGGCACGCGCCTCGCTGACGGCAAGGAGACGCGCCGCATCGACGGCCGCGACTACGTGCTCGAGTACCCGATCCATGGCGACTACGCGCTCATCAAGGCCGATCGCGCGGATCGCTGGGGCAACCTCTGCTACCGCAAGAGCGCGCGCAACTTCGGCCCGATCATGGCCTCCGCCGCGAGGTGCACCGTCGTTCAGGTGCGCGAGATCGTCGAGTTAGGCGCGCTCGATCCCGAGGCGGTCGTTACGCCTGGAATTTTCGTCAAGCGAGTGGTGAAGCACTGATGAAAAAGCTCGACAAGAACCAGATGGCGGCCCGCGTGGCGCGCGATATTCCCGAGGGCTCCTACGTGAATCTCGGCATCGGCCTGCCGACCCTGGTCGGCGATCATCTGCCCAGGGGCCGCGAGATCATCCTGCACAGCGAGAACGGCATTCTCGGCGTCGGCCCGAAGCCCGCCGCCGGCGCCGAGGACGAGGACCTGATCAACGCCGGCAAGGAGCCGGTCACGCTTCTCGCCGGCGGCGCGTACTTCCACCACGCGGACTCCTTCGCCATGATCCGCGGCCGCCATCTCGACTTCGCCATCCTCGGCGCCTTCCAGGTCTCGGTCGCGGGCGACCTCGCCAACTGGCACACCGGCGCGGCCGACGCCATCCCGGCGGTCGGCGGCGCGATGGACCTCGCGGTCGGGGCGAAGAAGGTGCTCGTGATGATGGAGCACCTCACCAAGAAGGGCGAGAGCAAGATCGTCGAGCGCTGCACCTACCCGCTCACCGGCGCGCGCTGCGTCGATCGCATCTACACCGATCTCGCCGTCATCGACGTGAAGCCCGACGGGCTTCACGTCGTGGAAACGGTCGAGGGCCTGAGCTTCGAGGAACTCCAGCGGCTGACCGGCGTTCCCCTGAAGATGCTGCTTACTGCGGCTTGACCCCCGCGGCTTTGATGACGCGGGTGTAGTCGTCGATGTGCTCGCGCACCATGCGCGCGAATTCCTGCGGCGACATGTCGAAGGTCTCGTTGCCGCCCTTGACCAGCCGGTCCTGCACGGCCGGATCGTTGAGCGCCCGGCGCACGTCAGCGTTGATCTTCTTCACCACGTCGGCCGGCATGCCGGCCGGACCCCAGAGCCCGAACCACAGCGGCGCTTCCGCGCCCTTGTACCCGGCCTCCGCGACCGTGGGAACGTCCGGCAGCCGGGGATTGCGCTTCGGCGTGCTCACCGCAAGCGGCCGCAGCTTGCCGCCCTGGATGGGGCCCATCACCGGGCCGATCGGCGCCCAGTAGGCGTGGACGTCGCCGCTGAACATCGCGGCGATCACCTCCGGTGTGCCCTTGAACGGTACCTGCGTCATCTTGATGCTGGCGGCGTCGAGGAATTTCTCGGTGTTGAGGTGCGTGCCGCTGCCGATGCCTGCATGGCCGATGAACAGGCCGTTTGGCTTGGCCTTCGCCTCGTTGACGAGGTCCCGAAGCGTCTTGAACGGCCCGTCGGGCCGCACCGTCAGGACGTTCGGCTGCACCGCGAGAGGGGCGATGTCGACGAAGTCCTTCAGCGTGTCGTAGGGCAGTTTGGCGTAGATCGCCGGGTTGACGCAGTGGGCGTTCGAATTCACGAGCAGCGTGTAGCCGTCCGGATCGGCCCGCGCGACGGCTGCCGAGCCGACCGAGCCACCGGCGCCTGCCCGGTTCTCGGCCACCACCGGCTGCCCCCAGTACTCGGACAGCTTCGCCCCCACGACGCGCGCGACGATGTCCGTTGCGCTGCCGGGCGTGAACGAGATGATGATGCGCACCGGCTTCTCCGGCCACGCCTGCGCCTGAAACGAAAGCGCGGCCAGCGCTGCCGCGAACAGCCTGACAATGGTCTTCATGAACTCCTCCTCTGAATAAACATCATAACCCGTCGCCCACCGGGACATTCTCCGCCGCAAGCTCGACGCCCGACGCCCTGGCTTGCATCAGCAGCAAGGTCGAAAAGTCCTCCTCGGTCATGCCCTGTCCGATCATCTGCTGCAGCAGGTCGCGTGCGATGGACGCGAGCGGCATCGGTACCTCGAGCTCGCGCCCGGCGCCGAGGCCCAGGTCGAGATCCTTGCGCAGCAGCTTGGGAGTAAACGTCACATGGAAGTCGAGGTTGACAAGCGCCGGGGTCTTGTAGCGCGTGAACATCGAGCCCATCACGCTCTTGTTGAGGAAGTCGAGGAAGGCGTGGCGCGGCATGCCGGCCTTCTGCGCAAGGATGGTGACCTCGCACAGGCTCTGGATGACGACGCCGAGCATGACGTTGTGGCAGATCTTGGCGATCCGCGCGAGCTCGCCCTCGCCCACGTAGCTCGAGCCCGCGCCCATCATGTCGAGGTACGGGCGCGCCCGCTCATAGGCTTCCTTCGGCCCCGACACGACGAACGTCAGCTTCCCGGCCTTGATGACTTTGGCGTTGCCGCTCACCGGCGCCGCCAGGTACTGGATCTTTCTTCCTTCGAGCGTCTTTCTGAGTTCCGCGGAGCCTTCGAGGGAGATCGAAGAGCACTCCACGACCATCCCGGGCTTGCCTCCGGCGAGCACCTTGCCGATGACTTCCTTCACGTCGTCCCAGGTGGACACCATGACGAATACGATGTCCCTGGACGAAAGATCTTTCAGTTCATTTGCGATCGTGGCGCCGTGCCTGGCCAGCGGCTCGGCCTTGGCCCTGGTCCGGTTCCACACCGCGATGTCGCAGCCGGCCTTCGTCAGGCGCTCGGCCATGGCGTAGCCCATGCGCCCGGCGCCGATCCAGCCGAGCTTTTGCTCAGTAGGGGTTGGCAATGGGCAGCTCTTCGGCGGGGTATAGCGAAATCACCTTCGCGCCGGTCGGGGTGAGGATCACTTCTTCCTCGATGCGCGCGGCAGACACGCCATCACTCGCGGGGCAATAGGTCTCGACCGCGAAGACCATGCCGGCCTTCAGCTCGATCGGCTCGCGCAGCGAAGTGAGCCGCGAGATGAGGGGGCGCTCGTGCAGGCCGAGGCCCAGGCCGTGGCAGAAGTTCAGGCCGAAGGCGTCCATCTCGCTCGCGAAGCCGATCTCCTCGGCCTTGGGAAGCGCCAGGGCGATCTTGTCGCTCGACATGCCGGGCTTGAGCAGCTCGATCGCCTTGTCCATCCATTCGCGCGCCTTGCGGTAGGCCGTGCGCTGCGGGTTCGTCGCGCGCCCCACGTTGAAGGTGCGGTAGTAGCAGGTGCGATAGCCCATGAACGACTGGATGATGTCGAAGAACGCCTGGTCGCCCGGCCGGATCAGCCGGTCGGTGAAGTTGTGCGGGTGCGGCGAGCAGCGCTCGCCGGAGATCGAGTTGATGGCCTCGACGCAGTCCGAGCCCATCTCGTAGAGCCGCTTGGTGGCGAGCCCGACGATCTGCGACTCGCTCACCCCCGGCTTGAGCGCTTCCGCGATGTCCTGGTAGACGCCATCCACCATCGCCGCCGCCATGTTGAGCAGCGTCAGCTCGTCGACGTTCTTCACCTCGCGCGCCTGCAGCATCACCTGCTGCCCGTCGCGCACTTCGATGCCCTGCTTCTGCAGCGCAAAAAGCATCGGCGGCTCCACCACGTCGACCCCGAGCGGCATGCGCGCTACGCCTTCCTCTTCCAGGATGGCTTTCACTTCCCTTGCTGCGTTTTCGAACAAGGTCAAATCCGCGCCGACGGCGCCGCGCATGCCGAGCAGGCCCGCGCGGCAGTGATCGGCGCGCAGCCAGGGCGCGTAGAGCTTGTGATGGCGCGCGGCACTGCCGAAATCCCAGATGTAGGGCTCGCCGTTGCCGGTGATGAGCGAGTAGCGCGTGAGCTTGTCGCGCGCCCACTCGCCGATCACTGTGCTGGTGGTGTAGCGGATGTTGTGCTGGTCGAACGAGAGCAGCGCGCCCAGTCCGGATTCGGAGAGCGCGGCGCGCACGCGCGCCAGGCGGTACTCATGCAGCCGGCGGAAGTCGACGCGCTCCTCGAAGTCGACCTGGGTACGCCCCGGCGCCTGCAGCGGCCGGTCCCAGCGATGGTGGGGATCGATCTCGTCCGGGCGCGGCATGGGAGCGGCGATTCTATCCCCGGGCGAGCCCGGACACGGCCCCCGGAGGGAGCTTCACCTTTTCCGCGGCCTTCTCGATCTCGCGCCAGGTGGTCGCGTCGACCGGGACGCCGTCGCGCTTGCGCCTGGCGCGGTATTCGCGCTCGGGGTCGCCGGCGATGCGCACTTTGTCGAACCCGGGAGCCGCCCTTCCCTGGCGCAGCCAGTCGAGGAATGCCCGCGTCTCGCGCTCGAAGGCCGGCGCGGTGCCCAGGCGCGCCGGGTCGATCAGGATCGTGAGCATGCCGTTCATCACGCGCTGCTTCGTGCTTTCCGCGTAGTGCCACGTGCCGCCGCCGGTAAGCGCCCCGCCGAGCAGTTCGCAGGCGAGCGCCATGCCCGAGCCCTTGTGCTCGCCGAAGGGCAGCATCGCGCCATAGGGGGGCACCACCGCGTAGCGCGGATCATCGGTGGGGCGCCCCTGATCGTCGATCAGCCGGCCGGCGGGGACTTTCTCGCCCTTGTTGTGCGCCACGCGCAGCTTCCCCTGCGCCACGGCGCTCGTCGCGTAATCGAGGATGAACGGCGCTTCGCCCGGGAGCGGCACGCCGATGCAGCAGGGATTGGTGCCGAAGCGCGCATCGCGCCCGCCGTAGGGCGCTACGCGCGCGTGGGAGATGACGTTGACGAAGTGGATCGAGACCAGCCCTTCGGCGACCGCCATCTCCGCCCAGTGGCCGATGCGCCCGAGGTGGTGCGAGTTGGCGAGGGTCATGACGCACGAGCCGTGCTTGCGGGCACGCTCGATCGCCATTTCCATCGCCTCCAGGCCGATCGTCTGCCCGTAGCCCCTGCAGCCGTCCAGCGCGAGCAGCGTGCCGGCATCGAGCGTCGCGCGCGGATGCCGGTTCGCCTCGAGCCCGCCCTCGAGCAGCGCGTCGACGTAGCGCGGGATCATGCCGATGCCGTGCGAGTCGTGGCCGAGGAGGTTGGCGGTGACCAGGTTTTCGGCGACCAGGCGCGCCTCGCGCGGCTCGCTGCCGCCGGCGGCGACGACCGCCTCGATCGCCCGGGTGAGGGGATCGACCTGGAAGGTGAAAGCATCCGCCATGAGGGAGCGCAGTGTAATTTAGAATTTCCCCCGGATGTCGTCCCGCAAGAAACCCGAGGAGCTTCGTTCGCACCGCTGGTACGGCGCGCGGGACCTGCGCTCCTTCGGCCACCGCTCCCGCACCGCGCAGATGGGCTACGACCGCGGCGACTACGCGGGCAAGCCGGTGATCGCCATCATCAACACCTGGTCGGACATCAACGCCTGCCATACGCACTTCCGGCAGCGCGCCGAGGAGGTGAAGCGCGGCGTCTGGCAGGCCGGCGGCTTCCCGGTGGAGATGCCGGCGATATCGCTCGCCGAGCCGATGCAGAAGCCCACCACCATGATGTACCGCAACCTGCTCGCCATGGAATGCGAGGAGCTGCTGCGCTCCTACCCGGCGGACGGCGCCGTGCTGATGGGCGGGTGCGACAAGACCACGCCGGCGCTCGTCATGGGCGCCACCAGCATGAACCTGCCGGCGATCTACGTCCCGGCGGGGCCGATGCTCAACGGCCGCTGGCGGGCCGACACCCTCGGCTCGGGCTCCGACAGCTGGAAGTACTGGGCGGAGCTGCGCGCCGGCACCATCACGGAGCGCGACTGGCAGGAGATCGAGGACGGCATCGCGCGCTCCCCCGGCACCTGCATGACCATGGGCACGGCCGCCACCATGATGTCGATCACCGAGAGCCTCGGGCTGACCCTGCCCGGGGCGGCGTCGATCCCGGCGCCCGACTCCAACCATGCCAAGATGGCGACCCTTTCGGGCAAGCGCATCGTCGACATGGTGTGGGAGGACCTCAAGCCAAGGGATCTGTTGCAGTCGGAATCCTTCGACAACGCGATCGTGACGCTGATGGCGATGGGCGGCTCGACCAATGCGCTCATCCATCTCGTCGCCATGGCGGGCCGCGCCGGCTTCCGGCTGCCGCTCGAGCGCTTCAACGAGTTCTCCGCGCGTACGCCGCTGCTCGCCAACGTGCGCCCTTCGGGCGACCGGTACCTGATGGAGGATTTCTACTACGCCGGCGGCCTGCGCGCGCTGCTGGCGGAGCTCAAGGACCTGCTGCACCTCGAGGCGCGGACCGTCAACGGCAAGACGCTCGGCGAGAACCTCGCGGGGGCGAAGATCTTCAACGAGGACGTCATCCGGAAAAGGGAGAACCCGCTCAAGACCTCGGGCGGCTTGGTGGTGCTGCGCGGCAACCTCGCGCCGGGCGGCGCAGTCATCAAGGCCGCCGCCACCGCCATCCACCGGCACGCGGGGAAAGCCGTGGTGTTCGACGACTACAACGACATGGCGGCGCGCATCGACCGGGACGACCTCGAAGTCGATGCCGACAGCGTGCTCGTGCTGCGCAACGCCGGCCCGCTGGGCGGGCCGGGCATGCCCGAATGGGGGATGCTGCCGGTGCCGCAGAAGCTGCTGAAGCAGGGCGTGCGCGACATGGTGCGCGTCTCGGATGCGCGCATGAGCGGCACGAGCTACGGCTGCTGCGTGCTGCATGTGGCGCCGGAGTCCTTCGTCGGCGGGCCGCTCGCGCTGGTGCGCAACGGCGACCTGATCGAGCTCGACGTGGAGAAGCGTGTGCTGAACTTGCAGGTGGATCCTGCAGAGCTACTTCGGAGAAAAAATGCCTGGAAACCCCCGCCGCGCAAATTCGAGCGCGGCTACGGGGCGATCTTCTCCCGGCACGTGAAGCAGGCCGACGAAGGCTGCGATTTCGACTTCCTCGAGGGCACGGCGGCGACGCCAGAGCCGGAGATCCACTGATGGACCTGCCGCAGAACCCCTTCAAGCGCGCGCTGCGAGCCGGGAAGGCGCAGATCGGCCTGTGGTCGAGCCTTTCGTCGAACTACAGCGTCGAGGTGCTCGCCGGCGCGGGCTTCGACTGGCTGCTGCTCGATACCGAGCACTCGCCGAACGACCTCGAGAGCCTGCTCACCCAGCTGCAGGCGGCCGCGCCCTATCCCACGCACCCCGTGGTTCGCGTGCCATGGAACGACATGGTGGTCATGAAGCGCGTGCTCGACATCGGCGCGCAGTCGCTGCTCGTGCCGTACGTCTCCACGGCGGCCGAAGCCGCGGCCGCCGTCTCCTACATCCGCTATCCGCCCGCGGGCGTGCGCGGGGTCGCGGGCACCACACGCGCCAGCCGCTTCGGCCGCGTCAAGGACTATGCGACGCGCGCGCACGAGGAGATCTGCCTCCTCGTGCAGGTCGAGACCCAGCGCGCGCTCGACGAGCTCGAGGCGATCTGCGCGGTCGAGGGCGTCGACGGCGTGTTCATCGGCCCCGCCGACCTGCACGCCTCGCTCGGCCACACGGGCGAGATCGCCAACCCGGAGGTCAAGCCGCTCATCGATGACGCGATCCGGCGCATCCGCAAATGCGGCAAGGCGCCGGGCATCCTCACCCCCAGCGAGACCGACGCCCGCCACTGGCTCGAGTGCGGCGCGCTGTTCGTCGCCGTCGGCGCCGATGTCGGCATCCTCGCGCGAGGCGCCGAGGCTCTTGCGGCAAAATTCAAGTCATGAAACCCGAGATCATCCTTACCGCCCAGGGCCATGCAGGCACCATGGCCACGCTGCAAAGCGAGTTCACCTGCCACAAATTCTTCGAAGCTCCAGATAAAAAAACATTCCTGGAAAACCATGCCGGCGTGCGCGGCCTCGCCACGTTCGGCCCGCTGAGCGTCGACGGCAAGCTCATGGACGCGCTGCCCAAGCTCGAGATCGTCTCCAACTTCGGCGTCGGCGTGGACGCGATCAACCTCGAGGACGCGAAGGCGCGCGGCATCATCGTCACCAATACGCCCGACGTGCTGAACGACTGCGTCGCCGACACCGCGCTCGCGCTGGTGCTGATGACGCTGCGCAAGTTCCCCCAGTCCGAGGCGTACCTGCGCGCCGGCAGCTGGACCGCCAAAGGCCCCTACCCGCTCACCACCTCGGCCGGCGGCAAGACGCTCGGCATCCTGGGCCTGGGCCGCATCGGCGAGGCGATCGCGAAGCGCGCGGCCGCCTGCGGCATGAAGATCCGCTACCACAACCGCCGGAGAAAGGACGTCGCCTACCCCTACGACCCCGATCCGGTCACCCTGGCAAGGAATGCCGACGTTCTGATGGTGGTGACCCCGGGCGGGCCGGAGACCCAGCGCATGATCAACGCCGGCGTCCTCGACGCCCTCGGATCGGAGGGCTACCTGGTCAACATTGCGCGCGGCTCCGTGGTCGACGAGCCGGTGCTGTTGCGCTACCTGCAGGAGAAGCGCATCGCCGGCGCCGGCCTGGATGTTTTCGCCGACGAGCCGCGCGTGCCGCCCGCCTTCTTTGCACTCGACAACGCGGTGATCCTTCCCCATGTCGGCAGCGCCACCGTGGAGACGCGCAAGGCCATGGGCGACCTGCAGGTCGAGAACCTGCGGCGGCATTTTTCGGGGCAGCCGGTGCTGACCCGGGTGGTGTAGCATTTCGCATCCTAACGAGGAGGATCGAATGAAACGCAAACTGTTGGCGCTCGCCTTGGGCGCCGTCTTCGCAGCCCCTGCCGCAGCGCAGCAAGTGACCTTCATGACCGGCCCCCAGGGCGGCTCCTGGATTCCCCTCGGCGGCGCGCTGAAGGGCATGTGGGAGAAGAGCGTTCCCGGCCTGCAGATCACCCAAACGCCCGGCGCCGGCATCGCCAACATCCGCGGCGTGGACGAGGGCAAGGCGCACATCGGCCTGGGGAATTCCAACAGCACGGTGCTCGGCATCCAGGGCGAGAAGCCCTTCCCGAAGAAGGTCACCAAGGTCTGCCAGCTCGCGAACCTGTATCCACAGTATTTCCAGGTGGTCGCGCTGAAGGACGCCAACGTCAAATCGCTGAAGGACCTCAAGGGCAAGTCGCTGGTCACGCAGCCCAAGGGCAACACCGGCGAGCTGCTGACCGACCAGGTGCTCAAGTTGAACGGCATGACCTACCAGTCGCTCGCTCGCGCCAACTTCCAGGCCGGCTACAACGACGCCGTGTCGATGATGAAGGACGGCCACGCTCAGGTGTTCACGCTCGGCACCACCGCTCCCGCGTCCGCAGTCATGGACCTCGCCAGCGCGCGCGACGTAGAGCTGGTCCCGGTGGACGACGCGACGTTCAATGCCATCAAGAAGGCCAACCCGGGCCACAACAAGCTCATCATCAAGGCGGGCACCTATCCGAAGCAGGACAAGGACGTCCCGGTGATCGGCTATTCGACCCACGTGGTCGTGGCGTGCGACCTCCCGGAGAACACCGTCTACCAGATGACGAAGACCATGGCCTCCAACGTCGACGCGATGGCGTCGGTGGTCAAGGCGATCGGCGGCATCACGCCCAAGGACATGGCGCTCGACATCGGCGTGCCCTTCCACAAGGGCGCCGCCAAGTTCTACAAAGAAGCCGGCGCGATGTAATCCCCGCCCGGGGGAGGCTGACGGGTGGAGGAGGCAGCGGCGACAGCGCCGCGCATAAGCGTGCTCAGGATCGCGGTGGCGCTGATCGCCATCGCGATGTCGCTCTACCACATGTACGTGGCCGCCTTCGGTCCGCCGGAGGCGCTGATCTTTCGCGGCACCCACCTGCTGTTCGCCCTGACGCTGGTGTTCCTGCTTTTCCCGTCGCGCCCGGGCGGCGGCTGGGGGTGGCGCGCGCTCGACGCGGTGCTGATGCTCCTCGGATGGGGCATCGTGCTGCATATCTTCTTCAACTACGAGTACTACACCAACCGCATCATCTACATCGATGAGCTCACCGCGCTGGACAAGTTCTGGGCGGTGACGGCGGTCGTGGTCGTCCTGGAGGCGACGCGCCGGGTGCTCGGGTGGGCGCTGCCCCTTACGGCGATCGCGTTCCTCACCTACGCGCTTAGCACCACCGTCGCGCTGCCGACGCTGATGGAGCAGCTGTACCTTTCCACGGAGGGAATCTTCGGCTCCACGCTGGGCGTCTCGGCCTCGTACGTGATGCTGTTCGTGCTGTTCGGCGCGTTCATGGAGAAAAGCGGCACCGGGCAGCTTTTCATGGACTTCTCGATGTCGATCACCGGACGCTATGCCGGCGGCCCGGGCAAGGTGGCGGTGGTGAGCTCGAGCCTCTTCGGCACCGTCTCGGGCAGCGCGGTCGCCAACGTCATGGTGGACGGCCCGATCACGATCCCGCTCATGAAGCGCACCGGCTTCCGGCCGCCCTTCGCCGCCGCCGTCGAGTCGGTCGCCTCCACCGGCGGACAGCTCATGCCTCCGATCATGGGAGCGGCGGCCTTCGTCATGGCGGAATTCCTGGTCGTGCCCTACGCGCAGATCACCGTATGGGCGATCGTGCCGGCGTTCCTGTACTACCTCGCGGTGTTCTCGGCGGTGCATTTCGAAGCGAAGCGCTACAAGCTCGCCGGAGTGCCTGCCGCGGAGCTGCCGCGCTTCGCCTCGGTGATGGTGCAGCGCGGGCACCTGTTCGTGCCGATCCTCATCGTGCTCATCGGCCTCATCCAGGGCTACTCGGCGCCGCTCTGCGCGCTCGCGGGCGCGCTGTCGTGCCTGCCGCTCGCCCTTCTCAGGAAGACCACGCGCGCGGGGATCACCTGGCGCACCGTGCTCGAGGCGCTCGAGGAAGGCGCGAAGAACACGCTCGCCGTCGCCATGGCGTGCGCCGCCGCGGGCATCGTGATCGGCGCGGTGACCATTACCGGGCTCGGCATCGTCTTCACGCAGCTGGTGGTGGCGCTGGCGCAGGACACGCTGATCCTGGCGCTCGTCCTCACGGCGATGGCCGGCATCGTCCTGGGCATGGGCATGCCCACCACGCCGGCCTACATCATGATGGTCGCGCTGCTGATTCCGGCCCTGATCAAGCTGGGGACGGACAACTGCGCGCCGGGGCTCACGCCCGAGGAATGCAAGGCGCTCGTCGTGCCGCCCGCCCACATGTTCGCGTTCTACTTCGCGATCCTCTCCGCCATCACGCCGCCGGTCGCGCTGGCGGTGTTTGCCGCGGCGAGCCTGGCGAAGGCCAATATGTGGCAATCCGGCTTCGCCGCGATGCGCGCCGCCGCGCCGGCGTACATCGTGCCGTTCATGTTCGTCTACGAGCCGAGGCTGCTGCTGATCGTGAAGGACTGGAGCAGCGGGTGGCCCTTCGTCGTCTGGTCGGTGACCACGGCCTCGATCGGCGTGGTCTGCCTTGCCGGCGGCCTATTCGGATGGCTGTTCGGCTACGCCCTGATGTGGCAGCGGGTGGTGCTCGTGGCTGGCGCCTTTTTCCTGATCAAGCCCGGGATATACACCGATGCCGTAGGCCTCGTCCTGCTCTGCATCGTCGCCGCGGCCCAGCTCGCCGTGCGCCGCCGTGCGGCGCAAGCGGCCTAGCGCTCGTCGATCCGGCGGTACTCGCCTTCGACGACCGCGCCGTCTTGGCGCCTGCCCTCGCGGGCCTCGAGGTCCACGCGCCGCAGCTCGCGCCGGACATGCCGGGTGCGCCACCACAGCCATCCGCCCAGCACGATGGCGATCGCCGCCGCCACGGCAAGGATCATGGAAGCGAAAATCAGCGCGGCGATCGTCAGTACCAGCCCGACCGCCAGCGCGGCGGCGCGTTGCAGGAAGTTAGCCATCCGTTTTTGACCCCGCGCTTCCCGGCAGGTTCATGCCTTCGCCGCAGCCTGGGCCTGGCGCGTCCTGTCGAGAACGGTCATCGCCGTCGCCAGGAAGCCCGCGACGTCGCTCGCGCTGGTGGGCACGATGAGCGTATTCGAAGTCTTGGCGAGGTTGGCGAAGGCGTCGATGTACTGCTGCGCCACCTTCAGGTTCGCCGCCTCGAGCCCGCCCTTGTCGCCGATCGCTTCGGCGACGGCGCGCACCCCGGCGGCCGTGGCCTCGGCGATGACGCGGATCGCGGTTGCGTCGCCCTGCGCCTTGTTGATCGCCGCCTGCTTCTCTCCCTCGGAGCGCAGCACCGCCGCCTGCTTCTCGCCGTCGGCGAGGTTGATCTCCTCCTGGCGCTGGCCCTCGGACTTGGCGATGAGCGCCCGCTTCTCGCGCTCGGCGGTGATCTGCGCCTGCATCGCCCGCAGGATGGTGTCCGGCGGCGTGAGGCTCTTGATCTCGTAGCGAAGCACCTTGATGCCCCAGCTGCGGCCCGCCTCGTCGAGCACGCTCACGATCTGGCGGTTGATCTCGTCGCGCGACTCGAAGGTCTTGTCGAGCTCCATCTTGCCGATCTCGCTGCGCAGCGTGGTCTGCGCGAGCTGCGTGATCGCCACCGTGTAGTTGGACGAGCCGTACGAGGCGAGGCGCGGATCCATGACCTGGTAGTAGAGGATCCCGTCGACGCCGAGCTGGGTGTTGTCCCTGGTGATGCAGACCTGCTCGGGCACGTCGAGCGGCACCTCCTTGAGCGAGTGGATGTAGGCGACGCGGTCGAGGAACGGAATGATCAGGTTCAGGCCCGGCTCGAGCGTGCCGTTGAACTTGCCCAGCCGCTCCACGACCCAGGCGCTCTGCTGCGGCACGATGCGCACGCCCTCGATCACGAAGGCGACCGCCACGCCGATCACCAAGATCCAGAACCAATACGCCGACAGCGCCGGGACGAATGAAGCGGCGACGGCAGCCGCTATCGCGGCGGCGAGTTTCCAGAACATGTTCCCCCCTTATGCGGAACGGTTTTTCGCTACTTTCAGCGTGTTGCCATCAGCGGCGAGCACGTAGACGGTCGCGCCCGGCTCGAGCGCTTCCGCACCCTCGACGCGCGCTTCCCAGGTCGCGCCGCGGTAGCGTACCCGGGCCAGGCGCGCCGCGACGTCGATCCACGCCTCGAAGCTCGCCGGCATGCCGGCATCGATGCTCGGCATCTGCCCGGCGCGATTCCTCTCGCGATAGAGGTGAACGCCGTAGCAACCCAGTGCCGCGGCCACCGAGGCGACGATGGCCTGCACCGAGAAGGGCTGGCCCAGGTAGGCGGCGCCCGCCGCCCCAAATGCCGCCGCGCCGAACATCAGCAGGTAGAACGTCCCGCTGAGGAGCTCGGCGATCACGAGCACCAGGCCGAGAATCGCCCAGGCGAGCGCGGGATCCATGGCCGGCTAATGTGGCATGCGCGCGCTCGCCGCGCAACCCGACGCTAGAATCGGTCGATGCTCGCCGACGAACTGATCGAGCTCGAGCGCTCGCCCCGCGAAGTCGCGCCTTTCAGCGCGCGCTATCCCGGGCTGACGCCTGCCCAGGGCTACCGCGCCGCCCACGCGCTGCACCAGCACCGGCTCGCGCAGGGCTGGAAGCCGGTGGGGCGGAAGATCGGCTTCACCAATCGCACCCTCTGGGCGCGCTACGGCGTGCACGAGCCTATATGGGGCACGGTCTACGACCGCACGCTTCTTTTCTCGCAACAGTCCCCTTGCTCCGTTTCCCTGGCGGGGCTGGTGCAACCCCGCATCGAGCCGGAGATCTGCTTCAAGCTGAAGTCCACGCCCCTGCCCGGCCGGCTGCTCGAATCGATCGAATGGATGGCGCATTCGGTCGAGATCGTGCAATGCCGTCATCCCGGGTGGCAGGTCACCCTCTCCGACTGCACCGCCGACAACGGGCTGCACGGCCGCCTCGTGGTCGGCACGCCGATTCCGCTCTCCGATCCGGAGAGGCTTGCCCGCGTCGAGGCGAGGCTCTTTCGCGGGGACGAGCTGCTCGACAGCGGCACGGGCGCGAACGTGCTCGGGAGTCCCCTGCTCTCGCTCGAGCACCTGGTGTCGCTGCTTGCGCGGCAGCCCGAGGCGCCGCCGCTCGCCGCAGGCGAGATCATCACCACCGGCACGCTCACGGATGCGCATGCGGTCGCCCCGGGTGAGACCTGGCGCACCGAGGTGACCGGTTTCCAGGGCCTGGCCATCGCGTTCTCATGAGACCTCTGGAAGGCATCACGGTCGTCGCGCTCGAGCAGGTCATCGCCGGGCCCTTCGCCACGCGCCAGCTCGCCGAGCTGGGCGCCCGCGTGATCAAGATCGAGCGTCCGGAAGGCGGCGATCCTGCCCGTGCCTACGATCGCACGGTCAAGGGGCTCTCCTCGCACTTCGTCTGGGTCAACCGCTCCAAGGAAAGCCTGGCGCTCGACGTGAAGCATCCGGCCGCGAAGGAGGTCCTCGCCCGCCTGGTCGGCAAGGCGGACGTGTTCCTGCAGAATCTCGCGCCGGGGGCCGCGGAGCGGCTGGGCCTGGGCGCCGAGGCGCTGAGAAAGAAGCATCCCGGCCTCATCTGGTGCGGCATCTCCGGCTACGGGCCGGCCGGCCCCTATGCGTCGAAGAAGGCGTACGACCTGCTCGTCCAATGCGAGACCGGCCTGCTCTCGGTAACCGGGACCGGCGACGTACCGGCGAAGGCGGGAATTCCGGCCGCCGACATCGCCGCCGGCATGTATGCGTTCTCGTCGATCCTGGCGGCGCTGGTGCGCCGCGGCCGCAGCGGCGAAGGCGCGACGATCGACGTGACGATGCTCGAGGCGCTGGGCGAGTGGATGGGCTTCCCCGCCTACTACACAGCGTACGGCGGCACGGCGCCTCCCCGCTCGGGCGCGCACCACGCCACGATCGTGCCCTACGGACCGTTCCGGGCCGGCGACGGAGACACGGTGTTCCTCAGCGTGCAGAACGAGCGCGAGTTCGCCGCGTTCTGCGAGCGCGTTCTCGGCAAGCCGTCCCTGAAGACCGACGAGCGCTTCTCCTCGGGCCCGGCGCGTCTTCGCCACCGCGAGGCGATGCATGCCGAGGTCGACCTGGTTTTCTCGCGGCTGGACGCCGGCGAGATCATCCGGCGGCTCGAGGCGGCGGACATCGCCAACGCCCGGCTGAACGACATGCACCAGTTCTGGCGCCATCCGCAGCTCGAGGCGCGGGGGCGCTGGGCGAAGGTCGGCTCGCCCGCCGGGGAAATCGACGCCCTGCGGCCGCCCTTCAACCTCTCGGCGTTCGCGCCCCGCATGGACCCCATTCCATCGCTCGGCGAGCACGGCCGGACGATCCTGGGGGAGCTCGGCTACAGCACGGACGAGATCGACCGCCTGCAGCAGGAAAAGGCGCTCTAGGCCTTCTTCGCCATTTCGATGCCGGCGGCGCGCGCCAGGTCGCGATGCACGCGCGCCACGCGCTCGACTTCGCCCTTGGCGGGAAAGCGCTCGTAGAAGCCCTCGTCACGGAACTGCTTCGCCAGTTCCGACCAGGGGGCGAGGCGCGCCTCCCAGCGCGCCACGCGACCGGCCTCGGGCTCGGCATCCTCGCGCGCCAGGTCGGCGCACACGCGCACCATCGCCTTGATGGTCACGGGCTTGGTGACCATGTAGTTATCCTTGCCCCAGACGTCGTCGAACACCGAGCGCGCCGCCTTGAAGAAATCGCGGATCACAGCGTAGTAGCGCGGCACCTCCTTCGAGCTGCCGCCGGCGAGCTGGATCGAGCGCCAGCGCCCGCGCACCCAGCGGTGCAGCTCGTTGAAGAGCTCCGCCTGCAGCACCCACTTGTCGCGCTGGCTGCGCCCGCCGAGCCGGTTGATGCGGTAGCGCAACGGGCTGTCGCCCTCGACGTAGAGCTTCTCCACCAGGCGCGCAGCGAACTTGCGGTCGGGCGCGGCGAACGAGACGCGGTCGTAGAGGTCGACGAGGTGGCTCTTGTTGATGCGCGTCGGGGTGGAATTGATGATGACGAACATCTCGGTCGCGAAATCCTCGCTGCGGCCGTCGAAGATGATGCAGGGCACGTTGATCGTCGCGGCATCGTCGGGGCGCTCGTGCAGGTAGAACTGCAGCGCTGCGAGCCGGTGCTGCCCGTCGATGATCAGGTACTTCGACGAGGGCTCGGTCAGGCTGCCCGCCCCGCCCTCGCCCCCGGCGCGGAAGGCGAGCCGCTCCGAGGTGAACAGCAGCACCGTGCCCGGGATCGGCGGCTGCGTGACCGCGGTCTCGTAGAAGTTCTTCAGCTGCCGCACCTTGGAGCGCGACAGCGAGCGCTGGAACGCCTCGTCGTTCCTCTCGATGCGGGCGATGAACCGCGCGATGTCGTCGTCTTGCGAGATGCGGCTCGGGGCAATCTCCTCCCCCTCGCCGTAGAAGCGGCTGATGAAGCGCACCTTCGCCAGCAGGTCCTTGGCCCGGTAGCTGACGAAGTAAAAGACGCCGTCCTTCTGGCGGATCTGCGTCGCTTGCATGGACGCTCCTAATTGGCCCGCCCCCCCGGCGGGCAGCACCGGGCGAATATACCCGAAAGGGATGGTTGGTTCAGGAGCGGTTCACGGGCAGGCCGGCAGCATCAGCGCCTGCAGGACCTCGGTGCTGCGCCGGTTCTGCACGAAGGCCACCACGCCGGAGTCGGCGGCGCTCGCCTTCGGCAGCAGCGGCAGGTCGCGCCGCTCGGTCAGGCGCCCGCCGGCGTCGAAGGCGATGGGGCCCTGCCACTCGAGCACGACGTAGTCGTGCGCGAGGACACGTCCGCGATTTTCCCCCGCGTCCACCCGGCTGACGAGGCGATTCTGGTATGCCGCGAGGTAGAGGGCGGCCTGCGCCCGCTGGGAAGGGTCGAGCAGCTCGGCCCTCGCCTCGACGCTGAACCCGGACGCCTGCGCGCCGCGGATCGCGACCTCAATGTTCGCCTTCGCCGGCCGGGCGTTGATGCGCGCCACGGCCTCGTCGAATCCCTTCGTGCCCCAGCCCCGGAAATCGCGACCCTGCAGCATCACCTGAGGGGTGTACACGAGCGCGAGGCGCTGCAGCTGACTGAGCTTGCGTTGGCGCAGGGAGAACTCGCGCTTGGCATAGGGGTCCTTCCAGCCGATGTAATCCCAGTAATCGACGTGCAGGGCCAGCGGCACGACGCGCTCGGGCCCATATCCCTGCGCCCGCAGGCCGGAGAGCCAGCGATCCGCGGGCGGGCAGCTGCTGCACCCCTCCGAGGTGTAGAGCTCGACCAGGGCGGCCGTATGGGGGCCGGAGCGGGCGATGCACCGGTCGGCATGCGCCGGAAAGGACGACAGGATTGCCAGCAGGATCGCGAACCGCATGACGATGGGTCGAAACGGTGACGCCGCCCTTACACAGTGGGCAACCATAATGCCGCGTGTCGCAGCAGTTCTTCTTCCTCGCATCTCTCGGCTGGAACTTCGGCCTCGGGATGAGCTGGCTCGCCATCCCGCTATACGCATACTCCCAGGGCCTGTCGAACGCCGAAATCGGCGCCCTCTTCGCGGCGCCCGTGTTCGCCCAGGTGCCCCTCAACCTGGCCGGCGGCGCCTACACCGATCGCATCGGCGGACGGCGCATCATGCTCGGCTCGTGCTGGGCATTGGTCGCGGCCGGCGGCTGCTTCATGGTCGCGGAAGGGTTCTGGATGCTCATGCTCGGGCAGGTGGTGCTGGTGGTCTCCCGGGCGGCCTTCTGGCCCGCCACCTGGGCCATGGCGACCGAGCTTCCCGGCGCGCGCGGGGTGCAGCTCGGCAAGCTGAACGCCGTCACCAACCTCGGCCAGATCGCGGGTACCGGGTTCTGCGGCTTTCTGCTCGCTGCGGCGGGCTTCCAGGCCACGTTCGGCGTCCTGGCCGCGGCCGGCCTGGTGTCCTTCGCCGCCGGGCTCGTCACCGAAGGCCGCGCCGCCAAGCCCGGCCACGCACGGGCCAACCTCCTGGGCGCCTACCTTCCGCTTCTCAGGCAACGCATCATCGGCTACGCGGTGCTGTGCGCGTACCTCTCGGCGCTTCCCTTCTCCCTCTCGATCTCGTTCTACCCGCTCCTGCTCGCCCAGTACGGCTACGGCGAGGAAAGCTCGGGGATCCTCGTGGCGCTTCGGGCCGTGGGTTCCATCGCTGCGAGCCTGCTGGCAGCCCGCTTCGTGCGCAGCGGCCCGCAGACGGCGTGGCCGGTGTATTGCGGCGTCGCCGTCGCCATCGCCGTGGCCTTCGTCCCGAGCGTCAACCATGCGGTGCCGATCGGCATCTGGATGTTCGTGGTCGGGGCGGGCTCGGCGGCGATGACCCTTTACTTCCAGATCACCATCTCGGAGGCAGGCCGCGTCGAGCAGCGCGGCTCGGCGCTTGCCCTGGGCGGCATGGGCTGGGCCCTCTCGCATTTCACCACCCCGCTCATCATGGGCTTCCTCGCGGATCGCTACGGGCTGGTCACCGGCTTCTACGTGATCGGCGGCCTTGCCCTCGCCTGCGCCCTGGCGATTGCCCGGATGCGCAACTGGGCCTTTGGTTCCCGATCGGGAACCAAATAGGGGGTCTAGGCGGCCTTGAACATGCCCGGCTCGAGGGCGTGGCGCTCGAGCAGGCGGTAGAACTCGGTGCGGTTGCGCCCCGCGAGGCGCGCCGCCTTGGTGACGTTGCCCCCGGTGATCTTCAGAATGCGCACCAGGTAGTCGCGCTCGAAGGCGCGGCGCGCTTCATCGAGCGGCGTGAGCGCGGTGTCGGCCACGTCGAGCGCCTGGCGCACCAGCGACTCCGGGATCACCTCGGTCGCCGCCAGCGCCACCGCCTGCTCGATCACGTTGAGCAGCTGGCGCACGTTCCCCGGCCACGGCGCCGAGACCAGGACCTCCATCGCCTCGGGCGCCAGGGCCAGGCGGCCCCTGCCGTACCGGCTCGCGAGCCGGTTGAGGAACTCGTTCGCGAGAAGCGGAATGTCCTCGGCCCGCTCGGCCAGCGCGGGGATGTAGAGCTTGACCACGTTCAGGCGGTAGTAGAGATCCTCGCGGAACTCACCCGAGGCGATCCGCTCCTCCAGCTTGCGGTGGGTGGCGGAAATGATGCGCACGTCGATGGCGTGGGAATCGGACGAGCCGACGGGTCGTATCCTTCTTTCTTCGAGCGCGCGCAGCAGCTTGACCTGGAGCGACAGCGGCATGTCGCCGACCTCGTCGAGGAAGAGCGTGCCCCCCTGCGCCGCGGTGAAGAGGCCCCTGCGGTCGGCCACCGCCCCGGTGAAGGAGCCCTTCTTGTGCCCGAAGAGCTCCGATTCGAGCAGCCCCTCCGGGATCGCCCCGCAGTTCACCGCCACGAACGGCGCCCCCGAGCGC
>CBDDRQ010000168.1:0-8198 GCA_965233125.1 uncultured bacterium
CACGGTGGGCGACATCGAGTCGCTGCCCTTCCTCGAGGCGATCCGGCAGATGGGCCTGGAGATGGGCCGCGACAACGTCTGCTACATCCACCTGACGCTCGTGCCCTACATCGCCTCGGCGGGCGAGATCAAGACCAAGCCGACCCAGCACTCGGTGAAGGAGCTGCGCGAGATCGGCATCCAGCCCGACGCGCTGCTCTGCCGTACGCTGGCGCCCCTGCCCGAGGAGGAGCGGCGCAAGATCGCCCTGTTCTGCAACGTCCAGAAAGAGGCGGTGATCTCGGCCTGGGACGTCGACTCGATCTACAAGATCCCGATGATGCTGCACGAGCAGATGCTCGACGAGATCGTCTGCCAGAAGCTGCGCATCCTCGCGCGCGCGGCCGACCTCTCGGCCTGGCGCAGCCTGGTGCATGCGCTGGAGAACCCCAAGCACGAGGTCGACATCGCCTTCGTCGGCAAGTACGTCGAGCTGCAGGACTCCTACAAGTCGCTGAACGAAGCGCTGCGCCACGCCGGGATTCATACGGGTTCCAAGGTGAACATCCATTACCTCGACTCCGAGGAGATCGAGAAGAACGGCACCGCCGGGCTGGAGAAGATGGACGCGATCCTCGTGCCCGGCGGCTTCGGCAGCCGCGGCACCGAGGGCAAGATGCGGGCGATCCGCTTCGCGCGCGAGAACGGCGTGCCGTACCTGGGCATCTGCCTGGGCATGCAGCTCGCGACGATCGAGTTCGCGCGCAACGTGTGCGGGCTCGCCGGCGCGAACAGCACGGAATTCGACCGCGACACCCCGCACCCGGTGGTCGCGCTCATCACCGAGTGGCTCGACCGCACCGGCCGCATCGAGCAGCGCACGGAGAAGTCCGACCTCGGCGGCACCATGCGCCTGGGGGCCCAGAAATGCCCGGTCGAGCCCGATACGCTTGCGTACAGCGTGTATGGGAAAGACGTGAATGAGCGGCATCGGCACCGCTACGAGGTGAATAACATCTACCTGCCGCAGCTCGAGGCGAAGGGCTACCGCGTCTCGGCGCGCACCCCGAGCGAGAAGCTGCCCGAGATCATGGAGCTGCCCGGGCACCCGTTCTTCGTCGGCGTGCAGTTCCACCCCGAGTTCACCTCCACCCCGCGCGACGGGCATCCTCTCTTCAAGGCATTCGTCGCCGCGGCGCTCAAGCACCGCGCCGGCTCGAAGCTCCGGGCCGTCGCCGCGTGAAGCTGTGCGGGTTCGAAGCCGGCCTCGAGCAGCCGCTTTTCCTCATTGCGGGCCCCTGCGTCGTGGAGTCGCGCGAGCTGCAGCTCGAGACGGCCGGGCGCCTGAAGGAGATCACCTCGGCGCTGAAGATCCCCTTCATCTTCAAGTCTTCCTACGACAAGGCGAACCGCAGCTCGGGGAAGTCCTTCCGGGGTCTGGGCATGGACAAGGGGTTGGAAATCCTCGCATACGTCAAGAAAGAACTTGGTATTCCAATCCTCACCGACGTCCATGAGGAGGACGAAGTGAAGCCCGTGGCCGCCGTGGTCGACGTGCTGCAGACGCCGGCGTTCCTGTGCCGCCAGACCGACTTCATCCATGCGGCGGCTTCGGCGGGCAAGCCGGTGAACATCAAGAAGGGCCAGTTCCTCTCGCCCCAGGAAATGAAGAACGTGGTGGACAAGGCGAAGGAAGCCTCCGGGAAGGACAATATCCTGGTCTGCGAGCGGGGCTTCTCGTTCGGCTACAACAATCTCGTGTCCGACATGCGCTCGCTCTCGATCATGCGCGACACCGGCTGCCCGGTGGTGTTCGACGCCACGCACTCGGTGCAGCTCCCGGGCGGGCAGGGCACCGCCTCCGGCGGCCAGCGCGAGTTCATCCCGGTGCTCGCGCGCGCCGCCGTGGCGAGCGGCATTTCGGGCCTGTTCATGGAGACCCATCCCGATCCGGCGAAGGCGCTCTCCGACGGGCCGAACGCCTGGCCGCTCGGGCTGATGCGCGAGCTGCTCGAGACCCTGGTCGGCATCGACCGCATGGTGAAGAAGAACGGATTCGCGGAACAGAGGGTGGGAAGAACATGAGCTCCATCGTTGACGTCGTGGCGCGCGAGATCCTCGACTCGCGCGGCAACCCCACGGTCGAGGCCGACGTGCTGCTCGAGTCGGGCGTCATGGGCAGGGCGGCCGTGCCCTCCGGCGCCTCGACCGGAAGCCGCGAGGCGATCGAGCTGCGCGACGGCGATCGCAGCCGCTACGGCGCCAAGGGCGTGCTGAAGGCGGTGGAATTCGTCAACACCGAGATCTCGGAGGCGATCGTTGGGCTGGACGCCACCGAGCAGACGTTCATCGACAGGACCCTGGTCGACCTCGACGGCACGGAAAACAAGGCGCGCCTGGGCGCGAACGCGATCCTCGCGGTTTCCATGGCCACCGCGAAGGCGGCCGCGGAAGAGTCCGGGCTGCCGCTGTACCGCTACTTCGGCGGCGCCGGGGCGATGCGCATGCCGGTGCCGATGATGAACGTGGTGAACGGCGGCGCGCACGCCAACAACAACCTCGACTTCCAGGAGCTGATGATCGTGCCGGTCGGGCAGCAGTCCTTCCGGGAAGCGCTGCGCTGCGGGGCCGAGGTCTTTCAGTCTTTGAAAAGAATTCTGGAGAACAAGAATCTTCCAACAGCTGTTGGCGACGAGGGCGGGTTCGCGCCGGACCTGCCGAGCCATGCCGCGGCGATCGAGCTGGTGCTCGAGGCGATCGCCAAGGCGGGCTACAACGCCGGCCAGGACGTGGTGCTCGCGCTCGACTGCGCGGCTTCGGAGTTCTACAAGGACGGGCGCTACACGCTGGAAGACAAGAGTTTCAGTGCAAATGACCTGATTGCCTATCTCGCGGAGCTCGTCGGGCGCTACCCGATCGTGTCGATCGAGGACGGCATGGCCGAGGGCGACTGGGAGGGCTGGAAGGCGCTCACCGCGCGGCTCGGGAAGAAGATCCAGCTCGTGGGCGACGATCTGTTCGTCACCAACACGCAGATCCTGCGCGAGGGCGTGCGCCAGGGCGCGGCGAACGCCATCCTCATCAAGGTGAACCAGATCGGCACGCTCACCGAGACCTTCGCCGCGATCGAGCTCGCCAAGCGCTCGGGCTACGGCACGGTGATCTCGCATCGCTCCGGCGAGACCGAGGACACGACCATCGCCGACATCGCGGTGGGAACGAACGCGCTGCAGATCAAGACCGGGTCGCTGTCGCGCTCCGACCGCGTGGCCAAGTACAACCAGCTCCTGCGCATCGAGGAGGACCTGGGCGACTCGGTGAGCTATCCCGGCCGCGAGGCCTTCGCGCGCGCCGGATGAAGATCCTCGGCGCCGTCCTGGTCGCCCTGATCGTGCTGATCCAGTACCCGCTCTGGCTGGGCAAGGGCGGCTGGCTGCGCGCCTGGCAGCTGGACGGCGAGCTGCAGGTCAAGAAAGAGAAGAATCGTCAGCTGGAAGCGAGGAACGCCGCGCTCGCCGCGGAGGTGCGCGACCTGAAGCAGGGCACCGAGGCGATAGAGGAGCGCGCGCGCTACGAGCTCGGCATGACGCGCGGCGACGAGCTTTTCTTCCAGTACCAGGAATCAGCGCGCGAGCTGCCGGAAAAGCGTATAGAGAGTCAGTAGCCGCGCGCCTGCGGCAAGGAGCCTGCGCGGGCCGAAGAGCGCGATCGCCACCCCGGCGATCGCGATGCCCGCGGGGTAGCGCCGCACGTAGCCGATGATCCTGTCCGGCCCGGCGGCCGCGCGCAGCAGCGGCTCGGCCGCGGCGACGATCGCCGCGCGCTGCGCGGCCGAGCGCGCCACGAGCTCTTCGCGGGTCATGGCTTGATGGCCTTCAGGTCGTCCCTCAGCTCGGAGATCGTGGCAGCGAAGGCGCGCGGCTTCGACTCGGCGAGGCGGCGCAGGCGCCAGGCCGTGAGCGCCGCCGCGACCAGGAAGAACAGCGCTACCCCGACCGTGACCGCGAGGCGGTTCGCCTCGCCCGCGTAGAGCACGAGGGCGGCCGCGGCGAAGCCCAGGCCGAGCGCGGCGAGCATGAGCGCCGCCAGCCCGCCCAGGACGGTCGCGGCGAGCCGCGACAGCTCCTCGCGCAGCTCGGTGCCGAAGAGCTCGAAGCGGGTGCGCCCGAGATCGAGCAGCCCGGCGAGCACGTTCTGCGCGGATTCCAGCAGGCCGGCGCTCATTTGCGGCTCAGCAGGATGCCGGCGACCAGGCCGATGCCGGCGGCGATCCCCACTGCCGCCCACGGGTGCTCGCGCACCTGGGCGTCCAGGTCGCGTCCGGCCCCTTCCAGGTGCTCGCGGGCGCTGCGCAGCGACGCCTCGGCCCGTTCGCGCGCCTCCTGCACGCGCGGCCCGGCCGCGCCGGCAGTGGCGTGCAGCAGCTCCTCCGCGTCGGCGAGCGCCGCGCGCAGTTCGTCCATCAGCTTGTTTGCGGCTTCCATGCGACCTCCCTCGGTTTCACGGGCTTATACTATTTGAATGCAACTTTCAGCGGAACAAATCCGGCGGTTCGAGAGCGAGGGCTACCTCTTCTTCGAGAATCTCTTCAAGAAGGAAGAAATAAAGCTTCTGACCGACGAGGTCCCCTCCCTGTACGCCCAGCGCCGGCCGGAGAACGTCCGGGAGAAGGCGGGCGACGTGGTGCGCACGAACTTCGCCGCGCACCTGTACAGCGCGCCGTTCGCCCGCCTGGCGCGCCACCCGCGCATGGTCGAGCCGATCAAGCAGCTCTTCGGCGAAGACGTCTACATGCACCAGTTCAAGATCAACGGCAAGGCGGCCTTCGACGGCGACGTCTGGCAATGGCACCAGGACTACGGCACCTGGCGGAACGACGACCAGATGCCGGAAGCGCGCGCGATGAACGTCGCGATCTTCCTCGACGAGGTGAACGAGTTCAACGGCCCGCTGATGTTCATCCCCGGCAGCCACAAGCTGGGCGTGCTCGACGCCGAGCACGACACCAGCACTACGAGCTATCCGCTGTGGACCATCAACCATGACGTCATCGGCAAGCTGGTCGATCGCGGCGGCATCGTGGCGCCCAAGGGCCCCGCGGGGTCGATGATCCTCTTCCACGGCTGCCTGGTGCACGCCTCCACCTCGAACCTCTCGCCGTGGAACCGCGTCAGCGTCTACCTCTCCCTTTGCGCGGTGTCGAACCACATCCGGCGTTTCAAGCGCCCCGGCTACATCGCGCACCGCGACTTCACGCCCATCCAGTGCCTGCCCGACGACTGCCTGCTCAAGCCCTACGACGTGCCGCTGCCCTGGAAGGACGGCACGCCGCCGGAAGAGCTCAAGGGCATGCTCCAGGCCGCCTGATGAATCTCTTCTCGAAACTTCAACAGCGGAAAGACAATCCGCTCCGCATCGGCCTGATCGGCGCCGGCAAGTTCGCGGCGATGTATCTCGCGCAGGTGCCCAGGACCCCGGGCGTACGCCTGGTCGCCATCGCCGACCTTTCGCCCGACAACGCGCGGGAGAACCTGAAGCGGGTGGGGTGGGCGCCGGCGCAGTACCCGCACATCTCGCAGGACTGGGAAGCGCTGGTCGCGAACCCGCAGATCGACATCGTCATCGAGGCGACCGGGAATCCCGCCGCGGCGGTCGAGCACGCCTTGGCCTGTTTCAAGAACGGGAAGCACGTGGTCATGGTCACGGTGGAGGCCGACGCGGTCTGCGGCCCGCTGCTCGCACGCAAGGCGGCCGAGGCGGGCGTGGTGTACAGCCTCGCCTACGGCGACCAGCCGGCGCTCATCTGCGATCTCGTCGATTGGGCGCGCGCGGCGGGATTCTCCGTCGTCGCCGCCGGCCGCGGCCACAAGTGGCTGCCGCACTTCGCGCAGTCGACGCCGGAGACGGTGTGGGGCCACTACGGCCTCACCCCCGAGCAGGCGCGCGTCGGCGGCCTCAACCCGAAGATGTTCAACTCCTTCCTCGACGGCTCGAAGCCGGCGATCGAGACCACCGCGGTGTGTAACGCCACCGGGCTCACGCCCGCGCCGGGCGGGCTCGCCTATCCCGCCGGGGCGATCGACGAGATCCCCGCGCTCATGCGCCCGCGCGAGGAAGGCGGGGTGCTCCACCACAAGGGGCAGGTGGAAGTGGTTTCTTCGCTCACGCCCGAGGGAAAGCAGATCGAGTACGACATCCGCTTCGGCGTCTTCGTGGTGTTCGAAGGCGACACGGAGTACATCCGCCGCTGCTTCATGGAGTACGGCGTGAAGACCGACCCCTCGGGGCGCTACGCCTGCCTCTACAAGCGCTGGCACCTGATCGGGCTGGAAGTCGGCATCTCGGTCGCCTCGGTCGGCCTGCGCGGCGAAGCGACCGGCTGCCCGACCGGCTGGCGTGCGGATGCGGTGGCGGTTGCGAAAAAAGAACTGAAGCCTGGAGAACTGCTGGACGGCGAAGGCGGTTACACCGTGGTCGGGCGCCTCATGCCCGCCGCCGATTCCCTCGCGCAGGGCTGCCTGCCGCTCGGCCTCGCGCACGGGTGGAAGCTGCTGCGCCCCGTGGCCGCCGGCCAGCCGCTGCGCTGGAGCGACGTGGCTTTCGACGCGAACGCGACGGCCGTGAGACTGCGCCGCGAGATGGAGGCGACGGTTTCTCCAGGAAGTGAAATATCTCCGTATGGTCCGCCCCGGCGGGAAGGCGCTTCAGCGCCGCACGCCATAGCCGCAGCGTCTCGCTGAGGTAGGGCGCGCGCACGCCGAGGTCGCGCGCCAGGCCGGCGGCGATGCCGACGTCCTTCGCCATCAGCGCGAGCTTGAAGCCGGAAGCGAACGCACCGGTCAGCACCTGCTGCGGGATCTTGCGCTCGGTGGTGCTGTTGCGGCCGGTCGAGGCGTTGATCGCCTCGAGCATCGGCGCCGGGTCGAGGCCGAAGGCGCGCGCGACGAGCAGCGCCTCGAAGCCGGCGAGGGTGCCCGCGGCGCCGAGGTAGTTGTTCAACGCCTTCACCGCGTGGCCCGCGCCCAGCGGCCCGACGTGGAAGATCTGGTTTCCCATCGTCTTCAGAATGGGGGTGATCTTCTCGACCACCTCGACTGCGCCGCCCGCCATGATCGCGAGGGTCGCGTCGCGCGCCTTCGCCATCGCGCCGGAGACGGGCGCATCCACGAGAGAAACACCACGGGCATTCAATGCCGTTCCCAACGCCCTCGTCGCCGCCGGGTCGGACGAGCTCATGTCGATCACCACCGCTCCCGGGCGCAGGGCGGGCATCGCCTCGAGCACCGCCTCGCGCACCGCCTCGCCGTCGGGCAGCATCGTGATCAGCACTTCCGCGCCCACGGCGGCCTCGCGGGCGGAGGCGCAGCTGCCCGAACCGTTCAGGTCGAAGGAGTGCACCGCGAATCCCTCCTTGGCGAGATTCGCCGCCATGAGCTGCCCCATGCGCCCCAGGCCGATGAAGCCGATGGTTTTCACTTCTCGGCGAACACTTCCTTGGCGGCGCGGAACGCGACCACCGCCGCCGGCACGCCGCAGTAGATCGCCACCTGCAGGAACACTTCCTTGATCTCGTCCTTGGTGAGGCCGTTGTTCAGCGCGCCGCGGATGTGCAGCTTGAGCTCGTGCTCCTTGCCCAGCGCGCACAGCATGCCCAGGTTCAGCACCGAGCGCGTCTTGCGCGGCAGCCCGGAGCGGTTCCAGATGTCGTTCCAGCAATAGCTATTGTGCAGCTCGGTGAACTCGCGGTTGAAGTCGTCCACCGCGGCCATCGACTTGTCCACGTACTCGGGCCCGAGCACCTCGCGGCGGGTCTTGAGGCCTGCGTCGAATCGCTCCTTGTGCGGCTTCTTGTCCATGCTCTCTCCTAGGTTCGCGGTTTCATGCGCTCGATCCAGGCCTTGAAGCCCGCGAGGAGCTCGCCCAGGAACTTGCGCGTGGTTTCGTCGGTGAGCTGTCCCTGCGCGTCGAACTTCGTCGCCGCCATGCTGATGAACACCTCCGGGCGCGGCAGCACGTGCCCCCACAGCTGCACCAGGATCTTGCGCAGGTCGTACTGGCCCCGCGCGCCGCCGACCGGGCCCGGCGCGGCGGAGAAGATGGCGATCGGCTTGTCGTGGAACACCTGGTTCGGCGCGCGCGAACCCCAGTCGATGGCGTTCTTGAGCGGCGCGGCCAGGGAGAAGTTGTACTCCGGGCTGGCGATCAGCAGGCCGTCGGCC
>CBDDRQ010000169.1:0-6587 GCA_965233125.1 uncultured bacterium
CATGTCGGTGTACTCGTGCGTCTCGCCCGCCACCGCCGCCTTCAGGTTGTCGCGCGTGCGCCCGATGGGCAGGTTGGTCGCCGGGTCGCCCACCGCCTCGAGGTACTCGAGGTGGCCGTGCGCGTGCCCGGTCTCGCCTTCCGCGGTCGAGCGGAACAGCGCCGAGACGTCGTTCTGGCCCTCGACGTCGGCTTTCGCGGCGAAGTAGAGATAACGCCGGTTCGCCTGCGATTCGCCGGCGAACGCGGCCTTGAGGTTGTCGTGGGTCTTGCTGCCTTTCAGCGCTTTCATGGGGAGTCCTCCTTCGAAGGGCCCCCAGACTATGCCGGGGACCGGCATAGATCAAATCAAAATTCGCAATCCGCTGGATTGAGCGCGGCTATTTCGGCCTAGCGGAACACCAGCACGGGGATCTCGGCGTTGACCAGCACCTTCTGCGTCACGCTGCCCAGCACCAGGCCGGTGAGGCCCTTGTGGCCGTGCGAGGCGATGAAGATCGCATCGCATTTCTGCTGCTTCGCCGCTTCGACGATCGCCTTGTAGGGGGAGGGCGACTTGAGCACCAATGCCTCGAAGGGCACGCCGGCCGCCTTCGCCGCGTCGCCCACCTCGCCGAGGCACTTCGCGGCGAACTCGCTGGCGCGGCGCTCGAACTCCGCCACCAGCTCCTTGTCGGCCAAATAGCCCTCGCCGTGGATGTGCAGCGGCAGGGGCTCCTGGGCATGGAAGCCGGTCACCCGGGCGCCCATTTCCTTCGCGAGCCGCGTGCCCGCCTCGATGGCCTTGGCGGCGGTGCGCGACCCGTCTGTCGGGATGAGGATGTGTTTGAACATGGTGAGGTCAGCATACGGCCGCGCGGGGGCGGGATATTGACGCAGGTCAAAGTCGTCGCATGACGGTCACCTCGCTGCCCGAGCGCGACGCCTCGTGGAAGCCCAGCCGGGCGGCGAGGGCCAGCATGTCGTGGTTCGCCTCGAGGATGTGGCCGTACAGCGCTTCGTAGCCCGCCTCGCGCGCGTGGGTGCAAAGCCGCTCGAGCAGCGCCCGTCCCAGCCCCTTGCCCTGCCAGGCGTCGCCGACCACCAGGGCGAACTCCGCCGTGACGCCGTCGGCGTTGGGCGCGTAGCGGCCCACGGCGATGAACTCGTCCTCGAGAACGCAGACCAGCGCCAGCTCGCGGTCGTAGTCGAGCTGGGTGAAGCGCGCGAGCATCGGCGCGGGCAGGTGCGGCAGGTACTGCATGAAGCGCTGGTAGCGCGAGCGCTCCGAGAGGCCGTCGAAGAAGCGGCGCTCGAGCTCGCCGTCCTCGGGCCGCATCGGCCGCACCCGCACGCGCGCGCCTTCGCGCAGGGAGAGCTCGCCCTCGAGCTCCGTGGGATAGGGGTGGATCGCGAGGTGAGGATAATGAGGGCGTGCGCGCGGCGGCTGCGCCGGATCGATGACGACGCGCGCATCGGCGACCACCGCGCCCTCCGGGTGCGCGAGCACCGGGTTCAGGTCCATCTCCGCCAGCCACGGCAGCATGCAAACCATGCGCGACACGCCCAGGAGCACCGCGACCAGCGCCTCGAGGCTGGCCGCCGGCACGTCGCGGTAGCCCTCGAGCAGGCGATGCACGCGCGTGCGCGCCATCAGCTCGCGCGCCAGCACCGCGTTGAGCGGCGGCAGCGCGAGCGCGGTGTCGCGCACCGCCTCGACCGCGATGCCGCCGGCGCCGAAGGAGATGACCGGACCGAACACCGCGTCGGTGGCGACGCCGACCAGCACCTCGCGCGCGTTGGGGAAGCGCAGCATCGGCTGCACCACCGCCCCCTCGATGCGCGCGTCGGGGCGCAGGGTCTTCACGTGCCGCATCATGTCCTCGAACGCCGAGGCCACCATCTCGGCGTTCTGCAGGTTGAGCCGTACCCCGCCCACGTCGGTCTTGTGGCTGATGTCGCGCGAATGGATCTTCAGCACCGCGGGGAAGCCGATCGAGCCGGCGGCAGCGACAGCCTCTTCTTTTCCCTGACAGACAATACTTTGTGGAACGGGGATACCGAAGGCCGCCAGGAGCCGCTTTGCCTCGTGCTCGCTCAGCAGCGTGCGCCCCTCGCCGAGCGCGGCGTCGCGGATGGCGGCCGCCGTGGCGAGGTCCGGCGGCGGCTCGTCGGCATGGCGCGCGAGCGCGGCCGGCGCCTGCATGAGCTGCGCCTGGTTGCTCCGGTAGGCGCACAGGAACGAGAAGGCCTCGACCGCGTTCTCCGGCGTGTAGAAGTTGGGGATGCCGTAAGCCTCGAGGTGGGCCTGGCTCTCGTTCGGGCCGATGTCCCCCAGCCAGGCGGCGAGCACCGGCTTGCGGCTCGCCTTCGACGCCTCGCCCACGGCGCGCGCGGCCTGCGCCGGGTCGGTCACCGCCACCGGCGAGTACATCGCGAGCAGCGCGTCGACGCCCGGATCGGCGAGCACCGCGACGGTCGCCTCGCCGAAGCGCTCCGCGGGAGCGTCGCCGATCAGGTCGACCGGATTGCCGCGGGACCATTGGGCAGGAAGTTTCTTGTCGAGAACGGACAGGGTTTGAGCAGACAGCGTGGCGAGCGGCACGCCATTCTCCGAGGCGCTGTCGGCGGCCATCACGCCCGGGCCGCCGCCGTTGGTGAGGATGGCGAGGCGCTCGCCCTCGGGCCTGCGCTCGCTCGCGAGGATGCGCGCCGCGGCGAAGAGCTGCGTGTAGGTCTTGACCCGCACCGTGCCGCCGCGGCGCAGCGCCGCGTCGAACACCGCGTCGCTGCCGACCAGCGCGCCGGTGTGGCTGGAGGCGGCGCGCGAGCCGCTCGCGTAGCGGCCCACTTTCAGCGCCACCACCGGCTTCACGCGCGAGGCCACGCGCAGCGCCGACATGAAGCGCCGCGCGTCGTGGATGCCCTCGATGTAGAGCAGGATCGCGTCGGTCTGCGGGTCGGCGACCAGGAAGTCGAGGATCTCGCCGAAATCGACGTCGGCGGCGCCGCCGAGCGACACCACGCTCGTGAAGCCGACCAGCGCGTGGTGCGCCCAGTCGAGGATCGCGGTGCAAACCGCTCCCGACTGCGACACCAGCGCGAGGCGCCCGGGGCGCGCAGGCGTGCGCGCGAACGTGGCGTTGAGACCCGCGTCGGTGCGCATCAGCCCCAGGCAGTTCGGCCCGAGCACGCGCACGCCGCCCCGCTTCGCGGCGGCCAGCATCTCCTGCTGCCGCTTGCGCCCCTCCGGGCCGCTCTCGCCGAAGCCGCTCGAGAGCACCACCGCGGCCTTGATGCCGCGGCGCGCCGCGTCCTCGATCACGCCGGGCACCGAGGCCGCCGGCGTGACGATCACCGCGAGGTCGACCGGCGCGGCGAGGTCCTGCAGGCGTCGCGCGACCGCTGCGCCGAACACGCTGCGGTGCTTCAGGTTGACGGGGTAGAGGCCGCCGCGCAGCCCGCCCGCGGCGAGGTTCTGCCAGACAATGCGCCCGAGCGCGCCCTCGCGCTCGGTGGCGCCGACCAGAGCGACGCTGCGCGGCGCGAGCAGCGGCTGCAGGTAGTGGCGAAGCATCCCGGGCAAGTCTAACCGCTGCGCCGATAACAACTGGTAACACATCGGCCGTGCCGAAACGCGCGGCGCGCGGTCACATCCTTTGCTTTACCCAACCACTACAAGGAGCTCCAAGTGAAAACAGTCCGTACATTCCTCATCGGCGCCGGCGCAGCCGCCGCCCTCGCGCTCGGCTCGGCGGCGCTCGCCCAGGATGCAAAGCCGGGCGAGAAACCTGCAGAGCAGTCGGCCGGCTGCGGCGAAGGCCACGGCGCCCGCGGCATGCACCAGGACCGCGAGCGGCATGCCATGCGCGGCGGCAACCACCGGCACGGGCACGGCCGCCACCAGGGCCAGGAAAAGCACGACGAGCACAAGGAGCACAAGTAAGCCGTTTTTGACCTGCGTCAAAAAGCGCCCCCGGGTCGGGGGCAACATGGGCCCTTCTGCAAGGAGGGCACCATGTCCCAGCGCGACGAGTACGTCGAGAAGATGAAGGCGCAGCTCGACCACTGGAACGCCGAGATGGCGAAGTGGGAGGCGAAGGCGCGCGAGGCGCAGGCCGGCGCGCGCGCGGAGTACGAGCGCCAGCTCAAGGCGCTGCGCGAGCAGCGCGAGCAGGCCGCCTACCAGCTCAACCTGCTGCAATCGGCGGCGGGAAGCGCCTGGGTCGACATGACCCGCGGCGTCGACGAGGCCTGGGAGCGCATGCGCAAGGCGTTCGAAAGCGCCGCCTCGCACTTTCCGCGGAAGTGACCGCCGGCTGCTTCCACTGCGGCCTGCCGGTCCTCGAGCCCGGCAGGCACCGCGCGTTCCTGCTCGGCGCGGAGCGCGAGCTTTGCTGCGCCGGCTGCGAGGCGGTGGCCTCGACCATCGCCGCCGGCGGCTTCGAGCGCTACTACGAGGCGCGGACCGCGGATGCGCCCCGCGCCTTTCCCGTTCAGGATGTGGGTTTTCCAGAACCGGCGAACGGCGAGGCGTCGCTGATCCTCGAGCGCATTACCTGCGGCGCCTGCCTGTGGCTGATCGAGCAGGTGCTGCGCCGCCTTCCCGGCGTAACCAGCGCCCACGTGAACTTCGCCACCCAGCGTGCCCAGGTCGCCTGGGATCCGTCGCGAGCGAGCCTGGCGAAGGTCATCGCCGCGGTGCGCGGCGTCGGCTACGACGCCTGCCCCTACGAGCCGCGCCGCCAGGAAGCGCGCGAGCGGCGCGAGCGCCGCGCCGAGCTGTGGCGCCTCTTCGTCGCCGCCTTCGGCTCGATGCAGGTGATGATGTACGCGTTTCCCGCCTATATAGGCGAGGTGTCACAGGCGGACCTGCAGCTGATGCGCTGGGCGAGCCTGGTGATCACGCTTCCGGTGCTCGCCTTCTCCTGCCGGCCGTTCTTCGCCGGCGCGCGCCGCGAGCTCGCCAACGGCCGCCTCGGCCTGGACACGCCCATCGCGCTCGGCCTCGCCGGCGGCTTCATCGCGAGCGCCTGGGCGACGCTCACCGCGAGCGGCGAAGTCTATTTCGACTCGATCAGCATGCTCGCCTTCCTGCTCCTTTCCGCGCGCTTCGCCGAGGGCACCCTGCGCCGGCGCGCCGCGCGGGCGCTGGATCCGCTGCTGAACGGTATTTCACAGGAAGATTTTCCCATCGGAAAAATTCTCACAGTGGCACCCGGCCAGCGCTTTCCCGCCGACGGCGTCGTGGAAAGCGGGCGCTCGAGCGCCGACGAATCGCTGCTCACCGGCGAGTCGCGCCCGGTGCCGAAAAGCGCCGGCGACCGGGTGGTCGGCGGCTCGGTGAACCTGGAGCAGCCGCTCGCGATGCGCGTCACGCACGCGGGCGCCGATACGCAGGCAGCCGCCATCGCGAGGCTCGCCGAGCGCGCCTCCGCGACGCGGCCGCGCCTGGTCGAGGCCGCCGACCGCGTCGCGCGCGTGCTCACCCCCGTGGTGATCGCCGCGGCAGCGCTCGCCTGGCTCTATTCGGGGAACCCGTGGATCGCGGTCGCGGTACTCGTGGTCACCTGCCCCTGCGCGCTCGCGCTCGCCTCGCCGGTGGTGCTGACGCGCGCCGCCGGGCAGCTGCTCGCGGGCGGCGCGCTGCTCACGCGCTCGCGCGCCCTCGAGGCGCTGGCGAAGGTGACCGACGTGGTGATCGACAAGACCGGCACGCTCACCGAAGGCCGCCTGGCCCTTAAGCGCACGCACGTCCTGGGACGGCTGGGCGAGAGCGAATGCCTGGCGCTCGCCACGTCGCTCGAGGCCTCGAGCCGGCATCCGATCGCGCGCGCCTTCTTTGCGGGCATCGAGACTGTCCCGGTCGAGGCGCGCCACGCGGTCGGCGAGGGCATCGAGGCGCGCGTGGAGGGGCGGCTGGTGCGCGTCGGGAGCCGGGATTTCTGCGCGGCACTGGGCGGTCCATCGGGATTCGAGGATGGCCGGTGTTCGGTGTTCCTCGCGGACGACTCGGGCTGGCTGGCGGCTTTCGAGCTCCAGGACCAGCTGCGCCCGGACGCGAAGCGGGTGATCGGGGAAATGGCGCAGGCGGGCCTGGCGGTGCATCTCGCGAGCGGCGACACGCCCGAGGCGGCCGGCGCCGTGGCCGCGCGCGTGGGCGTCGCCAGCTGGCAGGGCGGCATGAGCCCGCAGGCGAAGCACGACTACGTCGCGCGCCTGCAGGCCGAAGGCCGAGTGGTGGCGATGATCGGCGACGGCGTGAACGACGCGCCGGTGCTCGCGCGTGCCGACGTCTCCTTCGCCATGGGCGCGGGCGCCGACGCGGCCCAGCTCAAGGCGGACGTGGTGCTGACCGGGAACCGGCTCGATGCGATCCTCGGGTCGTTCTCCCTGGCGAAGAAAGCGATGCGCATGGTGCGGCAGAACCTGGGCTGGGCGCTCGCCTACAATGCGGTAGCGCTGCCGCTCGCGGCGGCCGGCTGGATCGGGCCGTGGGAAGCGGCGCTGTTCATGGGCGCGAGCTCCGCCGCGGTGCTGCTCAACGCTTCTCGCCCGCTTGCGGGCGCCATGCCATGGAAAGCCTCTTCCTTCTCGTCCCCGTCTCGG
>CBDDRQ010000170.1:0-5617 GCA_965233125.1 uncultured bacterium
CGAGCCGTTTCTGGTGATGGCGACGCAGAACCCGATCGAGACGGAGGGGACCTACGCGCTGCCGGAGGCGCAGGTGGACCGCTTCATGATGAAGGTGCTGGTGGGCTACCCGAGCGAGGAGGAGGAGTTCGTCATCGTCGAGCGCGTCACGGGTGCTCGATATGAATCTTCTCCCGTGGCGACGACCGATGATCTGCGCAGGCTTCAGGCGGCGTGCCGCAAGGTGTACGTCGAGCCGGCGCTCATCCAGTACGCCGTCAAGCTCGCCAAGGCGACGCGCGAAACCGAGACCGAGTCGATTACTTTCGGCGCCAGCCCGCGCGCCTCGATCCACCTGATCGAGGGGGCGAGGGCGCTCGCGATGCTGCGCGGGCGCGACTACGCGTTGCCGGAGGATGTGGCCGACCTCGTGCCCGACGTCTTCCGCCACCGCCTGGTGCTCTCCTACGAGGCGCTCGCCGAGGGGCTGAGCGCCGACGAGCTCCTCCGCCGCATCATGGAGCGGGTGCGCGTGCCCGACCGGGCGCTCCAGGGCCATGCCAGAGTCGCCGCGGGATCCTGAGCAGATCCTCCGCCGCCTGGAGTGGACGGTGATCCGCCGCCTCGACGGCTTGCTGAAGGGCGACTACCGCACGCTCTTCCGCGGCTTCGGGCTGGACCTCGCCGACCTGCGCGAGTACCAGTACGGCGACGACGTGCGCCACATCGACTGGAACGTGACGGCGCGGCTGCAAAGCCCGTACGTTCGCGAGTTCCACGAGGACCGCGAGATCACCGCCTGGTTCCTGCTCGACCTCAGCGCCTCGCTCGATTTCGGCTCGAGCGTCAGGAAGCGGGCGATCTCGGCGAGCTTCGTCGCGGTGCTCGCGCGGCTCCTCACGCGCCAGGGTAACCGGGCCGGCGCCATCTTCTACGGCGCGCAGGTCGACGGCGCGGTCCCGGCGCGCCGCGGCCGCCGCCACGTGCTGCACCTCCTGCACGCCATGCTCGAGCGCCCTGCGAGCACGATGCGTCGCATGACGGACCTCGAGGAATTCTTCAGGCAGGCCAACCTGCGCATCCCGCGGCGCTCCCTCGTGTTCGTCGTGTCCGACTTCATCAGCACGCCCGGCTGGGAGAAGCCGCTCGCGCTGCTCGCGCGCCGCCACGAGACGCTCGCGGTGCGGCTCTACGACCCGCTCGAGGCCGAGCTGCCCGACCTGGGCGTGCTGCCGATCGAGGACGCGGAGACCGGCGAGCAGCTGCTGGTCGACACCAGCGACCGCGGCTTCCGCGCGCGCTTCGCCGCCGCCGCCGCGCGCCGCGAGAAGGCGCTCCGCGCCGCGCTGGCGGGAGCGGGGGTCGACGCGCTCGAGCTCTCGACCGGGGACGCGCTGGTCGATTCGATCGTCCGGTTCGCCGGGCTGCGCCAGCGGCGCGGCCGCTGCCGCTTGCGGGCGGCCGCATGACTTTCCTCTGGCCCCACCTGCTGTGGCTGCTCGCGCTGCTGCCGCTGCTCGTGGCGGCCTACGTGGTCCTGATGAAGCGAAGGAAGAAGCTGGCGCTGCGCTACTCCAGCCTGTCGATCCTGAAGGAAGCCGCGGGCGGCGCCAGCGTGAAGCGGCACATCCCGCCCGCCGTCTTCCTCGCCGCGATCGCCGGCATGCTGCTCGCGGGGGCGCGCCCGGCGGCGATCGTCACGCTGCCCTCGCAGCACGAGACGGTGATCCTCGCCATGGACGTCTCCGGTAGCATGCGCGCCGAGGACGTGAAGCCCAACCGCCTCGCCGCCGCGCAGGCAGCGGCCAGAACCTTCATCGAGGAAACACCGAAAAGCACCCGCATCGGCATCGTCGCCTTCGCCGGCAGCGCCTCGCTGGTGCAGGCGCCGACGCAGAACCGCACCGACGCCATCGCGGCGGTCGAGCAATTCCAGCTCCAGCACGCCACCGCGGTGGGCAGCGGCATCCTGGTCTCGCTCAAGGCCCTCTTCCCCGAGGCCGAGTTCGACCCCTTCAACCTGAGGCCCGGAAAGGCGAGCGCCGCGGCGGGCGGCAGCGCGCCGGCGAAGCCGGGCTCGTACGGCTCGGCAGCGGTGATCCTGCTCACCGACGGCCAGACTACCACCGGCCCCGACCCGGTCGAGGCGGCGCGCGTCGCCGCCGCGCGCGGCGTGCGCGTGTTCACCGTGGGCGTGGGCACGCCCGAGGGCGAGATCCTCACCGGCGAGGGCTGGTCGATCCGCGTGCGCCTCGACGAGGACGCGCTCAGGCAGATCGCCGATCTCACCGGCGCCGAGTACTTCTACGCCGGCACCGCCGGCGACCTGAAGCAGGTCTACGAGGCGCTCAATTCGAAGCTGGTGATGGAGAAGAAGGAGACCGAGATCACCGCGCTCTTCGCGGTGGCCGCGGCGCTGCTCGCGCTCGCTTCCGCCGCGCTTTCGCTGCTGTGGTTTAACCGCATCCTGTAGAGAGAATCGGAGGGCGGTAGAATCCGCCCCTCCCCGATGTCTCTCATCGTCCAGAAATTCGGCGGCACCTCGGTGGGCTCGGTCGAGCGCATCCGCAACGTCGCGCGCCGCGTCGCCAAGTGGCATGCCGCGGGGCACCGCCTGGTGGTGGTGCCCTCGGCGATGGCGGGCGAGACCAACCGGCTGATCGCGCTCGCGCGCGAGGTGCAGCCGCAGCCCGACCCGCGCGAGCTCGACGTGGTCGCCTCGACCGGGGAGCAGGTGACCATCGGCCTGCTGGCGATGGCGCTGCTCGAGCTCGGCGTCAAGGCGAGGAGCTTCACCGGCTGGCAGGTGCGGATCGTCACCAACTCGGCTTTTACGAGATCCAGAATTTCACGGATAGAGCAGCAGAAGATCAGCGAGGCCCTGGACCGCGGCGAGGTGGCGGTGGTCGCCGGCTTCCAGGGCGTCGACGAGCAGGGGAACATCACCACGCTCGGGCGCGGCGGCTCGGACACCTCGGCGGTGGCGCTCGCCGCGGCGCTGAAGGCCGACGAGTGCCACATCTACACCGACGTCGACGGCGTCTACACCACCGACCCGCGCCTGGTGCCCGAGGCGCGCCGCCTGAAGAGCGTCACCTTCGAGGAGATGCTCGAGATGGCGGGCGCCGGCTCCAAGGTGCTGCAGATCCGCTCGGTGGAGTTCGCCGGCAAGTACAAGGTGCCCACGCGCGTGCTCTCCAGCCTCACCGACCCGGCGCTGCCGGTGGCGGAGGAGGCGCGCGCCGGCACGCTCATCACTTTCGAGGAAGACCCGCACATGGCGATGGAAAAGGCAGTGATCTCGGGCGTGGCCTTCAACCGCGACGAGGCGAAGATCACCGTGCACGACGTCCCCGACCGCCCGGGCGTCGCCTACGCCATCCTCGGCCCGATCGCCGACGCCAACATCGACGTCGACGTGATCGTGCAGAACGTCGGCCACGACGGCATGACCGACCTCTCCTTCACGGTCAACCGCGGCGACTACGCGAAGGCGATGAAGCTCCTCAAGGGCCAGGTGCAGCCGCACATCAAGTGCCGGGACGTCTCCGGCGACGAGAAGATCGCCAAGGTGTCCATCGTCGGCATGGGCATGCGCTCGCACGCCGGCATCGCCGCGCAGATGTTCCGCACGCTCTCGGAGGAGGGCATCAACATCCAGATGATCTCCACCTCCGAGATCAAGATCACCGTGGTGATCGAGGAGAAGTACACCGAGCTCGCGGTGCGCGTGCTGCACAAGGCCTTCGAGCTCGACCAGGAATAAAGGGGTCAGAACAAATTACCGGACATCGGGGAAAAACCCCGCTTTCCCGGAAGGATCTGCTGGGAAGGTGGCGCCTGCAGAGCTACGAGGCGGCCTCGGCGCAGGACGTCGTCTATCCGATGGGCCGCGACGCCGTCGGCGTCCTCGACTACTCCGCCGACGGCAAGGTCTCGGTGCACATCATGGGCGAGGGCTACTTCGCCTACTACGGCGACTACACGGTCGACGAGCGCGCTTCGACCATCACGCACCACCTCGAGATGGCCTCGGAGCCCAGCTTCGTTGGCGCCTCGAACTTGCGCCGCGCCGAGCTCGCGGGCTCGACGCTTGTCCTCGGCGGCGAGATGACCTTCGAGGGCAAGCCCCGCACCATCAAGGTGGTCTGGAAACGCTGAAAAAACGAAATGGGTACGATCGTACCCATTGTGCCTTTCCAGACCCCTTCCACCATGGCCGGGCCAAGCGGCCTATTTGCGATCCGGGCCGCCGGCCTTACAGTTCTCTCTGTCGCCTCCGCCTACTCTCACGAGCATGGCTCGGCGACTGAAGGCCCGAGCCCTCAAAAGCTTGGGCCTTCTTGCGCCTGTCTCCATTCAGGGGGCGATGAAGACTTCGCGGCCGTCGACGAAGGTGCGCTCGACGGGGATGTCCTTGATGCGGTCCTCGTCGCAGGTGAGCGGGTCTTCGGCGAGCACGACGAAGTCGGCGGCGTTGCCGGGGACGAGGGGGCCGCGGCTGGCTTCTTCCCAGGCGAGGTAGTGGCCGGTGCAGGTGGCGATGCGCAGCGCCTCCTCGCGGCCGAGCCGGCTCTCGCCGAGCTTCGAGCGGCTGTCGTTGTCCCAGCGCGAGAGCGCCTGCCACAGCGTGAAGAGCATCGAGTGCGGCACGTTGTCGGAGGACAGCGCCATCGGGATGCCGGCGTCGAGGAGCTCGCGGATCGGCACGCCGCGGCCGCGCAGCTTGTCCAGGCCGAAGCGGTCGGAGGCCATGTACATGAAGTTCGGGGTGACCGTCGCCACCAGCCCCAGGCGCTTGATGCGCTCGAGCTGCCCGGGGGTGGCCTCGATGACGTGGATGATGACCCAGCGCTTCCCGTCGATGGGCACCTGCGCGTGCACGGCCTCGTAGGCGCGCAGCACACGCTCGAGGTCATAGCAGACCAGGCAGTTCAGGCGCAGGCCGAGCTTCGCCGCCAGCACGCCGATCTCGACGAAGCGATCGTGCGGCAGCGACTGGTAGAAGTGCCCCGCCCACTGCTCGTAGGGGTAGTGCTGGCCGATCACGTGCGCGGTCTGCGGGTCGCCGACGTCGACGCACACGCCTTCGAGGCGGAGGATGCCGTCGCCGGTCCCGCGCCCGGCCAGCACGTTCGCCCAGTGGTAGAGGAGATCGGCGATCTTGCGGTTGTCGAAGGCGGCGCTGGGAAGGCTGAGCGGAATCTGCATGCGCACGGTGAGCTGGCCCGCGGCGTGCACCTGCCGGTACGCCTCGATGAGCGGCGGGGTGATCCCGTGGCCTTCGTAGGCGGCGGTGGTGCCGGTCGCGCTATAAGCCGCCGAGCCCAGTCGCACGCCGGCGACACGGTCCTCGTAGGTAAAACGCGGCACGCAGCGAAACAGCGTGTACTCCATGAGCGGCGCGTAGTTGCGGTCGAGGAAGACGCCGCTCGGCTCGCCTTTCGCGTCCTTCAGGATCTCGCAGTTGTAGGGTGCGATCGTGTCGCGGGTGACGCCGGCGAGCTCGAGCGCCTTCGAGTTCGCCACCGAGGGGAACGGCCGGTGGCTCCACCAGCCCCAGCAGGCGCGGATGTAGACCGGATGCTCGCTCGTCGCGGCGTCGAGATCCTGGCGCGTGGGGAAGCGCCCCTCGGCG
>CBDDRQ010000171.1:0-2980 GCA_965233125.1 uncultured bacterium
TGTGGTAGATCGGCCGCAGCTGCGTGCGCGTCACGCCGAAGGGGATCACCGAGGCGGAATGGCTGTGCACCACCGCCATGACTTCCGGGCGCGCGCGGTAGATCTCGCCGTGGATGTAGCGCTCGATGAAGCCCTTGCGCCGGTCCCGGCGCAGGGGCTCGCTGTCGGCGTCGAGCTCCATCAGGTCGGCGGCGCTTACCAGCGCCGGCGCGAGGGAGCGCGACATGATGAAGCGCTCGGGCTGCTTGTCGCTGCGCGCGCTGACGTGACCGTAGGCGTCGAGCACCTCGTGCAGGGCGAGCACGCGGCTCGCGGCGACCAGGTCCTCGACCAGGCCGCGGCTGGCGGAGAGCTTTCTCATTTGAGCTTCATCTCCCGGAGTTGCGGAGACAGAAAGTACAGCAAGACGACCGCCGCCGCCGCGCCGGCGGCGAGCGCGAGAGAGGCGCCGCGCGCTCCGAGCAGGTCCGCCAGCGGCCCGGCGAGCAGCGCGCCGACCGAGATCAGCGCCGGGTTGAGCATCAGCAGGCTCGAGATCCGCCCGCGCATCGCCTCGGGCGCCGACATCTGCAGCATGGTCATGTTGCTCGCCATGTGCGCCATCTCCGCCGCCCCGCCCAGGCCGGCGCAGACCATCGCCACCGCGAGCGAGGGGCTCGCCGCGACGCCGGCGACGGCGGCGCACATCACGAGCACCCAGGCGGCCTGCACCAGGCCCTGGCGCTCGATGCGCCCGAGCGCGCCGGCGGCGAAGCCGCCGAGCGTGCCGCCGGCGCCGACAGCCGTCAGGAGCAGCCCGAGGCCCTGCGGCCCGGCCGCGAAGACGTCCTTCGCGTAGATGGGCAGGAGCGTGCTCCAGACCGGCACCAGCAGCAGGAAGGGCAGCGCACCGAGGAGGATGAGCATGCGCGTGCGCCGGTCGCGCGCGGCGAAGCGCAGACCCTCGAGCATTTCCGACATTGCACTTCCAGAAGTTCCGGATTTCCTCGTTGGGAAAGCGACCAGCATGACCACGAGCGCGGACGCGCCGTAGAGCACGCCCTGCACGAAGAAGCTGCCGGCGGCGCCGAAGGCGGCGATGAGGTAGCCGGCGAATGCCGGGCCGAAGATGCGCATCATCGAGAAGCCGACGGTGTTGAGCGCGACCGCCTTCATCGCCACGTCGCGCGGCACCAGCTCGAAGGCCGTGGTCATGCGCGCCGGGCGGTCGAGCACGTTCGAGGCGCCCATGAGCATGGTGAACGCGAACAGCATCCAGGTGCTCACCGCGCCGTAGGCGAGCGCGGCGCCGAAGGCGAGCGACACCGCGCAGGCGAGCCCCTGGCTCGCTTGCATGAGGCGCCGGCGATCCCAGCGGTCGGCGGCGACCCCCGACATCGGCGTCAGCAGGAACATCGGGATGGCGCGCGCGCCGAGCACGGCGCCGAGCAGCGCGCCCGAGCCGGTGATCTCGTAGACCACCCAGCCGAGCGCCGCCTGCTGGATCCACTGGCCCGACCAGGAGCACAGCGAGCTCGCCCACAGAAGCCGGAAGTCGCGGTAGGCTAGCGCGCTCGCCACGACCCCAGTCTACAAGGACCCCCGGAAATGACCCTCAAGGTGCTCGGCATCTGCGGCAGCCTGCGCAAGGCTTCCCTCAACATGGCGGCGCTGCGCGCCTGCAGCGAGCTGCTGCCGGCGGGAATGACGCTCGAGATCGCCTCCATCGCCGACCTGCCGATGTTCAACCAGGACATCCTCGACCAGGGCATGCCGGCGCCGGTGCAGCGCTTTCGCGACCAGGTCAGCGCCGCCGACGGGCTGCTCATCGCCTCGCCCGAGTACAACTTCTCGATCCCCTCGCCGCTGAAGAACGCGATCGACTGGGGCTCGCGCGCGCCGAGCCAGGTGTTCAACGAGAAGGCGATCGCCATCTTCACGGTTGCCCCCGGCCCGGTGGGCGGCACGCGCGCCCAGTACGACCTGCGCCGCGTGCTTTCCCAGCTCTGGGGGCACGTGCTGCCGCGCCCCGAGGTGTTCATTACCCACGCGGCGGGCAAGTTCGACGCGCAGGGCCGGCTCACCGACGAGACCTCGCGCAAATTCCTCGGCGATCTCCTCGCCGGCTTCGCGCCGTGGATCGCGCGGATGAAGCCGCGCCCGGGCTAGCGCAGCATCTTCAGCAGCTCGGCCGGGACGATGAGCGGCGCAAGCGACAGCGCGCCGAGCACCTGCATCACCTTGTCGACGCGCAGCGTGCCCTTGCCGCGCTCGAGGCTGTAGACGAACTTGCGCGTCACCTTCGCGCGCCGCGCCAGCTCGGCCTGCGTCCAGCCGGCCGCTTCGCGCGCCACCAGCACCGCCTCGCCGAGCTCGGCGCCGGTGGTCCAGACAAACCATTCGGGCATGGCCGCCATGGGGGTCTCCGTAAAATGGGTACGATCGTACCCATTTTTCCCGTTTCGCGCCTTCTTTTCAGGGCCGGGGTTATAGTCCCCCTCTTTCCACGGAGGATGCATGGACAAGCGAGCGCACAAGGAACGTTTCGACTCGGGGCTGCAGACCCGCCGGGAGGTGCTCGGCGCCCCCTGGGTCGACAAGGCGATGGCCGGCGTCGACGACTTCAACCGGGAGTTCACCGACCTCCTCAACACCTACTGCTGGAACGACATCTGGAACCGCCCCGGGCTGCCGCGCAAGATGCGCTCGGTGCTGAACCTGGGCATGCTGTGCGCGCTCAACCGCGAGCACGAGCTCAAGCTCCACATCCGCGGCGCGCTGAACAACGGCGTGACGCCCGAGGAACTGCAGGAGATCTTCCTGCACGCCAGCGTGTACTGCGGCTACCCGGCGGCGCTCGATGCCTTCCGCGTGGGCTCGGAAGTGATCGACGCCAAGTGACGCATCCCGGCGGTGGCGCGCGTGCGCCCCGCTGAGCTAGTAGCGATTTGTCACACCGAGGTCCATGCGGGCGACTCAGCCGCTATGGTGGGCCCATGGT
>CBDDRQ010000172.1:0-10783 GCA_965233125.1 uncultured bacterium
ACGGTAGTGATCGGCATCAACCGCATGATCGTCGGCGGCGATGCGGCGAACGAGTGGCACCTCATCATGGCCACAGCCATGCTGGCGCTCTTGCCACCGGCGCTGGTCGTCGTGTTGATGCAGAAATGGTTCGTCAAGGGCTTGGTGGAGACGGAGAAATAATGGCTGAGCTGTCCTTCCGCGACGTGCGCAAGAACTACGGCGAGCTCGAGGTGATCCACGGCGTGTCGATGGACGTCAAGGACGGCGAGTTCGTCGTTATCGTCGGCCCCTCAGGGTGCGGCAAGTCGACGCTGCTGCGCATGGTGGCGGGCCTGGAGCCGATCACGTCGGGGGAGATCGTCATCGGCGCTCGCGTGGTGAACCAGCTCGAGCCCAAGGACCGGGACATCGCGATGGTGTTCCAGAACTACGCGCTGTACCCGCACATGACGGTCTACGACAACATGTCCTACGGCCTGCGCATCAAGGGCTTCAGCAAGCCCGAGATCGACACTCGGGTACAGCGGGTGGCGGAAATCCTTGAGCTGAAGGGCTTCCTGGACAGGAAACCGCGCGCCCTGTCGGGCGGACAGCGCCAGCGGGTGGCCATGGGGCGCGCCATCGTGCGCGAGCCGGCCGTGTTCCTCTTCGACGAGCCGCTCTCCAATCTCGACGCCAAGCTGCGGGTGCAGATGCGCGCCGAGCTGCAGTCGCTGCACCGGCGCCTGGGAACTACCAGCCTTTTCGTGACTCATGATCAGGTGGAGGCGATGACGCTCGCGCAGCGCATGATCGTGATGAACGCCGGCCGCGCCGAGCAGATCGGCGCGCCGCTGGAGGTCTACGCCAGGCCCGCCACCGTGTTCGTCGCCGGCTTCATCGGCTCGCCGCCCATGAACCTGATCCCGCACAAGCACAACGGCCGCGACGTGCTGCTCGGCATCCGGCCGGAGCACCTCGAGCCCTGCGCCGAGTCCGACGCCATGCTGGTGGCGGAGATCGACCTCATCGAGCCCCTGGGCGCCGATACGCTGGTCTACGGCCATCTGCCTGCGAACGGCGGACGTATCGCCGCGCGGCTGCACTCCTCCGTGGATGCGCGCGCGGGCAAGCTCGCGCTGCGCTACGACCCCGCCCTCAGGCACTACTTCGACCCTGCCAGCGGCGCCCGCATCGACTGATGCTGAAGACAACGCCGTTCCATGAGCGCACTGCGGCGCTCTGCGTGAGCCATTCCTGGCGGCGATGGGCGGGGTACGTGGCGGCGAGCTCCTACGAGCTCTCGCACGAGCGCGAGTACCACGCGATCCGCAGCGCGGCGGCGCTGTTCGACGTCTCGCCGCTCTATAAGTACTCGCTGCGCGGCCCGGACGCGGCGCGCCTGCTCGACCGGGTGACGACGCGCGACGTGTCGCGCACGCAGGTGGGGCAGGTGCTCTACACCGGCTGGTGCGACGGCGCCGGGAAGCTCCTCGATGACGGCACCGTGGCGCGCCTGGGGGAGGAGAATTTCCGCATGACCTCCGCCGACCCCAACCTGCGCTGGCTGCAGGACAACGCGGTGGGCCTCGCGGTCGAGGTCGAGGACATCTCCGAAGCCGTCGGTGCGCTGTCGCTTCAAGGTCCCCATGCAAGATCGATACTTCAGGAGCTGGGCGAGCTGCCGACGCTGAAGTACTTCCGCCTTGCCGAAGCGTGCCTGCGCGGCATCCCGGTCAGCGTCTCGCGCACCGGGTACACGGGCGACCTCGGTTACGAGATCTGGGTTGCCAAGGAGGATTCGCTGCGGCTCTGGGACGCACTCATCGACGCCGGCACGCCTTACGGCATCACGCCGGCCGGCATGCTCGCGCTCGACGTGGCGCGCATCGAGGCGGGCCTCGTGCTGCTCGATGTCGACTACGTCTCGGCGCGCAAGGCGCTCATCGAGAGCCAGACCTCTTCGCCCTACGAGCTCGATCTGGGCTGGACGGTCGACCTGCGCAAGCCGGCCTTCATCGGCCGGGAGGCGCTTGCCGCGGAGGCGGGCCGCGAGCCGCAGTGGCGCTTCGTCGGCATCGAGATCGACTGGGACTCCCTCGAGGGGCTGCATGCCGAGGCCGGTCTTGCGACCCGCGTCCCGCCGACGCCGTGGCGCACCAGCGTGCCGCTCTATGCGGCCGACGAGCAGGTCGGCTACGCCACGAGCGGCGGCTGGTCGCCGCTCCTGAAGAAGTACATCGCGCTCGCGCACCTGCGCGCGCAATGGGCTGCACCCGGCACGGCGCTCGAGATGGAGGTCACGGTCGAGCATCGCCGCCGCCGCGCAGGCGCGCGCGCGGTGAAGAAACCCTTCTTCGATCCGGAGCGAAAAAGAAAGTGATGCGGCGCCCGTGAAGCGCTACGACGCCGTCATCATCGGCGGCGGCCACAACGGGCTGGTCTGCGCCGCCTACCTTGCCCGGGCCGGCCGCAAGGTGCTGGTCCTGGAGCGCCGCGAGCGCGTCGGCGGCGCCGCCATGACCGAGGAAGTGTTCCCGGGCTTCCGCTTCTCGGTGTTCTCCTACGTGGTCAGCCTGCTGCGGCCCGAGATCATCCGCGACCTGGAGCTGCCGCGCCACGGCCTGCACATCCTGCCGCTCGAGAGCACGCTCACGCCGCTTGCGAACGGCGACTATCTCGCGCAGTGGAACGACCACGACCAGAACCGCCGAGAGCTGGCGCGCCATTCGCTGCGCGATGCCGAGGCCTATGACGAGTTCGGGCGCGTGCTGCACCACATGGCGCGCGCCATCAAGCCGATGCTCGCCATGGCGCCTCCAGATCCGGCTTCTTTGCATCCGGGGGAGCTCGCTTCGCTCCTTCAGCTCAGAAGATACTTCAAAGACCTCGGCGCGGAGCGCTTCCACGCCCTGCACAAGCTGCTCACGATGAGCGCCGCCGACTACCTCGACGAATGGTTCGAGACCGAGGCGCTGAAGGCGACCAAGTCCGCGAGCGGCATCATCGGCACGCTGCTCGGGCCGCGCTCGCCCGGCACGGCGTACGTGCTGCTGCACCACTACATGGGCGAGCTCGACGGCGTGTTCCGCGCCTGGGGCTTCGCCAAGGGCGGCAACGGCTCGGTGAGCGCCGCCATCGCCGCTGCCGCTACAGCGCATGGCGCGGAGATCCGGACTTCCACCGCAGTTTCCAACGTATTGATAAAGAATGGCAAGGCGAGGGGCGTAGTGCTCGAGAGCGGCGAGGAGATCGCGGGCGAGGTCGTCGTCTCGGGCGCCGACCCGCGGCGCACCTTCCTTTCGCTCGTGGGCGAGAAGCACCTCCCGGGCGAGCTGGTGGAATCGATCCGCCGCTTCCGCTTCCGCGGTGCCTCGGCCAAGGTCAACCTCGCCCTCGGCGAGCTGCCGAGCTTCACCTGCCTCCCCGGGCGCGGCCCGCATCTGCGCGGCGCGGTCTCCATCAGCCCGAGCGTGCAGTACCTCGAGCGCGCCTACGACGATGCAAAGTACGGCGAGATCTCGCGCCGGCCCTACATGGACATCGTGATCCCTTCGATGATCGACCCGTCCATGGCGCCCCCCGGCAAGCACGTCATGTCGATCTTCGTGCAGTACGCGCCCTACCACCTGAACGGCGGCTGGACCGACGCGAAACGGGAAGCGCTGGGCGACGCGGTGATCGACACGCTCTCGCAGTACGCGCCCAACCTCAAGGGCGCCATCCTGCACCGGCAGGTCATCACGCCCGCCGACATCGAGCGCATCGTCGGCCTCTCGGAGGGCAACATCTTCCAGGGCGAGCTGACGCTGCAGCAGATGTTCTTCCTGCGCCCCGCCCCCGCGTGGTCGAAGTACCGCACGCCCGTGGCGGGCCTCTACCAGTGCGGCTCGGGCACGCACCCCGGCGGCGGTGTGATGGGCGCCTCGGGCCGCAACGCGGCGTTCGCCATCCTCGGAGCCGACGCTTGAGCTCCCGTGCGATCGTCGTTGGCGGCGGCGTCAACTCGCTGGTGGCCGCGCACCTCTTGTCCAAGAAGGGGTATTCCGTCGGTCTTTTTCCCGAAGGGGAGCCGATCGGGCAAGACGAGCTGGGTTGGGTGCCGCCGCAGCTCGCGCGTGCGCTGCGCCTCGAAGGCCTGAAGGTCGAGGCGCCTGATCCCTGGGCGGTGGCGCCGTTGCCCGGCGGCGGCCGGCTCGAGCTCTGGCGCGACATGGCGCGCTCGGTCGAATCGATCCGGCGCGTCAGCGCGGCGGACGCGCAGAAGTGGCCGCAGTTCTGCGCACGCATGGCGAGGCTCGCGCGCCTCCTCGAGAAGGTCTACCTCGAGCCGCCCCCCGACCCGCTCGGCGTGCGCTTCGCCGTGCGCGCGCGCCTGCTGGGCCGCCAGGGCCTCGTCGACCTGATGCGGATCCTGCCGATGTCGGTGACGGAGCTGCTCGACGACTGGTTCGAAAGCGACGCGCTCAAGGGGCTCCTGGGCGCCGCGGGCGTCCTGCACCTGCAGCAGGGGCCGCGCTCGGGCGGCACGGCTTTCCGCTTCCTGCATCACCACGTGGGCAGCCCGCCGGGCGTGTTCCGGCCTCCGCGCTCGAACCTGCACGCCCTGCTTGCCCGGCGGCCCGGGGTTGAGATTCGCGAGGGAGAAATCAGCTCCCTGATCGTGCGCGAGGGCCGCGTCCGAGGCCTGGTCCAGGGCGGCACGGAAACGGAGGCTTCGATCGTTCTCTCCGGCGCGCATCCGCGCCGCACGCTGCTCGAGCTGGTCGACCCCGCCTGGCTCGACCCGGAGCTCGTGCGCGGCCTGCGACATCTGCGCGAGCGCCCGGTTGCCGCTCGCGTGAGGCTCCAGCTCGACCGCGCGCCCGGCTTCAACACGCTCGTGCACGCGCCGTCGCTCGACTATCTCGAGCGCGCGTACGACGACTCGAAGTACGGCCGCATTTCGCAGCATCCGCACATCGAGGCGTACTGCGATGCGCGGCATTGCGTGGAGGCGCACGTTCAGTATGTTCCGCCCGGCACTGACACGACTGCGCTCGGCGACCTGGTCGTCGCAGCGCTCGAGGACCAGCTCGGCGAGGCCGCGATCGAGTCGGTCGAGGTCACGCCGCCCTCCCAGCCGCACCAGGTCGAGCTTTCGCTCGACCAGGCGCTGTGGATGCGCCCGCTGCCGCAGCTCGCGCACTACCGCACGCCCATAGAAGGCCTGTGGCTGTGCGGCGCCGCGATGCACCCCGGAGGCGCCATCGCCGGAGCGGCCGGGTACAACTGCGCTCGGGCGGTGCTTAGAGCTTGATGGCGCGCAGCCGCAGGGCGTTGGCGATCACGCTCACCGAGGAGAAGGACATCGCCGCCGCAGCGATGATCGGCGAGAGCAGCACCCCGAAGAACGGATAGAGAACCCCGGCCGCGATCGGCACGCCGGCGGCGTTGTAGACGAAGGCGAAGAAGAGGTTCTGGCGGATGTTCCTCATCACCGCGCGCGAGAGCTTGCGCGCGCGCACGATGCCCTCGAGGTCGCCCTTGAGGAGCGTCACCCCGGCGCTCTCGATCGCCACGTCGGTGCCCGTGCCCATGGCGATGCCGACGTCGGCCGCGGCGAGCGCGGGCGCGTCGTTCACGCCGTCGCCCGCCATCGCCACGACGCGGCCCTCGCCGCGCAGGCGCTGCACCACCTCGCCCTTCTTGTCCGGGAGCACGCCCGCCTCGACCTCCTCGATGCCGAGCTGGCGCGCGACCGCCTCCGCGGTGGCGCGCTCGTCGCCCGTCAGCATGACGATCCGCACGCCTTCCTCGCGCAGCGCGCGGAGCGCCGCCGGGGTCGAGGCCTTGATCGGGTCGGCGATGGCGATGACGCCCGCGGCGCGGCCATCGATGGCGGCGAAGATCGCCGTGGCACCGTCGCGGCGCAGCGCTTCGGCCGGAGCGGCGAGCGCGCCGACCTCCGCGCCGAGCTCGGCGAGGAACCTGGCGTTGCCAAGCGCCACCCTGCGCCCCTCGATTTTTCCGATGACGCCTTTCCCGCTCGGAGAGTCGAAATCCGCTACCGGCAAAAAGGATAGCGAGCGTTGTTCGGCGGCAGCGACGATGGCTGCCGCGAGCGGATGCTCGCTCGCGCGCTCGAGGCTCGCGGCGAGGCGCAGCAGCTCCGCCTCGTCGACGCCTTGCGCGGGATGGATCGCCGTGACCTTCGGCTTTCCCTCGGTGAGGGTGCCGGTCTTGTCGACGACGATGGTGTCGACCTTCTCCAGGCGCTCGAGCGCCTCGGCGTTCTTGATGAGCACCCCGGCGCCCGCGCCGCGGCCCACGCCGACCATGATCGACATCGGCGTCGCCAGGCCGAGCGCGCAGGGGCAGGCGATGATGAGCACGCTCACCGCGCCGATGAGCGCGTATACCATTGCGGGCGGCGGCCCCCAGATCGCCCAGGCGCCGAAGGCGAGCAGGGCGATGGCAATCACCGCCGGCACGAACCAGCCGGCGACCACGTCGGCGAGGCGCTGGATCGGCGCGCGCGAGCGCTGCGCCTGCGCCACCATCTGCACGATTTGCGCGAGCATCGTGTCGCGGCCGACCTTCTCGGCGCGCATGATGAAGCTGCCCTGGCCGTTGATCGTGCCGCCGATCACCTTCGCGCCCTTTTCTTTGCGCACCGGCATCGGCTCGCCGGTGACCATCGCCTCGTCGACGTTCGAGCCGCCCTCGAGCACCTCGCCGTCGAGCGGCACCTTGTCGCCGGGGCGCACGCGCAGGCGCTCGCCCACATGGATCTCTTCCAAAGGAACGTCGGATTCTTCCCCTGCGGCTCCGATGCGCCGCGCCGTCTTCGGCGAGAGGCCGAGCAGCGCCTTGATCGCGCCCGACGTGCGCTCGCGCGCGCGCAGCTCGAGCACCTGCCCGAGCAGCACCAGCACCGTGATCACCGCGGCGGCCTCGAAGTACACGGCCACCGCGCCGTCGGGGCCGCGGAAAGCGCCGGGAAAGGCGCCCGGGAAGAGCGTCGCAACGATGCTGTAGAGCCAGGCGACGCCGGTGCCGATGGCGATGAGCGTGAACATGTTGAGCGAGCGGTTGACGATCGATTGCCAGCCGCGCACGAAGAAGGGCCAGCCCGCCCAGAGCACCACCGGCGTGGCCAGCGCGAGCTGCACCCAGTTCGAGGTCTGCGGCTCGAGAAGATGGCCGAACGCGTGCACGCCCATCTCGAGGACCAGCACGGGAAGGGTGAGGACAAGCCCGATCCAGAAGCGCCGCTGCATGTCGGCGAGCTCGGGGTTCGGGCCCTCTTCCAGCGTCACTTCCTCGGGCTCGAGCGCCATGCCGCAGAGCGGGCAGCTCCCCGGCCCTGCCTGGCGCACCTCCGGGTGCATCGGGCAGGTGTAGATCGCGCCGGGCTTGACCGGCGCCGGCTTCGCCTTCTCCTTGGCGAGGTACTTCGCCGGGTCGGCCTCGAACTTGGTCTTGCAGCCGCCGCAGCAGAAGTAGTAGGACCGCCCCTGGTGCTCGGCGCGGTGCTTGGCGGTGTGCGGGTCGACCTTCATCCCGCAGACCGGATCGGTCGCGGCGTGGTCGTGGTGGGCGTGGCTGTGATCGTGCTGCATGGCGTGGCTCCCCTTGGTCATCGTGCGCCGAAGGATCGTCCCTCCCATCATGGGAGAGTCAAGGACTTGACCTTCCCACGATGGTAGAGTTCAGCATGCGCTTCATGAATATCGGCAACGCATCCCGGGAAAGCGGCGTCTCGGTGAAGATGGTGCGCCATTACGAGTCGATCGGCATCCTGCCCAAAGCCGTACGCAGCGAGGGCAATTACCGACTCTACGGCCCGAATGAGGTGCACACCTTGCGCTTCATCAAGCGCGCGCGCGACCTCGGCTTCTCGATGGAGGATATCCGCGAGCTCCTCGGCCTGTGGCAGAACAAGTCGCGCAGGAGCGCCTCGGTGAAAAAAGTCGTGGGCGCGCACGTCGACGAGCTCAAGCGCAAGATCGCCGAGCTGGAGTCCATGGTGAAGACGCTGGAGCACCTCGCCCACCACTGCCACGGCGATCACCGCCCGGAGTGCCCGATCATCGAAGACCTGGCGCGATAGGCCATTGAACCCGCCGGATGCTGCGCTGTCCCTATGGTAGGATTTTTCCGATGAGCCGCACCGTCAAGCACCTCGCCGTCCTGCTGCTTCTGGCAGTGATACCGCTGCGCGGACTGGCTGCGGTCACGGTAGGGTTTTGCGCGATGGGGCACCAGCAGCAAGCCGTGCATGCCGACACCGGGCACGGGCATGGCGCGCACCAGGAGCATCGCGGGCACGGCGATCATGGCGCCGCGCCCGAGCCGGCCGGCACGCCCGACTGCAACGTTTGCGTCGAGCACTGCAGCAGCGCCTCCTTCGCCGTTCCGGCTCCCACTGGGACACCGCTTGCTGCCGACAGCGCATCCCGCATCGCGTCGGGGGAATCCTTCTCGGCAGGCTTCGTCCCGGATCACCTCGATCCACCTCCGCTCGCTCTCTGACGTCTAGCCGTTCCGCGGCGCAGCGCTGATCGCGCCGCCCTGCACGCTCGCGCGTGCGCTCAACGACGTCGAGAGAGTCATGCATAAGAGCATTTGCTTCGTGCTCGCGGTCGCTGCCGCGGGCGCAACCGTAGCCGCTGAGCAACGGCGGCCGGACCCGAAGGATCCGAAGGCAAAGGCGCCGCCGCTCGAGTACCGCTCGGCCTTCGAGGGCTATCGGCCCCATGGCGAGATCGAGCTTGCGCCGTGGCGGGCGGTGAACGACGAAGTCCGCCGCGCTGGCGGCCATGTCGGCATCTTCAGGAAGCACGGCGGGCACAAATGAAGCGCCTCGCCGCCGCGGCGCTCGTGCTTCTCGCCGGCTGCAAGTCGCTTGCGCCGGACGCGGGCTTCTCTGCCGTCGAGCAGGCAGTTCAGGAGCGCACCGGCGCGCAGGCGAAATGGGTGCGCTCGGAGGAGGAGGAGAGCTCGGTTCGCGCGCGCGTGAAGGAGCTCCTTGCCGCGCCGCTCGCTGCCGCAGCCGCGGTGCAGGTCGCGCTGCTCAACAATCCGGGCCTGCAGGCGACCTATGCCGACGTCGGAATCGCCGAGGCGGATCTCGTCCAGGCGAGCCGCTGGCGCGGACCGACCTTCTCGTTCGCGCGGCTCCGGCGCGGCGACGAAATGGAGTACGAGCGCAGCCTTTTCTTCGACGTGCTGGGGCTGCTCACCATCCCGCTGTCGGTGCGCGGCGAAGAGGCGCGTTTCGAGGCTGCCAGGAGCCGCACCGCCGCCGAGGCGCTCGGTGTTGCGCTCGATACGCGCAAGGCCTGGTTCGGCGCCGTGGCGGCGCAGGAAAGCGCGCGGTACGCCGAGCAGGTGAAGGAGGCCGCAGAGGCGAGCGCCGAGCTCGCGCGGCGCATGGCCGAAGCCGGTAATTTCTCCAGGCTCGACCAGGCGCGCGAGCAGGCGTTCTACGCGGAGGCGACCGCGCAGCTCGCGCGCGCTCGGCACGCCGAGCTTGCGGCGCGCGAGCGCCTGACGCGCCTCATGGGCCTGTGGGGCGACGACCTCGCGTTCCGGCTACCCGAGCGCTTGCCCGAACTGCCGAAGGCGCCGCGCGAAGGCGGCGATCTGGAGGCGCAGGCGCTGGCGCAGCGGCTCGATGTGCAGGGGGCCAAGCGCGATACGGAAGCGCTCGCCCGTTCGCTCGGCCTCACGAAGGTGACCCGCTACGTGAGCCTGCTCGAGTTCGGCGTGCTCAGCAACAGCGAGACGGGGCAGCCGCGCCAGCGCGGCTGGGAGGTGGAGCTGCGCCTGCCGATCTTCGACCTCGGCGGCGCCCGCACGGCGCGCGCCGAGCGGCTGTACCTGCAATCGATGAATCGCGCGACCGCGGCTGCGGTACAGGCGCGCTCCGAGGTGCGGGAAGCCTACGGCGCCTACCGCACGTCGTTCGACCTGGCGCGGCACTACCGCGACGAGGTCGTGCCGCTGCGCAAGCGCATCTCGGAGGAGATGCTGCTGCGCTACAACGGCATGCTCGCAAGCGTGTTCGAGCTGCTCGCCGATTCGCGCGAGCAGGTTGTTGCGGTCAATGCCTATATTGAATCGCTGCGCGACTTCTGGATTGCGGAATCGGATCTCCAGATGGCGCTCACCGGGCGCTCGCCTGGGGGAATGCAGCTGATGAGAGCAGCGTCGAGGGCGCCGGCTTCCGGCGGCGGAGGACACTGAATGAACTCGAGAAGACATTTTCTGGCCGGCTCGGCCGCCGGCCTGCTCGGCGCCGCGGTGGTGAGCCGCGTGGGCGCGGCGTCGCTCCCCGAGGCGCCGAGCCGCGATAGCGCCGAGGCGGCGCCACCGCTCGTTCCCAATACCGGCAGGCCATACAACCCGGTGGTGACGCTGAACGGCTGGTCGCTGCCCTGGCGCATGAGGGACGGCTGGAAGGAGTTCCACCTCGTCGCCGAGCCGGTGCGCCGCGAGCTCGCGCCCGGCATGACCGCCAACCTCTGGGGCTACAACGGCCAGTCGCCCGGTCCGACCATCGAATGCGTCGAGGGCGACCGGGTGCGCATCTTCGTCACCAACCGGCTGCCCGAGCACACCACCATCCACTGGCACGGCATCCTGCTGCCGAACGGCATGGACGGCGTTGGCGGCCTGACGCAGCCGCATATCCAGCCGGGCAAGACCTTCGTCTACGAGTTCCAGATGACGAAGTCGGGCACGTTCATGTACCACCCGCACGCCGACGAGATGGTGCAGATGGCGATGGGCATGATGGGCTCGATCGTCGTGCATCCGCGCGACCCGAAGTTCA